>NZ_JBVJLI010000003.1:0-451738 GCF_055584805.1 Pseudomonas sp. NPDC090752 | reverse complement strand
TGCTGGATGGCAGCGACGGTGCCTTCGTTGATCTTGATCTTCAACGCCACGCGGTTGCGCGGTTGCGGCACCACCTCGGCGTCGACCTCGGCCGAATAGCGGCCCTGGGCCACGTACTGGCGCTGCAGCTCGTTACGCACACCTTCGAGTGTGGCGCGCTGGAAGATCTCGCCTTCGGCCAGGCCGGACTGTTTCAGGCCCTTCATCAGGTCTTCGGTGCTGATCGCCTTGTTGCCTTCGATCTCGATGCTCGACACCGACGGGCGCTCGACCACATTGATGATCAGGACATTGCCGTCGCGGCTCAGCTGGATATCCTGGAAGAAGCCCGTCTTGAACAGCGAACGGGTCGAATCCACCAGGCGCCGGTCATCGGCCTGGTCGCCCACGTTCAGGGGCAAGGCGCCGAACACGCTGCCGGCGGATACCCGCTGCAGGCCGTTGACACGAATATCGGAGATGGTGAAGGACTCGGCGTGAACTTCAGCGATCATCAGTGCGGAGAGGACCGCAGTTAGCAGCAGACGTTTCATGAAGTCCTTTTATTCCAACTGGCAATAAACAACCTGCCGCGAAAAAGCGGCAGGTTCGCAATGCGAAGCTTTTATAGTCGACCCAGATCGTTGATCAGGGCGAGCAACATCACCCCTACGACCAAACTGATACCGATCTGGACCCCCCAACCTTGAACCCGATCAGACAGCGGACGACCGCGCGCCCACTCGACCAGGTAAAACAGCAAATGCCCCCCATCCAATACTGGAATGGGCAGCAGGTTAAGAACCCCCAGGCTTATGCTCAGGTAGGCGAGGAAGTTCAGGAAGTCCCCCACGCCGGACTGGGCCGAAGCGCCCGCCACTTTAGCAATGGTTATCGGTCCGCTCAAGTTTTTTACCGAGAGCTCACCGAACAGCATTTTCTTCAGCGATTCTAGGGTCAGCACACTCATGGTCCAGGTGCGCGAAAGCCCCTCTCCCACGGCATCGAGCGGCCCGTAACTGACCTCGCGAAGCATGCTGGCGGGCCATTCGGCACCTTTCACGCCGGCACCCAGGTAACCACCGGCGGCCTTGCCCTCACCCTTGCGGGCCAGGGTGACCGGCACCTCCAGGGCTGCGCCATCACGCTCGACGCGGACCACGACCTTGGCTTCAGGGCGGGCACGCACACTGTCTACTACCTGTTGCCAGTCGCTGAGCGCCACGCCATCGAGGGCCAGCAGCTTGTCACCGGACTTCAGCCCGGCAGCGGCGGCGGGCCCCTTTGGATCGATCTCGGCCAGCACCGGCTCGACGGCCGGGCGCCATGGGCGCAAGCCAAGCGATTGAATCGGATCGGGCTCGTCCGCGCCTTTGAGCCAGCTATCGAGCTTGACCTGCAGCTGACGCTCGGCAGTCGCGCCCTCATCGCGCACACCTACCTGCAGGGTGCCACTCTCGCCCAGGCGGCGGACCAGTTGCAGATTGACCGCCGACCAACCGTTGGTCGACTTGCCATCGATGGATACAATTTCCTGGCCAGCAACCAAGCCAGCCGAGGCTGCCAGGCTGCCTGACTCGACCGCGCCGATCACCGGGCGGATCTGCTGGGTACCCAGCATGGCCAGCAGCCAGAAGAAGACGATGGCCAACAGGAAGTTGGCAATCGGCCCGGCGGCGACGATGGCGATGCGCTGACGCACCGACTTGCGATTGAACGACTGCTCGATCAACGCTGGCGGCACTTCGCCCTCGCGCTCGTCGAGCATCTTGACATAACCGCCCAGGGGGATAGCCGCCACCACGAACTCGGTGCCGTGGCGATCATGCCAACGCAACAGGCCTGGGCCGAAGCCCACCGAAAAGCGCAGCACCTTCACGCCGCAACGCCGGGCCACCCAGAAGTGCCCGAATTCGTGGAAAGTCACCAGTACACCCAGGGCCACCAGGGTGCCGATAATCATGTACAGCGCAGTCATGTCTTTCTCCGAATGACGTTCAGCGGAACGACTTTTCGTACAAACTCAAGGCCGGTGGCAATCAACGGCCGTGGCGCCTCAGCCACTCACGTGACAGTTCCCGGGCGCGCTGGTCGGCGGCAAACACCGCATCCAGCGATGGTACTGGGACCACAGGTTCCTGCTCCAGCACCTGTTCGATCATACCCGCGATCTCGGGGAAGCGGATACGCCGCTCGAGAAACGCCTCGACCGCGACCTCATTGGCCGCATTGAGCACCGCCGGCGCACTGTTGCCAGCTTCGGCAACCTGCCGTGCCAGCCGCAAGCACGGGAAGCGCACTTCATCGGGCGCCTGGAAATCCAGACGGGCGATGGCGAACAGGTCCAGGGGAGCGACCCCGGAATCGATTCGCTCTGGCCAGGCCAGCGCATTGGCGATGGGCGTGCGCATGTCAGGGTTGCCCAACTGGGCCAACACCGAACCGTCAACGTAATCCACCAGCGAATGGATCACGCTCTGCGGATGCACCACCACCTCGACCTTGGCCGGCGCCGCATCGAACAGCCAGCAAGCCTCGATCAACTCCAGGCCCTTGTTCATCATGCTCGCCGAGTCCACTGAAATCTTTCGACCCATGGACCAGTTCGGATGGGCACAGGCCTGCTCTGGCGTGACATCGGCAAGGGCTGCTTGCGGCGTTTCACGGAACGGGCCACCCGAGGCGGTCAACAGAATGCGACGCACCCCCACCTGGCTCAAGCCTCGCTCATAGTCGCCAGGCAGGCACTGGAAGATCGCATTGTGCTCGCTGTCGATCGGCAGCAACACGGCACCATTGCGCCGCACGGCCTCCATGAACAGCGCGCCGGACATCACCAGCGCCTCCTTGTTGGCCAACAACACCTTCTTGCCTGCCTCGACAGCGGCCAAGGTCGGGCGCAGGCCGGCAGCGCCAACAATGGCGGCCATGACTGCATCAACTTCAGGGGCGGACGCGACCTCGCAGAGCCCCGCCTCCCCTTCCAGCACTTCAGTGGCGCACCCAGCGCTGACCAAGCCTGCACGCAAGCGCACGGCGGCTTCGCCAGTGGGCACCACGGCATAGGCCGGGCGATGCAGCACGCACAGGGCCAGCAGTTGGTCGATACGCGAGTAACCGCTCAACGCGAAGACCTGATAGCGCTCGGGATGGCGAGCGATCACATCCAGCGTGCTGAGGCCGATCGAGCCGGTGGCGCCCAATACGGTGATGCGCTGCAACGCACTCACATCACACCCCATTCGGCAGCCCACAACAGCACGGCGAAGATCGGGATGGCTGCGGTGAGGCTGTCGATTCGGTCGAGCACCCCGCCATGCCCCGGAAGCAGGTTACTGCTGTCCTTGATACCGGAGCGGCGCTTGAACATGCTCTCGGTCAGGTCACCGATTACCGAAGACATGACCACCAGAGCGGCCCCCACCAGTCCCAGCAGAATCTGGACGACTCCCCAGTCGCGGCTGATGCCGACCACCAGGGTGATCACCAGGCTGACTACCAGGCCGCCGTACACGCCTTCCCAGCTTTTGCCCGGACTGACCTGCGGCGCCAGCTTGCGTTTGCCAAAGGCACGGCCGGAGAAGTAGGCGCCAATGTCGGCAGCCCACACCAGCACCATGACCGAGAGAATCAGCCAATTGCCCAGCGGCCAGTGCTTGAGCAGCACCAAGCCCTGCCAAGCCGGGAGCAAGATCAGCAGGCCGATCAACAGGCGGCAGGCGGCGCTGGCCCACAGCTCGCTGCTGCGCGGATAGGTCAGCACCAGCCAGGTGGCCAGCCCCCACCAGATCACAGAAGCACCGAGCACCCAGGGCGCCAGATCGGGCATCAGGTAGAGCAGCATCAGCGCCCCGGCGACCACAGCGGCGTAGGCGATGCGCAGCGGCTGGGCCATCAGCCCAGCCAGACGCGCCCACTCCCAGGCACCGAGCGTGACCACGAAGCCGATGAACAGGGCGAAATCCCCACCATTGAGCAGGAAGAAACCACCCAGCGCGATCGGCAGCAGGATCAGCGCGGTAATGATGCGTTGTTTAAGCATTAAGCACGAGCTCCAGCCTCGACCTGCTCGCTGGTCTTACCGAAGCGGCGCTGGCGCGAAGCGAAATCGGCCAGGGCATTGCGCATGGCCTCGTGTTTGAAATCCGGCCAATACAGGTCGGAGAAGTACAGTTCGGCGTAGGCCAACTGCCACAGCAGGAAGTTGCTGATGCGGTGTTCGCCGCCCGTGCGGATGCACAGATCCGGCAACGGCAGCTCGCCCGTGGCCAGACAAGTCTGCAGCAGGCCTGGCGTGATGTCATCGGGGCGCAGGTGGCCGGCCTGTACTTCACGTGCCAGCCGTTGCGCTGCCTGGGCAATATCCCACTGACCACCATAGTTGGCGGCGATCTGTAGAATGAAGCGATTATTGCCGGCAGTCAGTGCCTCGGCCTCACGCATAGCGGCCTGTAGATCTGGGTGGAAACGCGAACGGTCACCAATGATGCGCAGGCTGATGTTGTTCTCGTTAAGGCGCTTGGCCTCGCGACGTAGTGCCGAGAAGAACAGTTCCATCAACGCTCCGACCTCTTCGGCCGGACGCTGCCAATTCTCGCTGGAGAAGGCGAACAGGGTCAGTACTTCGACCCCGGACTTGGCGCAGACTTCAATCACCGCACGCACGGCATCGACGCCGGCCTTGTGCCCGGCAACGCCGGGCAGCAGGCGCTTCTTCGCCCAGCGATTATTGCCATCCATGATGATCGCGACGTGACGCGGCACCGAAGAGGGTGCCGCCAGCTTGGTCTTTTCCATTAAAAAACCTCGGCCTTAGACGGCCAACAGGTCCTTTTCCTTGGCTTTGTAAGCAGCGTCGATTTCAGCGACGAACTTGTCGGTCAGCTTCTGGATCTCGTCAGCGGCGCGACGCTCTTCGTCTTCGCTGATTTCCTTGTCCTTGGTCAGCTTCTTCAGGTCGGCCAGGGCATCACGACGCACGTTGCGCACGGCAACCTTGGCGTCTTCGGCAACGCCGCTAGCCTGCTTGGTATAGCCCTTGCGGGTTTCTTCGGTCAGGGCTGGCATCGGCACGCGAATGGTGGTGCCGGCGCTGGACGGGTTCAGTCCCAGATCGGAAGTCAGGATCGCCTTCTCGATGGCTGCGCTCAGGTTCTTGTCGTGGGCGACAATTTTCAGGGTACGCGCATCTTCGACGGTGATGGCGGCGACCTGGTTCAGCGGCATGTCGCTACCCCAGGCCGAGACCTTGACGCTGTCCAGAATGCTCGGGTGAGCACGACCGGTGCGAATGGCTGCCAGGTGGCGGCCCAGGGCCTCGATGGATTTACCCATGCGTTCCTGAGTGTCTTTCTTGATGTCGTTGATCATTTCTGAACTTCCTCGATCAGAGTTCCTTCCGCGCCGCCATGCACGATGTTGAGCAGGGCGCCGGGCTTGTTCATATTGAAGACGCGCAGCGGCATCTTGTGGTCGCGGCACAGACAAATTGCCGTCAGGTCCATCACGCCCAGCTTGCGATCCAGCACTTCATCGTAGGACAGATGATCGAACTTCTCGGCATGCGGGTCCTTGAATGGATCTGCAGTGTATACACCATCGACCTTGGTTGCTTTCAATACTACGTCGGCATCGATTTCGATGGCGCGCAGGCAAGCGGCGGAATCGGTGGTGAAGAACGGGTTGCCGGTACCGGCAGCGAAGATTACGACTTCCTTGGCATTCAGGTGGCGCATGGCTTTGCGACGATCATAGTGATCGGTCACACCTACCATGGAAATGGCCGACATGACGATGGCGGTAATGTTCGCCCGCTCCAGCGCGTCGCGCATGGCGAGCGCATTCATCACGGTCGCCAGCATGCCCATATGGTCGCCAGTGACGCGATCCATGCCGGCTGCGCTGAGCGCCGCACCACGGAACAGGTTGCCACCGCCAATCACCAAGCCTACCTGAACACCAATGCCGACCAGCTGGCCGACTTCCAGTGCCATGCGATCCAGGACCTTAGGGTCGATCCCGAACTCTTCCGAGCCCATCAGGGCCTCGCCGCTAAGTTTGAGTAGAATGCGTTTATAGCGAGCCTGATGACCACTGCCCTGCTGAGCCATTGCGAATCTCTCCTGCGGCGTTTGTAAAATTCTGGCGGGCCTCTTGAGCCTGCGTGTAACTCTAACGTGACGCAGCGACTGCGTCAGCGAGCAACGGCGTCGAAAGCCGCTCCCGCTTTGACAAAGAGGCTGCGCGCGTGAGCGGGCAGCCTCTTTGGGGCGACAGACGAGGCTGTCTTACTGCTTGGCAGCAGCTACCTGAGCGGCAACTTCAGCAGCGAAGTCGTCGACCGGCTTCTCGATGCCCTCGCCTACTTTGAAGTAGGTGAAGGAAACGATTTCAGCACCGGCTTTCTTGGCCAGTTCGCCGACTTTGACTTCTGGGTTCATGACGAAGGCTTGCTCTTTCAGCGAAGCTTCGGCCTTGAACTTGGTGATACGGCCGTTGATCATGTTCTCAACGATGTTTTCCGGCTTGCCAGCGATCTTGTCGGCATTGAGCTGCAGGAATACGTTCTTCTCGCGCTCGATGGCTTCAGCGGAGATTTCCGAAGCATCCAGGAACTCTGGGTTCGACGCTGCAACGTGCATGGCGATGTTCTTGGCCAGCTCGACGTCACCGCCTTTCAGGACAACGACGGCACCGATCTTGTTACCGTGCAGGTAAGCACCGACAACATCACCTTCAACGCGCGCCAGGCGGCGGATGTTGACGTTCTCGCCGCACTTGGCGACCAAGGCTTCACGAGCAGCTTCACGCGAGGCGATCAGCGGGGCAGCGTCGGTCAGCTTCTGAGCGAAGGCTTCTTCGAGGCTTTCGGCCACGAAGTTCTTGAAGTCGTCTTGCAGGGCCAGGAAGTCGGTCTGCGAGTTCACTTCCAGCAGAACGGCGGATTGACCGTCGGTCTTGACCGCGATAGCGCCTTCAGCAGCGACGTTGCCAGCCTTTTTGGCGGCCTTGATGGCGCCCGAGGCACGCATGTCGTCAATGGCTTTTTCGATGTCGCCGCCGGCCTTTTCCAGGGCCTTTTTGCAATCCATCATGCCTTCGCCGGTACGCTCGCGCAGTTCTTTGACCAGCGCTGCAGTAATTGCTGCCATTTCAAAATCCTCTTGGAAAGTTTTTCAACCATTCCACCCGCTCATCACGGGCGTTCAATTCTGCGAATCCGCTGTGGTTATCTCAGCTGACCCATGATGCGGGGCCGTTGCTGACAGCAGGATTTCAAGGTGGCAAAAAGGGGGCAAAGCCCCCTTTTTGCGTGCCAAGTAGACGCTAGCGCCTATTACTCAGCAGCAGGTGCAGCCGCTTCTTCAGCGTAGACTTCGGTGCCGCCGGCAACGTTGTTGCGGCCGCGGATGATGGCGTCGGCCATCGAAGTCATGTACAGCTCGATGGCGCGGATGGCGTCGTCGTTGCCTGGGATGATGTAATCAACACCTTCCGGGCTGCTGTTGGTATCGACAACGCCGATAACCGGGATGCCCAGCTTGTTGGCTTCGGTGATAGCAATGCGCTCGTGGTCAACGTCGATCACGAACAGGGCATCAGGCAGGCCGCCCATGTCCTTGATACCACCCAGGCTGCGGTCCAGCTTTTCCAGATCGCGCGAACGCATCAGGGCTTCTTTCTTGGTCAGCTTGGCAAAGGTGCCATCTTCGGCCTGGGTTTCCAGGTCGCGCAGACGCTTGATCGAAGCACGGATGGTTTTGTAGTTGGTCAGCATGCCGCCCAACCAGCGGTGGTCAACGTATGGCGAACCGGCACGAGCAGCTTGCTCGGCGACGATCTTGCCGGCGGAACGCTTGGTGCCGACGAACATGATCTTGTTCTTGCCCTGAGCCAGACGCTCTACGAAAGCCAGAGCTTCGTTGAACATTGGCAGGGTTTTTTCCAGGTTGATGATGTGGATCTTGTTACGCGCGCCGAAAATGTACTTGCCCATTTTCGGGTTCCAGTAACGGGTCTGGTGGCCGAAGTGCACACCGGCCTTCAGCATATCGCGCATGTTGACTTGGGACATGATAGTTCCTTGATAAGTCGGGTTGGGCCTCCACGTATCCCAATGACCAACCACGAATCCTAGGACTCGCGGCACCCAGGTCATCGTGTCGACACGTGTGTGGGTTTAGGCTTACGGGGTCGTCCCCGAAAGCGGCGCATTTTATACCACAGACCGCGAACGAACGGAACCCGGTTGAGCACACGTCCGTCAGCGGCTTTTGCAGCACCCTGTCAAACAGGCCAAAATGCCTTCTATAGACAGCAGCATGTCCGGCTTTATCCCGACAGAATGCCGCCCTGCTCTGCTAGAATCCGGCCTTTCCCGTTTGTTAGCGCCGCCTGCGGCGCCGTAGAGAGCCTGTAATGACCGTTACCATCAAGACCGCAGAAGACATCGAGAAGATGCGCATCGCCGGCCGCCTGGCCGCCGAAGTGCTGGAAATGATCGAAGAGCACGTCAAGCCCGGTGTCACCACCGAAGAGCTTGATCGTCTTTGCCACGATTACATCGTCAATGTCCAGCAGGCCATTCCGGCCCCCCTCAACTACAAAGGCTACCCGAAGTCGATCTGCACCTCGATCAACCATGTGGTCTGCCATGGCATTCCCAACGAGAAGCCGCTCAAAGACGGCGACACGCTGAACATCGACGTCACCGTTATCAAGGACGGCTACCACGGCGACACCAGCCGCATGTTCCATGTCGGCAGCGTGCCAGCATGGGCCGAACGCCTGTCGAAAATCACCCAGGAATGCATGTACAAGGCCATCGAACTGGTCAAGCCGGGCTGCCGCCTGGGCGACATCGGTGAAGTGATCCAGAAGCACGCCGAAAAGAACGGCTTCTCCGTAGTCCGTGAGTTCTGCGGCCACGGTATCGGCAAGGTCTTCCACGAAGAGCCGCAGATCCTCCACTACGGCCGTGCCGGTACCGGTATGGAACTCAAAGAAGGCATGACCTTTACCATCGAGCCGATGATCAACCAGGGCAAAGCCGACACCAAGGTACTGGGCGACGGCTGGACCGCTATCACCAAGGACCGCAAGCTCTCGGCCCAGTGGGAACACACCCTGGTAGTGACCGCCACCGGCTACGAGATCTTCACCCTGCGCAAGGACGACACCATCCCGCGCACCTCGGCCTGATTTCACGCCAAGGCCTCCAAGACAGGAACGCGATGCATGCCCCAGGTGGACCCCGAGCTGTTCGACCCCGGTCAGTTCCAGGCGGAATTGGCCCTCAAGGCGAGCCCCATCCCTGCCTTCAAGAAAGCCATCCGCCAGGCGGGCGAGGTGCTCGACAAGCGTTTTCGCGATGGCCGTGAAATCCGTCGCTTGATCGAGGACCGCGCCTGGCTGGTCGACAACATCCTGCAGCAGGCGTGGAAGCAGTTCGACTGGGGCGACAGCAGTGGCATCGCCCTGGTCGCATGCGGTGGTTATGGGCGCGGTGAGCTGCACCCGCATTCAGATATCGACCTGCTGATTCTACTCGGTGCCGCCGAGCACGAGCAGTACCGCGATGCGATCGAGCGCTTTCTGACCCTGTTGTGGGACATTGGCCTGGAAGTGGGTCAGAGCGTACGCACGGTCGACGAATGCGCCGAACAAGCGCGCGCCGACCTGACGGTCATCACCAACATGATGGAAAGCCGCACCGTCGCCGGCCCCGAGGCCTTGCGCCAGCGCATGCTGGAGGTGATCAGCACCGCGCACATGTGGCCGAGCAAGGAGTTCTTCCTGGCCAAGCGCGCCGAGCTCAAGGCCCGGCACCACAAGTACAACGACACCGAATACAACCTCGAACCCAATGTCAAAGGTTCGCCCGGTGGCCTGCGCGACATCCAGACAGTGCTCTGGGTGGCCCGCCGCCAGTACGGCACCCTGAACCTGCATGCCCTCGCCGGCGAGGGTTTCCTGCTGGAAAGCGAGAACGAACTGTTGGCGTCCTCCCAGGATTTCCTGTGGAAGGTACGCTACGCCCTGCACATGCTCGCCGGCCGCGCCGAGGACCGCCTGCTGTTCGACCACCAGCGCAGCATCGCCACTTTGCTGGGCTACAGCGATGAAAATCCCAAGCGCGCCATCGAACAGTTCATGCAGCAGTACTATCGGGTGGTGATGAGCATCAGCCAGCTGTGCGACCTGATCATCCAGCACTTCGAGGAAGTGATCCTCGCCGACGACGACAGCGGCACCACCCAGCCGCTGAACGCGCGCTTCCGCCTGCACGACGGTTATATCGAAGCAGTCAGCCCGCATGTGTTCAAACGCACGCCGTTCGCCATGCTGGAGATTTTCGTGCTGATGGCCCAACACCCGGAAATCAAGGGTGTGCGTGCCGACACCGTGCGCCTGCTGCGCGAGCACCGGCACCTGATCGACGACACCTTCCGCAACGATATCCGCAACACCAGCCTGTTCATCGAGCTGTTCAAGTGCGAAATCGGTATCCACCGCAACCTGCGGCGGATGAATCGCTATGGCATCCTCGGCCGCTATTTGCCGGAGTTCGGCCTGATCGTCGGGCAGATGCAGCATGACCTGTTCCACATTTATACGGTCGATGCGCACACCCTCAACCTGATCAAGCACCTGCGCAAACTGCAGTACACGCCGGTTTCCGAAAAATTCCCGCTGGCCAGCAAACTCATGGGCCGCTTGCCCAAGCCCGAGCTGATCTACCTGGCCGGGCTTTATCACGACATCGGCAAAGGCCGCCAGGGCGACCATTCCGAGCTCGGCGCGGTGGACGCGCAGCGGTTCTGCGAACGCCACCAGCTGCCGGCCTGGGACAGCCGCTTGATCGTCTGGCTGGTGCTCAACCATCTGGTAATGTCGACCACCGCCCAGCGCAAGGACCTGTCCGACCCGCAGGTGATCAATGACTTCGCCCTGCACGTGGGCGACGAGACGCGCCTGGATTACCTCTACGTGCTGACCGTGGCCGACATCAACGCCACCAACCCCAGTCTTTGGAACTCCTGGCGCGCCAGCCTGTTGCGCCAGCTCTACACCGAGACCAAACGCGCCCTGCGCCGGGGCCTGGAAAACCCACTGGACCGCGAAGAGCAGATCCGCCAGACGCAGAGCGCGGCGCTGGACATCCTGGTCCGCGAAGGCACCGACCCGGACGACGTCGAACAACTCTGGTCGCAGCTGGGCGACGATTACTTCCTCAAGCACAACGCGGCCGACGTGGCGTGGCACACTGACGCCATCCTTCAGCAGCCAGCCGACGGCGGGCCGTTGGTGCTGATCAAGGAAACCACTCAGCGCGAGTTCGAAGGCGGCACGCAGATCTTCATCTATGCCCCCGATCAGCATGACTTCTTTGCCGTGACCGTGGCAGCCATGTCGCAGCTCAACCTGAACATCCATGACGCGCGGATCATCACCTCGAGCAGCCAGTTCACCCTCGACACCTACATCGTGCTCGACAACGACGGCGGCTCTATTGGCGACAACCCACAGCGGGTCAAACAGATTCGCGATGGCCTCACCGAAGCGCTGCGAAACCCCGAGGACTATCCGACCATCATCCAACGTCGGGTGCCGCGCCAGCTCAAGCACTTCGACTTCCCGCCGCAGGTGACCATCCTCAACGATGCCCAGCGCCCGGTAACCATCCTCGAAATCACTGCCCCCGACCGCCCCGGCCTGCTGGCGCGTCTCGGGCGAATTTTCCTGGAGTTCGACCTGTCGCTGCAGAACGCCAAGATCGCCACCCTCGGCGAGCGCGTGGAAGACGTGTTCTTCATCACCGATGCCGACAACCAGCCGCTGTCCGACCCGCAACTGTGCAGCCGCCTGCAGGAAGCCATCGTGCAACAGCTGCAGGCCGGCCAGGCCAGCGACGCCAGCCCCACCCGCGTGACCTTTTAACGATTAGACGATTGACGAGACCTTGCGCCGATGAACCATGCCTTGACCCAGCTGCAGCCTTACCCGTTCGAGAAACTCCGCGCCCTGCTGGGCAGCGTGAAGCCTGCGGCGGACAAGCGCGCCATCGCCTTGTCGATCGGCGAACCGAAGCACGAATCGCCGGCGTTCGTCGCCCAGGCCATGGCCGACAACCTCGACAAGCTGGCGGTCTACCCGAGCACCATCGGCCTGCCGGCCTTGCGCCAGGCCATCGGCCAATGGTGTGAACGCCGCTTCGGCGTGCCCACTGGCTGGCTGGATGCCGACCGCCACATCCTGCCGGTCAACGGCACCCGGGAAGCACTGTTCGCCTTCACCCAGGCCGTGGTCAACCGCGCGGACGACGGCCTGGTGGTCAGCCCCAACCCGTTCTACCAGATCTACGAAGGTGCTGCCCTGCTCGCCGGTGCCACGCCGCATTACCTGCCGTGTCTGGAAGACAATGGTTTCAACCCTGACTTCGATGCCGTACCCGCTGAAGTCTGGCAGCGTTGCCAGATCCTGTTCCTGTGCTCGCCGGGCAACCCGACCGGCGCACTGGTGCCGATGGACACCCTCAAAAAGCTGATCGCACTGGCCGACGAGCACGATTTCGTGATCGCCGCCGACGAGTGCTACAGCGAGCTGTATTTCGACGAAGATGCGCCACCACCCGGCCTGCTCACCGCCTGCGCGGAGCTTGGCCGCAGTGACTTCAAGCGCTGCGTGGTGTTCCACAGCCTGTCCAAGCGTTCCAACTTGCCGGGGCTGCGTTCGGGCTTTGTCGCAGGTGACGCCAGCATCATCAAGCCGTTCCTGCTCTACCGCACCTACCACGGCTGCGCCATGCCGGTACAAACTCAGCTGGCCAGCATCGCCGCCTGGCAGGACGAAGCGCATGTGCGCGAGAACCGCGACCAGTACCGCGCCAAGTACGATGCCGTGTTGGATATCCTGCAGCCGGTGATGGATGTGCAGCGGCCGGATGGCAGCTTCTACCTGTGGGCCAAGGTGCCGGGCGATGATGCCGCGTTCACCCGCGACCTGTTCGAAGCCCAGCACGTGACCGTGGTGCCGGGGTCGTACCTGTCGCGTGAAGTGGAGGGTGTGAACCCTGGCGCCGGCCGGGTGCGCATGGCGCTGGTTGCGCCATTGGCCGAATGCATCGAGGCGGCGGAGCGGATTCGCGCATTCCTGCAAAACCGCTGATTGTCCTGGGGCCGCTCTGCGGCCCATTAGCGGGCGGTGCTGCGAAGGCAACACCGCCGACTTATTTGACCGCCCCCAGATTCGCCTCACTCATATCCAACTCCCCCAACACCTGCCGCACCACCTCATCACCCACTTCATGCTGGCGATGAAGGTTGTACAGCTCCAGCCGCTGCGCCCGCAGCGCACGCAAGCGCAAGCGGCGCTCGAGCAAGTCCATCTGTTCAGCCAGGGCCCTGGCTTCGGCCGTGTCATTGAAACTATCCAGCTCATCCCGATACTCCGCCATCAACCTGGCCTTGAGTTCGGTAGCCATGGTCGCCTGTGCCGCATCTTGTGGCGCACTGGCATCGATTACCTCCTCGGCCTCCAATGCATGGATCGCGGCCTCGACCGTACGCCGCCAGGCATCCTGGACCTCCTGATGCAGCCGCTCGTCCGGGCTCTTGGTGATCCCCCGCAACAAGATTGGCAACGCGATACAGGCACTGATCAACGACAACAGAATCACCCCTGCGGCGATGAATATCAGCAAGTCACGCTCAGGGAACGCCTGACCCGCACCGATCAGCAATGGCACCGACATCACACCCGCCAGCGTCACAGCGCCGCGTACCCCACCCAATGTCAGCAGCCAACAGGAACGAGCGGTGGGCATCAGCACCAGCGCCGGCTTGCCGCGCCAGCGACGTACCACACCGATCGCCCGCCAGATGCTTTGAACCCAAACGAAACGCAGCAGGATCAATGCAGCGAAGATCGCCAGCACATCCAGGCAGCGCCAGGCCAAGGTTGGCCAGACGGTCGCCTCGTGGCTGACCACGGCCTTGATGATGTCTGGCAGCTGCAGTCCCAGAAGCAGGAAGATCAGGCCGTTGAACGCGAACTCCAGGAGCGACCACACGCTGCGGTTCAGCAACCGGGTACTGGTCTGACGCGGCAGCAGATCAAGCCAGCTCTGCATCATCCCGGCCGCCACCGCCGAGAGAATGCCCGACACGCCCAGGCGTTCAGCCAAGACATAAGCGGCGAACGGTAGCAGTAACATGAACACCACATGGGTAGCTGGATCATCCCAGCCGCGGGCAATCATCCAGGTGCGCAGCCGGCCGATCAGCCAGCTCAGGGCAACGCCCACCGTCAAGCCGCCGAGGGCAACCAGGACAAAACTGAAGCTGGCATCAGCCAGTGAAAATGCGCCCGTGATGGCCGCGACCAAGGCGAATTTGAAGGTTACCAGGCCAGTCGCGTCGTTCATCAGCGCCTCGCCCTGGAGCATGTGCATCAGCGGGGTGGGCAGGCGTTCCTGAGCGATGGCCGAGACCGCCACGGCGTCAGTTGGCGACAACACAGCGGCGAGGGCGAAGGCCACCGGCAGCGGAATACTCGGCAGCAGCCAGTGGATGAAGTACCCGGCACCGACAACGGTGAACAGTACCAGCCCCACGGCAAGAGCCACAACCGGACCGCGAATGCGCCACAGTTCGCGTTTGGGGATACGCCAGCCATCGGCGAACAGCAGCGGCGGCAGGAACAGGAAGAGGAATAGTTCAGGATCCAGGGCCACGTGAAGGCCCAGCGTTGGCCAGGCCAGCAGCGCACCCGCGGCGATTTGTACCAGTGGCAAAGGCAGCGGCACTATCCGCCCGACCAGTTTCGACACGCTGACCAAGGTCAGCAAGATAAGGACGGTATAGGCGGACTGCATCCGTGAAGGCTTCCTTTGTGAATCAAAATCGACAGCGGGCGAAATCATCGCCATTGAAACAATATGTTAGCGGTGAGTAGCGATCTGGGGCTCCTGCACAATAGTCGAGCCTGGCGCACGAATATGTAACACAATGATACTGCCAAGGGCAGGCATGAAGGGAGGGAGGGAGCGTATTAGCGCAAATGGGTCAGACAGAGCCAAACCCGGCATTGCCCCCTTCAATACAATCAACCGGGCAACCTGCAAATTGTTTCAAACCGCGGCAGCTACTTCGGCATCCTGGGTACTCATGACCGCAGGTGACACAAGCCCCAATTCAGCGTCGGTCATGTTTGTCAGGTACCGGTCAGGGTAGATGGCGTGAATCGTGCGAAGCCCTAGTTTCTCGACTTCCACCATGACCTGATCAACGTGCTGCTCGAAGACCTCAACCTGCAGCACCACTTTGTTGTTCAGTACGGTTTGCCTCATGCCACGCAACACCTGCGCCTCGTGCCCCTCCACATCGAGTTTCATCAGAATGTGACGCCCCGTATGCTTAATGACCGAATCGATCGGGATCGCGTCGACCTCATAGCCTTCAAAACCTTCCTCCCAGCCGATAACGCTCGCGCCCGCGCGGTTACCTTCAGGGTGTGTGGTGCTGTCGCGGAACTTCAAAACGGCGTGAGCCTCAGAAACGGCATTGTTGATCGCTGTGATCCTGCCACCCGCCTTGTTTAGAAACAGGTTGGCTTGAAGTTGCGAGAAATTATGCCGATCGGCCTCGAACGCAAACTGCTCGGCAAAGACCCCTGACTTCATGGCAAGGAACGAATACAACCCCCAATACGAACCAATATCCAGAAACAGGGGGTTGTCGAATTTGCGAAACAGCTCCGTCAGCTGCGCGATGTAGGCCAGTTGCTCAGGCTCCCATGTACCCGACTCAATCACGCAGCGATCCACAAGCGAGGAGTTGTCGAGCAAAAGAGTCAGGCCCAGCCGGTCATGCAAAACGATATCGCGCAAAGGCAACTCGGCGGGTGGGGCAGCAGGCCGGGCGGCCTCGGAAATTGCGCCCTGAACAGCCACGAGGGCATTCTCAACGCCAACCATACCTTCGCGGATTGCATCACGCTGCAAGGTCTGAAAGTTCACGACCGCATGATTGATATTGAGCAGCGCGGTGTAGGCGCGGGTCAATTGTCGAAACGGGGTGATATCGGTAATTGGCATGCGTCTCTCTCGAAGTCATTTTCGTTTTATGGATCGACGGTCGTTGAGCTTAGTCCACGCTAGCCGAACGCGCACAGCGTCTGTCCGGGCACCGCTTGACCCAGGTAACCGAAGCTCGATCTCATAGGCATTGCAAACTTCAAGGCAAGCACACCCGTGGCGCTCAACCCATCGTTCCCGCATAATCCCGCGACTGACAATTGAACATGGAGAGATTGAGGCAGCCTGTGGCCTCAATGCACACAATGACCCACACGCTCTACGGCATCAAAGCCTGCGACACCATGAAAAAGGCGCGTACCTGGCTCGAAGACAAAGCCATCGCCTACGAATTCCACGACTACAAGACCCAAGGCATCGACCGTGACAGCCTGAACCGCTGGTGCGACGAACACGGCTGGGAAGTCATCCTCAACCGTGCCGGCACCACGTTCCGCAAGCTCGACGACGCCAGCAAGGCCGACCTCGACCAGGCCAAAGCCGTCGAATTGATGCTGGCCCAGCCGTCGATGATCAAGCGCCCTGTGCTCGACCTTGGCGCGCGCACCCTGGTCGGCTTCAAGCCAGACCTGTACGCCGCCGCGCTGGCCTGAGCCCCTACCCTATTTCGCACGAGGTAATCACATGTCCAATACCCTGTTCAGCCTGGCCTTCGGTGTCGGCTCCCAGAACCGCCAGGGCACCTGGCTGGAAGTGTTCTACGCACAACCGCTGCTCAAACCGAGCGCCGAGCTGGTCGCCGCCGTTGCGCCGATCCTCGGTTATGAAGGCGGCAACCAGGCCATCAGCTTCAGCAATGGCCAGGCCGCGCAACTGGCCGAAGCCCTGAAAGGCGTCGATGCCGCCCAGGCCGCCCTGCTGACCCGCCTGGCCGAAAGCCACAAGCCGCTGGTCGCCACCCTGCTGGCCGAAGACACAGCCTTGAGCTCGACGCCAGAGGCCTACCTCAAGCTGCACCTGCTGTCGCACCGTCTGGTCAAGCCGCACGGCCTGAGCCTGGCCGGTATCTTCCCGCTGCTGCCGAACGTCGCCTGGACCAATCAGGGCGCGGTCGACCTGGCCGAGTTGGCCGAGCTGCAGCTGGAAGCGCGCCTGAAGGGCGAGCTGCTGGAAGTGTTCTCGGTGGACAAATTCCCGAAAATGACCGACTACGTGGTCCCGGCCGGCGTGCGTATCGCCGACACCGCCCGTGTGCGCCTGGGCGCCTACATCGGCGAAGGCACCACCATCATGCACGAAGGCTTCGTCAACTTTAACGCCGGCACCGAAGGCCCTGGCATGATCGAAGGCCGCGTCTCGGCGGGCGTCTTCGTCGGCAAGGGCTCGGACCTGGGCGGCGGTTGCTCGACCATGGGTACCCTGTCCGGCGGCGGCAATATCGTGATCAAGGTTGGCGAAGGCTGCCTGATCGGTGCCAACGCCGGTATCGGCATCCCACTGGGCGACCGCAACACCGTCGAAGCCGGCCTGTACATCACCGCTGGCACCAAGGTGAACCTGCTCGACGAAAACAACGAGCTGGTGAAAGTGGTCAAGGCCCGTGACCTGGCCGGCCAGACCGACCTGCTGTTCCGCCGCAACTCGCTGAACGGCGCCGTCGAGTGCAAGACGCACAAATCGGCGATCGAGTTGAACGAGGCGCTGCACGCCCACAACTGAAAACCCCCCACGGGTTCGAAGTGTTAAGATCGGGTCTGGCGCACTCACGCCAGACCCGATTTTCATTCCAGGCCCCGTGATCATGTTCCAGCCCTCCCCCTGGCGTGCCGATTTCCCCGCCATCGCCGCTCTGCAACGGCAGCACCAGACGTACCTGGATAGCGCCGCGACCACCCAGAAACCCCAGGCCCTACTCGATGCCCTGAGCCATTACTACGGCCACGGTGCGGCCAATGTGCACCGTGCCCAGCACCTGCCCGGCGCGCTGGCGACTCAGGCGTTCGAAGCCAGCCGCGACAAGGTTGCCGCCTGGCTCAATGCTGCCGAGTCGCGGCAAATCATCTTTACTCACGGCGCTACCTCGGCACTGAACCTGCTGGCCTATGGTCTGGAACATCGCTTCGAGGCCGGGGACGAAATTGCTGTCAGCGCCCTGGAGCACCACGCCAACCTGCTGCCCTGGCAGCAACTGGCACAGCGGCGCAACGTGCGCCTGGTGGTGCTGCCCGTGAACGCGCTTGGCAGCATCGACCTCAACCAGGCCCTGCAGCTGATCGGCCCGCGCACACGGGTGCTGGCCGTCAGCCAGTTGTCCAATGTGCTCGGTACCTGGCAACCACTGCCGGCCTTGCTGGCCCATGCCCGCGCCCAAGGCGCACTGACCGTGGTCGATGGTGCCCAAGGGGTGGTGCATGGTCGTCACGATGTGCAGCAGTTGGATTGTGACTTCTACGTGTTCTCCAGCCACAAGTTGTACGGCCCGGAAGGGGTCGGCGTGCTTTATGGTCGCCCGCAGGCGCTGGCGCTGCTGCGTCACTGGCAGTTTGGCGGTGAGATGGTGCAATTGGCTGACTACCAGAGTGCCAGCTTCCGCCCCGCCCCGCTTGGGTTCGAGGCAGGCACACCACCGATCGCCGGGGTGATCGGCCTGGGTGCGACCCTCGATTATCTGGCCAGCCTCGATGCCATGGCCGTCGAAAGCCATGAATCAAGCCTGCATCAGCACCTGCTTCGTGGGTTGGCCGACCGGGAAGGCGTGCGGGTTCTCGGTACCCCGCAGGCGGCCCTGGCCAGCTTCGTGATCGACGGCGTGCACAACGCCGACATCGCTCACCTTTTGACCGAGCAAGGCATTGCCGTGCGTGCAGGCCACCACTGCGCCATGCCGTTGCTCAAAGGGCTGGGATTGGAGGGCGCTATTCGGGTGTCGCTTGGTCTGTACAACGACAGCGAGGACCTGCAGCGTTTCTTCGAGGCACTCGACCAGGGTCTGGAGCTGCTGCGGTGAGCCTGCCCTCTTCCGCCCAGGAAGCCCTGGAACGTTTCGAGCAGGCCCGCGGCTGGGAACAGCGTGCGCGGCTGCTGATGCAGATGGGCGATCGCCTGGAGCCGCTGAGCGATGCGGAAAAATCCGAAGGCAACCGCGTCCACGGCTGTGAAAGCCTGGTGTGGCTGGTTGCTGAGCAGCAAGAGGGTCAATGGCAGTTCAAGGCCGGCAGCGATGCGCGGTTATTGCGCGGGCTGCTGGCGTTGTTGCTGCTGCGGGTGCAAGGGCTCGACAGCAACCAACTGGCGCAGCTGGATGTGCGCGAGTGGTTTACCCGGCTGGGGCTGGAGCGGCAGTTGTCGCCATCGCGCAGCAACGGGTTGCATGCGGTGTTGCAGCGGATGGCGGAGCTGGTTTCAGCCAGTTGAACAGCGCTGAATGCTTCGCGGGCAAGCCCGCTCCCACAGAGTCCGCGCTGATCTGAAGGGCTGCGCAGTCCTTGTGGGATCGGGCTTGCCCGCGAAGCGATCACCGCAAGTTCCACGCCTTACTCAGGCTTGACCCGCTCCGACGGCCGCCGTGCGCCGGCCACCAGTTTTTCTACCGCCTTGCTGGCGGCCACCATGCCGAAGGTTGCGGTGACCATCATCACCGCGCCAAAACCTCCCGAGCAGTCCAGGCGCACGCCCTCACCGACGAAGCTCTTCTGCAGGCACACGCTGCCATCGCCTTTGGGGTAGCGCAGCTGTTCGCTGGAGAACACACACGCCACGCCATAGTTGCGGCTGACGTTGCGCGAGAAGTTGTAATCGCGGCGCAAGGTCGAGCGCACGCGGGACGCCAACGGGTCGTTGAAGGTCTTGTTGAGGTCGCCGACCTGGATCTGCGTCGGGTCGATCTGCCCGCCCGCGCCGCCGGTGGTGACCACGGCAATCTTGCGGCGCTTGCACCAGGCAATCAGCGCGGCCTTGGCCATCACACTGTCGATACAGTCGATCACCGCATCCATCGCTTCGGTGATGTACTCGGCCATGGTCTCGCGGGTGACGAAATCAGCCACCGCGTGCACCGTGCACGCCGGGTTGATCGCCCGCAAGCGCTCGGCCATCACCTCGACCTTGGGCCGCCCTACCTGACCTTCGAGGGCATGGGCCTGGCGGTTGGTGTTGCTGACACAGACGTCGTCCAGATCGAACAGGGTGATCTCGCCCACGCCACTGCGGGCCAGCGCCTCGGCGGCCCACGAGCCGACCCCGCCGATGCCGACGACTGCCACATGGGCCTGGCTCAGGCGTTGCAGCCCCTGGTCGCCATACAGCCGGGCAACGCCGGCGAAGCGTGGATCTTCTGTGCTCATGCTCATACCTCAAAAAACCGGCACGCATTATAGGCCAGTGGGCTCACGGCCTCCATCGTTAGGAAAGAGACTACGAACCCTGCTTTAATGTCCTATCGCTTTTCAGATTTGGACGACCATGTCTTCACGAAAATTCGGCTTGAACCTGGTGGTGGTTCTGGCCATCGCTGCCTTGTTCACCGGGTTCTGGGCGCTGATCAACCGCCCGGTGTCCGCCCCCGCGTGGCCCGAGCAGATTTCAGGCTTCTCCTATTCGCCGTTTCGCCTGGGCGAAAGTCCACAGAAAGGGCAATACCCCAGCGATGACGAGATGCGTCAGGACCTGGAGCAGCTGAGCAAACTGACCGATAGCGTGCGCATCTACACCGTGGAAGGCACTCAGGCGGACATCCCGCGCCTGGCCGAAGAATTTGGCCTGCGGGTGACGCTGGGAATCTGGATCAGCCCGGACCTGGAGCGCAACGAACGTGAAATCGCCACCGCCATCCAGTTGGCCAACACCTCGCGCAGCGTGGTACGGGTGGTGGTCGGCAACGAGGCGTTGTTCCGTGAGGAGGTCACGCCCGAGAACCTGATCAAGTACCTGGACCGGGTACGCGCAGCGGTCAAGGTGCCCGTGACCACCAGTGAGCAATGGCATATCTGGAAGGAAAACCCGGAAATAGCCAAGCATGTCGACCTGATTGCCGCGCACATCTTGCCCTATTGGGAATTCGTGCCCATGAAGGATTCGGTCGAGTTCGTACTTGATCGCGCACGTGAGCTGAAACAGCAATTCCCACGCAAACCCCTGCTGCTCTCGGAAGTCGGCTGGCCGAGCAATGGCCGCATGCGCGGTGGCGCCGACGCCACCCAGGCGGACCAGGCCATCTACCTGCGGACCCTGGTCAATACCCTCAACCGGCGCGGCTACAACTACTTCGTCATCGAAGCCTATGATCAGCCGTGGAAGGCCAGTGATGAAGGCTCGGTTGGCGCCTATTGGGGCGTGTACAACGCCGAGCGCCAGCAGAAGTTCAACTTCGAAGGCCCCGTGGTGGCGATTCCGCAGTGGCGTGCCCTGGCGGTGGCCTCGGTGGTGCTGGCGATGATTGCCCTGATGGTGCTGTTCATCGACGGTTCAGCCCTGCGCCAGCGCGGCCGCACGTTCCTGACGTTCATTACTTTCCTGTGCGGGTCGGTGCTGGTGTGGATCGCCTACGACTACAGCCAGCAATACAGCACCTGGTTCAGCCTGACCGTTGGCGTGCTGCTGGCGCTCGGTGCACTCGGTGTATTCATCGTGCTGCTGACCGAAGCCCACGAACTGGCCGAGGCCGTGTGGATACACAAGCGTCGCCGCGAATTCCTTCCGGTACAAGGCGACAGCGCCTACCGACCCAAGGTCTCGGTGCATGTGCCGTGCTACAACGAGCCGCCGGAGATGGTCAAACAGACCCTCGATGCCCTCGCCGCACTGGACTACCCCGATTACGAAGTGCTGGTAATCGACAACAACACCAAGGACCCGGCCGTGTGGGAACCGCTCAAGGCCCACTGCGAGAAACTCGGCGAGCGCTTCAAGTTCTTCCATGTGGCGCCATTGGCCGGTTTCAAGGGCGGTGCGCTGAACTACCTGCTGCCGCACACCGCCAAGGATGCCGAAGTGATCGCAGTCATCGACTCGGACTACTGCGTCGACCGCAACTGGCTCAAGCACATGGTGCCGCACTTCGCCGACCCGAAAATCGCCGTGGTGCAGTCGCCACAGGACTACCGCGACCAGCATGAAAGCGCCTTTAAAAAGCTCTGCTACAGCGAGTACAAGGGCTTCTTCCATATCGGCATGGTCACCCGCAACGACCGCGACGCGATCATCCAGCACGGCACCATGACCATGACCCGACGCACGGTTCTGGAAGAGCTGGGCTGGGCCGAATGGTGCATCTGCGAGGATGCCGAGCTGGGCCTGCGCGTCTTCGAAAAAGGCCTGTCGGCCGCCTACGCCCACAACAGCTACGGCAAGGGCCTGATGCCCGACACCTTCATCGACTTCAAGAAGCAACGTTTCCGCTGGGCCTACGGCGCGATCCAGATCATCAAGCACCACGCCGCCGCGTTGCTGCGCGGCAAGGGCAGCGAGCTGACCCGTGGCCAGCGCTATCACTTCCTGGCCGGCTGGCTGCCGTGGGTCGCCGATGGCATGAACATCTTTTTCACCGTCGGCGCACTGCTGTGGTCGGCGGCGATGATCATCGTGCCCCACCGGGTCGACCCGCCGCTGATGATCTTCGCCATCCCGCCGCTGGCGCTGTTCTTCTTCAAGGTCGGCAAGATCATCTTCCTCTACCGCCGGGCGGTGGGGGTCAACCTCAAGGATGCCTTCGCTGCTGCGTTGGCGGGGCTGGCGCTGTCGCACACCATCGCCAAGGCGGTGCTCTATGGGTTCTTCACCAGCAGCATGCCGTTCTTCCGCACACCGAAGAATGCCGACAGCCATGGGCTGCTGGTGGCGATTTCCGAAGCACGGGAAGAGCTGTTCATCATGCTGCTGTTGTGGGGCGCAGCGGCCGGGATCTACCTGGTACAAGGGCTGCCAAGCTCGGACATGCGCTTCTGGGTGGCCATGCTGCTGGTGCAGTCGTTGCCGTACCTGGCGGCATTGGTGATGGCGTTTCTGTCTTCCCTGCCCAAGCCAAGTGACCGCGTGGTTGAAGCCCAGGCGACCTGATCGGCAGGGGCCGCTGCGCGGCCCCTTGCTTTGATATAAGATAACGCCCCTCGTTTTTCCGCCTTGCCTTGCCCCGGAGTTCCCCATGACGGCCCCAGCCGAGCTCTCGCCTACCCTTCAACTGGCCTGCGACCTGATCCGTCGCCCCTCGGTCACCCCCGTCGACGCCGACTGCCAGGCGCAGATGATGAATCGCCTGGGCGCCGTGGGCTTCCAGCTCGAACCGATGCGCATCGAGGACGTCGACAACTTCTGGGCCACCCATGGCAGCCAGGAAGGCCCGGTGCTGTGCTTCGCCGGCCACACCGACGTGGTCCCCACCGGCCCGGTGCAACAGTGGCAGCATGAGCCGTTCGAAGCGCTGATCGACGCTGATGGCATGCTCTGCGGCCGTGGCGCTGCCGACATGAAAGGCAGCCTGGCCTGCATGGTGGTGGCCAGCGAGCGCTTCGTGCAGGATTATCCGAACCACCGCGGCAAGGTCGCCTTCCTGATCACCAGCGACGAAGAAGGCCCGGCCCATCATGGCACCAAGGCGGTGGTCGAGCGCCTGGTCGCACGCAACGAGCGCCTGGACTGGTGCATCGTCGGCGAACCGTCGAGCACCACGTTGCTCGGTGACGTGGTCAAGAACGGCCGCCGCGGCTCGCTCGGCGCCAAGCTGACCGTGCGCGGCAAACAGGGCCACGTGGCCTACCCGCACCTGGCGCGCAACCCGATCCACCTGGCTGCGCCCGCATTGGCGGAGCTGGCCGCCGAGCACTGGGACGAAGGCAACGCGTTCTTCCCACCGACCAGCTTCCAGATCTCCAACCTCAATTCCGGCACCGGCGCCACCAACGTGGTACCGGGCGACCTGACCGCGCTGTTCAACTTCCGTTTCTCCACCGAGTCGACGGTCGAAGGGCTGCAGGCACGGGTGTCGGCCATCCTCGACAAGCACGCGCTGGACTGGTCGATCGATTGGGCGCTGTCGGGCCTGCCGTTCCTGACCGAACCGGGTGAATTGCTGGATGCCGTGTCGGCGAGCATCATGGGCGTTACCGGCCGCGAAACCCAAGCGTCCACCAGCGGTGGCACCTCGGACGGCCGCTTCATTGCCACCATGGGTACGCAAGTGGTCGAGCTGGGCCCGGTCAATGCGACCATTCACCAAGTCGACGAACGCATCCTGGCCAGCGACCTCGACCTGCTGACCGAGATCTACTACCAGACCCTGGTCCGGTTGCTCGCCTGATGCTCGCCTGCCCTATCTGCCAGGCGGCCCTGACGCGGCTCGACAACGGCGTGGTGTGCCCAGCCGGCCACCGCTTCGACCGTGCTCGCCAGGGTTACCTGAACTTGCTGCCGGTGCAGCACAAGAACAGCCGCGACCCAGGCGACAACCAGGCCATGGTCGAAGCACGTCGCGACTTCCTCGACGCCGGTCACTACGCCCCGGTGGCCCGCCGCCTGGCGGAACTGGCCGCCGAGCGCCAGCCCGGCGCCTGGCTCGACATCGGTTGCGGCGAAGGTTACTACACCGCGCAACTGGCCCAGGCTCTGCCACAGGCTGACGGCTACGCCCTGGATATCTCCCGCGAAGCCGTCAAGCGCGCCTGTCGCCGTGATCCTGCAGTCACCTGGATGGTCGCCAGCATGGCCCGCGTACCGCTGGCCGACGCTAGCTGCCAGTTCATCGCCAGCGTGTTCAGCCCGCTGGACTGGGCCGAGGCCAAGCGCCTGCTCAGCCCAGGCGGCGGATTGATGCGGGTCGGCCCGACCAGCGGTCACCTGATGGAACTGCGCGAAGTGCTCTACGATGAAGTACGCCCTTACGCCGACGACAAGCACCTAGCCCTGGTTCCTGAGGGCATGGTCCACGCCCACGGCGAAACCCTCGAGTTCCGCTTGAGCCTGGCCGCCCCCAAGGCCCGCGCCGACCTGCTGGCGATGACCCCGCACGGCTGGCGTGCCAGCGCCGAGAAGCGTGCGCAGGTGATCGACCAGCCTGAGCCGTTCGAGGTCACGGTTTCCATGCGTTATGACTATTTCGTGCGCCAAGACTGAGCACACACGGAGCCCTTATGCGCCAACCTGATATCGAGATTTACCTGAAGGACGCCGACGTCGACCACAAGCAGATTGCCCAGTGGCTGAACGAAGCAATCGGTCCGTGCAGCGAATGGCAGCAGAAAGGCCAGACCTTCAAATGCCATGCCGGTAACATTCCGGTCACTTGGTTACCCAAGGCTGTAGGAAAATGGAACAGTCTGTTCCTGGAAAGTGACCAGACTCCATGGGACGATGACATCGCCTGCGCCCGCGCCGCGTTCGCCGCACTGGGCGTGGAAGTGCGCTGCGCGCCGGGTGGTTGGGTCGAGGAACAGGGCGAGGAAGATGCCGACCGCTGGGTCCGCATCAGCGCCGACGGTGAAGAGGAGATCACCTGGCGCACCAGCTGAAAATGGGTCGCATCAGGCTGCAAGTCACACGGTCAACTTGCAGCTTGAGGCGTATCAGACGAGGCTCAGAGCCCTACTACGTCCTCAGCTTGCAGGCCTTTCTGGCCCTGCACGCAGGAGTACTCGACCTGCTGCCCTTCGACCAGGGTACGATGCCCCTCACCGCGGATCGCCCGATAGTGGACGAATACATCCGCACCACCTTCGCGTTGAATGAAGCCAAAGCCCTTGGCATCGTTGAACCACTTTACATTCCCAGTCTCACGAGACGACATCTGAACTACTCCGGATTTTTATTGTGAAGATCGCCTTGCAGACACAGGGTTTCCTCCCTGTGCCGACGCCGCTTACCGAAATATCCTGCAAGTGGCAGGCCGAGTATATGACACAGAACAAAGATTTTTCATGACCACCGCGCCATTTGCAGGTTTTTGCTGAACTTACGCAGATACGGCAGACTAACTGATTGCACACTCACTAAAAATCATACCCAGGGCACTCACCCCATGACCCGTTCTCCCCTGCGCCGCCTGATCTTCGGCGCTCTGCGTCGCCTGTTGTACCTGTGGGTGCGCTCCGAGACCATCAACCAGTCGGCCATGCGCCTGCAGCTCGACCGCAGCCGCCCGGTGTTCTACGCCCTGCCTTCGCCATCGCTCACCGACCTGGCCGTGCTCGACCACGAGTGCACCAAAGCGGGGCTGCCACGCCCGGTGCTACCGGTGGCTGTCGGCTCACTGCACGAACCTGCCGGCTTCTTCTACCTCACCCCGGAGCCAGACTGGCTTGGCCGCCACGACAAGCGCGGCGCCCCACCGACCCTGGAGCGGGTGATCGGGGCGGTCAACCAGCACCCCGAGGAAGACGCGCAGATCATTCCGGTCAGCGTGTTCTGGGGCCAGACCCCGGCCAGCGAATCCAGCCCGTGGAAGCTGCTGTTCGCCGACAGCTGGGCGGTTACCGGGCGCCTGCGCCGGCTGTTGACCATCCTGATCCTCGGGCGCAAGACGCGTGTGCAATTTTCCGCACCGATCCACGTACGCGAACTGGTGCAGCACAACAAAGGCCACGAACGTACCGTGCGCATGGCCCAGCGCCTGATGCGCGTGCACTTTCGCAACCTCAAGACCGCCGTGATCGGCCCGGACATCTCGCATCGACGCAACCTGGTCAAAGGCCTGGTGCATGCGCCGATGGTGCGCCAAGCCATCAGCGACGAAGCGCAACGGGAGAACATCCCGGTGGCCAAGGCCGAGGCGCAAGCGCTGCGCTATGGCAATGAGATCGCCTCGGACTACACCTACACCGCCATCCGCTTCCTCGAAGTGGTGCTCAGCTGGTTCTGGAACAAGATCTACGACGGTATCAAGGTCAACCACATCGAGCAGGTGCAGGGCATCGCGCCAGGCCACGAAGTGATCTACGTGCCCTGCCACCGCAGCCACATCGACTACCTGCTGCTGTCCTACCTGCTGTTCCGCAATGGCCTGACGCCGCCGCACATCGCCGCCGGCATCAACCTCAACATGCCGGTGATCGGCGGCCTGCTGCGCCGCGGCGGCGCCTTCTTCATGCGCCGTACGTTCAAGGGCAACCCGCTGTACACTGCGGTGTTCAACGAATACCTGCACACCTTGTTCACCAAGGGCTTCCCGGTCGAATACTTTGTCGAGGGCGGGCGCTCGCGTACAGGGCGCATGCTGCAGCCGCGCACCGGGATGCTGGCGATCACCCTGCGCAGTTTCCTGCGCTCATCGCGCACGCCGATCGTCTTCGTGCCGGTATACATCGGCTACGAGCGGGTATTGGAAGGCCGCACCTACCTGGGTGAACTGCGCGGGGCCAGCAAGAAGAAAGAGTCGATCTTCGACATCTTCAAGGTCATCGGCGCGCTGAAGCAGCGCTTCGGCCAGGTTTACGTCAACTTTGGCGAGCCAATCCGCCTGGCGGGCTTCCTCGACCAGCAGCAACCCGGTTGGCGCGAGCAGGCACTTGGCCCGCAATTCCGCCCAGCCTGGCTAAATGAGACCACCACGCGCCTGGGCGAAACCGTGGCCCGTCACCTCAACGAGGCGGCGGCGGTCAACCCGGTCAATCTGGTGGCCCTGGCGCTGCTGTCCACCAGCCGGCTGGCGCTCGACGAAAGCGCCCTGACCCGCGTGCTCGACCTGTACCTGGCGTTGCTGCGCAAGGTCCCTTACTCCGAACACACCACCTTGCCGGACGGTGACGGCCGGAGCCTCATCGAACACGTCAGGGGCATGGACCTGCTGGCCGAACAGAAAGATGCCCTCGGCCGCATTCTCTATCTGGATGAGGCCAACGCGGTATTGATGACCTACTACCGCAACAATGTGCTGCACATCTTTGCCTTGCCGGCGTTGCTGGCGAGCTTCTTCCACAGCAGCTCGCGGATGAGCCGTGAACTGCTCGGCCAGTATGTGCATGCGCTGTATCCCTACCTGCAGGCCGAGTTGTTCCTGCGCTGGGCACCCGAGCAACTGGACGAGGTCATCGATCAGTGGCTGACGGCGCTGGTCGAACAGGGCCTGCTGCGCCAGGAAGGCCACACTTACATTCGCCCGGCACCGAGCTCGCGCCAGTTCGTCTTGTTGACCCTGCTCGCCCGCACCATCACTCAAACCCTGCAGCGCTTCTACATGGCCACCTCACTGCTGCTCAACAGTGGCCAGAACACCTTGAGCGCCGAAGCGTTGGAAGACCTTTGCGTGATGATGGCGCAGCGCTTGTCGATCCTGCATGGCCTCAACGCCCCGGAGTTCTTCGACAAGACCCTGTTCCGCCACTTCATTCAGACCTTGATCGAGCAGGGCGTGCTGCGTCCGGACAGCAATGGCAAGCTCGGCTACCACGACAAGCTGGGCGAACTCGCCGAGGGTGTGGCCAAGCGCGTGCTGTCGGCCGAGCTGCGGCTGTCGATCCGCCAAGTCGCGCTGCACCGCGAGGACTCACTGGCAACGGCAACCCTTTAAGGCTTCATCGTCGGGGAAAATCCGCTAAAGTCGTGGGGTTGGTCACAAGCCAACCCCACGGACAACGGAGATTCCATGAAAAAGCTCGTAATGCTGTGTTGCGCATCCCTGCTCGCAGCCTGTTCAAGCCACACCCCATCGACCCAGGCAAGCCTGGATGGCGAAGTCTTCTACTTGCAGCGCATCGCCCTGCCGCCCGCCGCCACCCTGAGCGTCGAACTGCAAGATGTGTCGCTGATGGACGCCCCTGCCGTGACTCTGGCGCGCCAGGCCGGCCCAGTCAAAGGCAATGTACCGCTGCCGTTCCACCTCACCTACGACCCCGCTCAGGTCAAACCCGGCCACCGCTACGCGGTCAGCGCACGCATCGAACTAGACGGCAAGCTGCTGTTCATCAACACCGAACACCACGGCATCAAGCTCGATGGCAGCGATACGCAGCCCGTACGGATCAAAGTCGATCCCGTACGCTGAGATACGCCCACTTCTGTTGAAAAGGAACGCTTCATGATTCGCTCCTCCCTGCGCTTCACCACCCTGTGCGCCGGCCTGCTGCTGTCCGCCAGCGCCCTGGCCCTGTCGCTGGGCGACTTGACCCAGAAAGACGCCACCGGCGGTTTGAAAGACGCCCTCACCCAAGGTGCACAGGTCGCCGTCAAGCAACTGAGCACACCGGGCGGTTTCAGCAACAACCCGGACGTGCGCATCGAACTGCCAGGCAACCTCGGCAAGGCCGCCAAGGCCATGAAAATGTTCGGCAAAGGTGACCAGGTCACGGCCTTGGAAGACAGCATGAACAAGGCGGCCGAGGCGGCGGTACCGCAAGCCCAGGCGATCTTGGTGGATGCGGTGAAGAACATGAGCGTGACCGATGCCAAGGGCATTCTCAGCGGGGGCGATGATTCGGCCACTCAGTACCTGAACAAGAGCAGCCGCGAGCAGATCCGCGCCAAGTTCCTGCCGATCGTCAAGGCGGCGACCGACAAGGTGGGCGTGGTTCAGCAGTACAACAGCTTTGCCGGCCAGGCATCAGCGCTTGGCTTGGGTGACGCGAAAAGCGCCAATGTCGAGAGCTATGTAACCGAAAAAGCCCTGGATGGCTTATTTGAAATGATCGCCAAGCAAGAGCAGGGCATTCGCCAGAACCCGGCCCAAGCTGCTACCAGCCTGGCCAAGAAGGTGTTCGGAGCCCTCTGATGGCAATGGGGAGGGCAATGCCCTCCCCTACTGCTTTCAGCCTTTCTTGACCCTGAACCACGCCGCATACAACGCCGGCAGGAACAACAAGGTCAACACCGTGGCCACGATCAACCCGCCCATGATCGCCACCGCCATCGGCCCATAGAACACGCTACGCGACAGCGGAATCATCGCCAGCACCGCCGCCAGCGCCGTCAGCACGATCGGCCGGAAACGCCGCACCGTGGCTTCGATGATCGCCTGCCAACGGTCCAGCCCCGAGGCGATGTCCTGCTCGATCTGGTCCACCAGAATCACCGAGTTGCGCATGATCATCCCCGCCAGGGCAATGGTGCCGAGCATGGCAACGAAGCCGAATGGCTGGCGGAACACCAGCAGGAACAGCGTTACGCCGATCAGTCCCAGAGGTGCAGTGAGGAACACCATCACCGTGCGCGAGAAACTGCGCAACTGGATCATCAGCAAGCTCAGTACCACTACGATGAACAACGGCATACCGGCATTCACCGATTTCTGCCCGCGCTCGGAATCCTCGACGGTACCGCCCACTTCCAGCAGGTAGCCATCCGGCAGCCTGGCTTTGATTTCACTCAGGGTCGGCTCGATCTGCCGCACCAGGGTCGCAGGTTGCTGCTTGTCGTAGATGTCGGCGCGCACGGTTACCGTCGGCAGCCGGTTACGGTGCCAGATGATGCCTTCCTCGAAGCCGTATTCCAGCGTCGCCACCTGTGACAGCGGCACACTCTGGCCGTTGTCGGTGGGCAGCGCCAGGCTGCCGAGGCTACCCAGCTCGCCGCGCTCCTTCTGCGTACCGCGCAGGAGAATCTCGATCAGCTCGTTGTCTTCGCGGTATTGGCTGACCGTGGTGCCAGTCAGCGAGCTTTGCAGGAAGCTGGCCAAGTGCGCGGTGCTGACGCCAAGGGCGCGGGCACGGTCCTGGTCAATGGTCAGGAACACCGCCTTGCTTGGCTCTTCCCAGTCCAGGTGGACGTTCACCACGTGCGGGTTTTCACGCACCTTGTCCGCCACTTCGCGGGCCAGGGCGCGAGCCTTTTCGATATGCTCGCCGGTTACCCTGAACTGCACGGGATAGCCCACGGGCGGGCCGTTCTCCAGGCGAGTGACGCGTGCGCGCAGGTCAGGGAACTGCTGATCGACGGTGGTAATCAGCCAGTTGCGCAAGCGCTCGCGGTCCTCCATCGACTTGGCCAACACGACGAACTGGGCAAAGCTGGCAGCGGGCAGTTGTTGGTCCAGGGGCAGATAGAAACGTGGCGAACCGGTGCCGACATAGGCCACATAGTTGTCGATGCCTTCTTGCTGCTTGAGCAGCGCTTCCAGTTGTTTGACCCGCTCGGCGGTGTTCGCCAGCGATGCCCCTTCGGCCAGCTTCAGGTCGACCATCAGCTCCGGGCGCCCAGAGGCCGGGAAGAACTGTTGGGGCACAAAGCGGAACAACAGGATGCTGCCGATGAAGGCGGCAATGGTCAGCAGGATGACCGTCTTGCGCCGCCGTACGCACCACCCCACCATGCGCCGCACACGCTGGTAGAAGGGCGTGGCATATGGGTCTGGCGCCTGCCCTTCGCTGCCGTGGCGCTTGGCATGCAACTTGGCCAGATCCGGCAGCAGGCGCTCGCCCAGATAAGGGACGAACACCACCGCCGCGACCCACGAGGTCAGCAGCGCGATGGTCACCACCTGGAAGATCGAACGGGTGTATTCGCCGGTGCTCGACGCCGCCGTGGCAATCGGCAGGAAGCCGGCCGCAGTGATCAAGGTACCGGTGAGCATCGGGAACGCCGTGCTGGTCCAGGCATAGCTGGCTGCCTTGAGCCGGTCATAGCCCTGCTCCATCTTGATCGCCATCATTTCCACGGCAATGATCGCGTCGTCCACCAGCAGGCCCAGGGCCAACACCAGCGCACCGAGCGAAATCTTGTGCAGGCCGATGCCGAAGTAATGCATGGCAGCAAACGTCATGGCCAGCACCAGCGGAATGGCCAGGGCCACCACCAGGCCGGTGCGCAGGCCCAGCGAGAAGAAGCTCACCAGCAGCACGATGATCAGCGCCTCGACCAGCACCTGGACGAATTCGCCGACACCCGCCTTGACCGCCGCCGGCTGGTCGGACACCTTGCGCAGTTCCATGCCGGCCGGCAGGTTGCGCGCCAAGCGCTCGAACTCGCCCTCCAGGGCCTTGCCCAGCACCAGGATGTCACCGCCCTCCTTCATCGAAACGGCCAGGCCAATCGCGTCCTCGCCCATGAAGCGCATGCGCGGCGCAGGCGGGTCGTTGAAACCCCGGTGCACGTCGGCGACATCACCGATGCGGAAGGTGCGATCACCGACGCGGATGGGGAACTGGCGAATCTGCTCGACGCTGTCGAACTGCCCGCTGACCCTCAGCTGCAACCGCTCGCTGGGGGTTTCGAAGAAGCCGGCGGTGCTCACCGCATTCTGCTCACGCAGGGCTTGCTGCACAGCCTGCAGCGGCACGCCGAGGGTGGCCAACTTGAGGTTGGACAGTTCGATCCAGATTTTTTCGTCCTGCAGGCCGATCAGCTCGACCTTGCCCACGTCCTTGACCCGCTGCAACTGGATCTGGATACGGTCGGCGTAATCCTTGAGCACCGCGTAGTCGAAACCGGCGCCGCTCAGCGCATAAATATTGCCGAAGGTGGTGCCAAACTCGTCATTGAAGAACGGACCCTGGATTTCCGGGGGCAAGGTGTGGCGAATATCCGCGACCTTCTTGCGGATCTGGTACCACAGCTCGGGAATGTCCTTGGAATGCAGCGAGTCGCGGGCCATGAAGGTCACCTGCGATTCGCCGGGCCGTGAGAACGAGACGATCTTCTCGTACTCGCCAGTTTCCATCAGCTTCTTCTCGATGCGTTCGGTGACCTGGCGCGACACTTCCTCGGCCGTGGCGCCCGGCCACAGGGTCCGAATGACCATGGCCTTGAAGGTGAACGGCGGGTCTTCGCTCTGGCCGAGCTTGGTGTAGGACATGGCGCCAATGGCAGCCAGCAGGATCATCAGGAACAGTACGATCTGGCGATTGCGCAGCGCCCAGGCGGAAAGGTTGAAACCCATCGGGACTTACTCCTTGGCCGTCAGGTTCACCACACGGTTGGTGCGATCCACAGGTCGCACCTCCTGCCCTTCGCGCAGCACATGGCCGCCAGCGGCGACCACCCAATCGCCAGGGTTCAACCCTTCCAGCACCGGCACACTGTCCGTGCCATAAGCCCCCAAGCGCACCGTGACACGCTCAAGGCGACGCTCCGGGTTAACCCGCCAGACATACGCCTGGCCGTTCTCGGCAGTAACGGCCGACAGCGGCACCGCCAATGGGATGAGCCCATCGTGGGCGATGAAGACGCGTGCGCTCTGGCCAAGGTCTGCAGGCACCTTGGCCGATGTGAAGGCGATGCGTGCGGCGAAGGTGCGCGAGCGCGGGTCGGCCGCCGGCGACAGCTCACGGATGCGCCCTGGGAAGCGCTCGTTGCCCTGCGACCACAGCTCGACGCTGACCTCCTGGCCCACGGCGAAGCGGGCGAACTGCTGCTCTGGCAGGCCGATGACCACCTCCCGCTCGCCGTCGGCGGCAAGGGTGAACACCGTCTGCCCGGCAGCCACCACCTGTCCGACCTCGACCTGACGCTTGGCAATGACCCCGGCCTGGGGCGCTCGCAGCACGGCGTATTCTGCCTGGTTGCCGGCCACGTCGAACTCGGCCTTGGCCTGTTTCAGGCGCGCCAGGCCGGCGCGGTAGAGGTTTTCCGCATTGTCGTAGAGGGAGTGGCTGACCATCTGTCGATCGAGCAGCTTCTGGTAGCGGTCACGCTCGGCGCGCACCAGCGCCAGGTTGGCCTCGGCGGCGGCCAACTGCGCGCGGTTGGCTTCCAGTTGCAGGCGCACGTCCTGCGGGTCGAGCTCGGCCAGCGGCTGCTCGGCCTTCACCCGCTGCCCCTCCTCGACCAGGCGCTTGCTGACCTTGCCAGCGATACGGAACGCAAGCTCCGGCTCCAGGCGCGCACGCACCTCGCCTGGGTAGCTGTCGGCAGCTGCTGCGGCTGGCTGCGGCTGGACCACCAGCGCCGGACGCGGTGCCGCCGGGGCAGTGGCTTCCTGGCCGCAGGCTGCCAGAAACAGCACGGCAGCAGCAGGCAAGGCGAGGGACAAGGCATGACGCAACATGATGAATCCTTTCGCGACGAGCGCATCGAATATTTATACTGGCGAGTATATTAAGTCAGGGAACCGAAGCCGGGAAGCCAGCGTCGGAAAGAAAATCAACATTAGCCATGGGGCATTCTCTGACGCCGGAAAGTCGCCGACCCGGTAAGATGTGCGCCCCCTCACCCAGATGCGGACTCCAATGCCCAACGACGCACCCATCGGCCCAGGTCGCCCCAAGGACCTGGCCAAGCGCGAGGCGATCCTCGAAGCGGCCAAGACGCTGTTCCTCAGCCTTGGCTATGCCAACACCAGCATGGATGCGGTCGCTGCGGCGGCAGGTGTTTCAAAACTCACGGTGTACAGCCACTTTACCGACAAGCAGACGCTGTTCGGCTCGGCGGTCATGGCGACCTGCCAGAACCAATTGCCGGACCTAATGTTCGAGTACCCGGAGGGCGCGCCTGTCGAAGACGTGCTGCTGAATATCGCCCGGGGCTTTCAGGCACTGATCAGCAGTGATGAAGCGGTCAAGTTGAGCCGCTTGATCATGGCGCTGGGCAGCCAGGATCCGGGCTTTGGCGAGTTCTTCTACGAGGCTGGCCCGAAGCGCGTCTTGGCAGGGATGGAAGCGCTGTTGCGCGGAGTAGCCGAACGCGGGTTGCTGCGCATCGACAATCCGCTGCGGGCGGCCGAGCATTTCTTCTGCCTGGTCAAAGGGGCGCCGGATTATCGGTTGTTGCTGGGGTGTGCGGGGCCGCTTGAAGGCGAAGAGGCAGAGGCGCATGTGCGCGAGGTGGTGGAGCTATTTATACGGGCATTCAAACCCTGAGATGTTGGCTGAATGTACCGGCCTCTTCGCGGGGCAAGCCCGCTCCCACAGACGAGTGGTGAGCCCACCCTGTGGGAGCGGGCTTGCCCCGCGAAGAGGCACGCACTGGCAACATCAAGCCTTCAAGGCCTTCTTCGGATAAATGTCATACCGGCTCGACTTGCCTTCCAGGCTATGGCTAGGCTTCGGCCCCTCGATAATCGGCGCCTTGCGCGGCCGCTTCACCACCACCCGGTGGCTGGCCAGCGCCAGGGCCGCTTCCAGCAACGCCGGCGCATCCAGGTCATCGCCGACCAACGGCCGGAACACCCGCATCTCCTTCTTCACCAGTGCACTCTTGTCGCGGTGCGGGAACATCGGGTCGAGGTAAATCACCTGTGGCGGCTCGCCCTCCCAGGCGCGCATGCGTTCGATAGCATTGCCAGTGAGCAAGCGCATGCGAGCGACGATTGGCCCCACTTCGTGATCGACGCTGGCCCGCGTCAGCCCATCTTCGAGCAACGCCGCAATCAGCGGCTGACGCTCGATCAGGGTCATCTGGCAACCCAGGCTGGCCAGCACGAACGCGTCCTTGCCCAAGCCTGCCGTGGCATCCAGCACCTGGGGCCGCACGCCTTGAGCGATACCGACTGCCTTGGCGATCATCTGCCCATTGCCACCGCCAAACTGGCGCCGATGCGCCGCCTGACCCTCGACGAAATCGACCCGCACCGGCCCCGGCGCCTGCGGCCCCAACTGTTGAATCTGCAGGCCGTCGGCGCCGATCTGCACGGCAAAGCCGGCCCCCTCATCGATCAGCGGCAACCCCAGGCGCTCGGCCCATGCGGCCGCTTGCCCCGCGTATTCCGGCGCCAGCGCCTCGACCCTCAGCCCTGTGCCCAGTTCTTGCTCTTCCATCACGTCCCGCACTCGAAAAAATTGATGACGCCCTTAATGAATCACCGACCGCGGCCGATACAGGCAATATCCCGCTATTCTGCCAGAGCACAACGCGCGCGACTGCCATGACAGATACTCTTCCCATCGGCTTGACCTACCTGTCGCCCGTCGGCAACTTCGGTCGGCAGAATACCCAGGCACTCGGGGGCGTCAGCCACCTGTGGCAGGATTTCTTTGCCCGCGCCATGGCCGAGCAACAAGCGGGAGAGCCAGACAGCGTCAGCCAGGCGCTGGTGCAGTACGACCAGGACAGTGGCGAGCCGATTGGCGGGGCCAGGGCACTGGCATTGATCGACGCCCAGCGCGCCTGCCCCGTACAAGACACCATCATCGCACCGCCCGAGCCGTTGTTCCTGCCCAAGGCCGAGCTCGAAGCCAACCTGCTGGAGCCAGCTCCGGAGCCTTTCAGCGCTGCCGAGATGATCCAGCAACAGCGTCAGCTTGATATCAGCAACACCTGGCTGCGACCGGTGGTCATGAGCCAGGGCCAGCCTGCCGGCGAGCCAGGCCCAGGTCCTTCTCCGCGCCCACTGCACCTGCCCATCGCTGAGTTCGAAATGAACCTGCTCGACCCTGCGCCGGAGCCGTTCGATGAACCGACCCTGGCCAAACAGCAGAACGACTTGGAATTCGACCTGCACTGGGCACGCCCGGTGGTGCTGAACAACGTCCGCGTCCACGCCTGAGGTCAACGGCAAATCTGCCAGCGCCCCATGTCCAGATGAAAGTGATTGTGGTGCGCCGCATTGTAATCCGGGCCCAGCACCGTATTGAAACTTTCGCACGCAGCTTGCTGCACCTCGCGCAAGAATGCCGCCTTCTGCCCGCCTGCCTGCCAGTCCCGGGCCAGCACGATGCGCTGGCCATCTTGCAGCCGAAAGCCGCTGATATCCAGGGCATTGGCCGTCGCGTGCTGGCTGAGCCGGCCTTGCTTGCGGTTATAGACGTTGCGGCAGGCGAAGCTGCCCAAGTGCTCGACTTGCGTCACGGACTGACCGAACACGCGCCGCGCCGCCGACTGCAGGCCGTGGTTTTCAAACAGCGCATAAGCAACCGCCAACGGGCAGCTGGCCAGGAAGCTACTGCTCAAGCGCGCATCCCCCTGTTCGATGCGCCACACGTTGTGCAACGGACACTTGGCCGACGCTGGGCTGTCGGCTTGTGCCTTGAAACGCAATTGGCTGGCCTCCAGGGCCTTGCGACACAAATTCGGGTCATCACGCAGGCGCGACAGTTTGTAGGGGGTCAGCAGATTTGGAGGCTGGCGCACATCCAGCGCGGCCCAAGGGTTCCAGGCATCCGGCAAGCGCCAGCCCAATTGCCAGAGCAAACCTGCCAGGGCCAGCAGGCCGAACAGCAGCGCCAGTGCGCGCACGCGGCCTCAGCGGCGGAACAGGTCGTTGAGCTGGGCGAACGGCAGGGCCTGCTCGCCATAGCTGAACGTGCCCTGATCGCGAATTTCCAGCGCTGCCCGCTGAAACGCTCCCAACGCCGCACGGGCCAGCGACGAGCCTACGCTGATGCGGCGCACGCCCAGGTCCTGCAGCTGATTGACGCTCAACGGCACGCCGGCCAGCCCCATCAGCACATTCACCGGTTTAGGCGCCACCGCCTGAACCACCGCGCGGATCTCGTCAACGCTGCGCAGGCCAGGTGCGTAAAGCACATCGGCACCGGCTTCGGCGAAGGCCTGCAGGCGCAAGATGGTGTCATCCAGATCCAGGCGCCCATGCAGCAGGTTTTCCGCGCGGGCACACAGCATGAAAGGGAATGGCAGGCTGCGTGCAGCCTGTACCGCCGCACGCACCCGCGCCACGGCCAGTTCGATGTCGTAGATGGGCGCATCGCTGCGGCCGCTGGCGTCTTCGATGGAGCCGCCAACCAGGCCCGCCTCGGCGGCACGCAAGATCGTCTGTGCGCAGTCCTCCGGCAAATCGCCGAAACCATTTTCCAGGTCGGCGGCCACCGGCAAGGCCGTGGCATCGACGATCACGCCGGCGTTGTCCAACGTTTCGTCCAGGCTCAAGGCCGCTTCAGCATCTGGGCGCCCGAGACTGAATGCCAGGCCCGCACTGGTGGTGGCCAGCGCCTCGAAGCCCAGGCTGGCGAGCAGCTTGGCGGAGCCGGCATCCCAGGGGTTGGGGATGACGAAGGCGCCATCGCGCTCGTGCAGCGCCTTGAAGGCTTCGGCACGCAGGGTTTGTACATCCATGGTCACAACCTCCGGCTGGTCGGGGAAGGGTCAGAGTAGTCCCAGTTGTTCGACCTCAGGGGCGCGCGGCAATTCCGGCAAAGCGGCCAGGCCTGGAAGGCGCACCATCAGCCGCTGATGAAAGCGCTGGGCCAGGGCGGCGGCCAAGCGGTTATCCGAGGTATGCAAGAAGATATACGGGCTACGGCCTTCCTCGATCCAGCTGGCGACCTTCTCCACCCAGGGCGCGAGAAAAGGTTCGTTGGCCTCCAGTACCGGATGGCCGATAAACCGCACCTGCGGGTGCTGGCTGAAGGCTGCGGGGCGCGGCGGCACCTTGGGTTTCTTGACTTGGGCGTCGAGCACCGCAGCATCACGCGAGGTGCAGCTGAACAGCGCGCGCGGGTCCAGGCAGATGCGCTCCACGCCGCGTTCACGCAGCAGTCGGTTGAGCAGGCGCTCTTCCTCACCCTTGGCGAAGAACGCCTGGTTGCGCACTTCCACGGCCACCGGCACCCCAATCTCATCGAGAAACTGGCCCAGTTCCGCCAAGCGTGCCGGGCCAAACTGGGCCGGCAATTGCAGCCAGTAGGGCGAGACGCGCTGACCAAGAGGCGCCAGCAACCGGGAGAAGTCGCACGCCGCTTCGAAACGCTCGCGCAGATCGCCCTCATGGCTGACGTCACGGGGGAATTTGGCGGTGAAGCGAAAGTGCGCAGGCATCACCTGGGCCCAACGCGTGACGGTGCTGGGCGCGGGGCGCGCATAGAAAGTGGTATTGCCCTCGACCGCGTTGAACACCTGGCTGTACAGGCCCAGGTAGTCGCGGGTTACGGCATCAGCGGGGTACAGGTAATCGCGCCAGGCGTTTTCACTCCATGACGGGCATCCGAGAAAATAAGGCAGGGGTGATGGACTCATCCATCAAATGTACAGGTCGAGCCCCAGTACTTCCATGTCCCAATCGGTGAAACCGGCAGTGCTGAGGTAGCTGGCCAGCGCGGTTGCGGTGCGCCGATCACGGGCGCGGGGGAAGACCATGTCCTGTGGGCGTGCCGGGAGGCCACCAGGACGACGGCGTGGCGCCGCTTCTTGCGCGACCTCGCCCTCTTCGATCAGCTCGGCATCGTCGACGCTTTCATCGCGCACCGCCGCTTTGCGCGGTGTGCGCTTGACCGGGTAGGACTGCGATGAGAAACCGTCGATACGCATGATGAGCACTCAGGACCAATGATGGCAATTTAGCAGCATCAGTGTTCCATCGCTAATGCGCAAGTGATAACCAGACCACAGTTTGCACCAAAGGTTTTATCGACAGCCGCGATAACCGACGAACAGCCGTCAGCGGGCTTTGGGCGTAGCTACATTATCGCGCAAGTAAACCGGTTGCGCCTGTTCGGCGACGATTGCCTCGCCGCGCTTCCAGGCGAAGCTGGCCAGGCTGAGAATGTCCAGCGCGTTCGGCAGCGCCGCCGGATTGCTGGCAGTGGCCTGCACCGCTAGGCGCTCGGCGTAGCTCCAGCCGGTACCGGCGCCATACCAGTCGCCGCTGCTGCCATCAGGCAACGCCACGCGTTCTGGTGGTAGTACGGCTTCCTGGCCTTGCAGGCGCATCTCGCCTGCCACCGCCTTGTAGCAACCCCAGTACACCTCGTCCATGCGCGCATCGATGGCCGCTGCCACCTGCTCGGCGCCATGCTCGCGCAGTGCGCCCTGAGCCAGCGCGGCCAGGTTGGACACCGGCAGCACCGGGCGCTCCAGAGCGAACGCCAAGCCTTGCACCACGCCAATGGCAATTCGTACACCGGTGAAGGCACCCGGGCCACGGCCGAAGGCGATGGCATCGAGGGCATTGAGGGCGACGCCGGAATCGCCCAGCAACTGCTTGATCATCGGCAGCAGCTTCTGCGCGTGCATGCGTGGGATCACCTCGTAATGGCTGGTTACCTTGCCATCATGCAGCAGCGCGACGGAACAGGCTTCGGTGGCGGTATCCAGGGCCAGCAGGGTGGTCATCGAACGGGTATCCAGGAGCAAGTGAAAAGAGCGGCAGTATAAACGACAACGGCCCGCAAGCGGGCCGTTGTGACACACGGTGATGGATCAGCTCAGGGCTGCCAGCACCTTGGCGGTGATGGCATCTACCGAACCTACGCCTTCGATGTGGCTGTACTTCGGTTTGCCAGCGTTGGCGGCCGACAGCTTCTGGTAGAAGTCCACCAGCGGCTTGGTCTGGGTGTGATAGACCGACAGGCGATGACGCACGGTTTCTTCCTTGTCGTCGTCGCGCTGGATCAAGTCTTCGCCGGTAACGTCGTCTTTGCCTTCCACTTTCGGCGGGTTGTACTGAATGTGGTAGGTGCGGCCCGAGGCCAGGTGCACGCGGCGGCCCGCCATGCGGCCAACGATCTCTTCGTCGTCGACGGCGATCTCGACCACAGCATCGATATCGACACCGGCAGTGACCATGGCTTCAGCCTGCGGGATGGTGCGTGGGAAACCGTCGAACAGGCAACCGTTGGCGCAGTCTGGTTGGGCGATGCGTTCCTTGACCAGGCTGATGATCAGCTCGTCGGATACCAGCTGGCCGGCATCCATGACTTTCTTGAGCTCCAGGCCCAGTGGGGTGCCGGCTTTGACAGCGGCACGCAGCATGTCACCGGTGGAGATCTGTGGAATACCGAACTTCTCGGTGATGAACTTTGCCTGAGTACCTTTACCGGCCCCGGGAGCTCCCAGCAGAATTACGCGCATCTCGTGCTCCTCAAATTTTTTTATGAAATTCAATGGATTCGGCAACCTGGGCCAAGTCCGGAAAATCGGGTATGACCATAAATCGGTCAGAAGGCTGCTCAAGATACACAGCGCCCGTCAGCCAGACAAGCGCCCCAAAGTTACAGGAATGTGCCATTGGTAACCTTGGCTGGAGGTAGTTGCGCCCGGCGCAACCACCCTCCCTACCCTGCCCTGGCCAACTCGCTGCCCCTGGGCGCGGGCAGCGTGGCCTGGCTTCAGCCGGTGTTTCGCAGTCCTGCGGCAATGCCTGCCACGGTCACCAGCAATGCCTGCTCCAATGGGCTGTCCAGAGCGGCTTCGCGGCTGCGCGAACGCGCCAGCAGCTCGGCCTGGAGACGATGCAGCGGGTCCAGGTAGGTGTTGCGCAGGCTGATGAATTCCAGGGTTTCCGGGCTGTGCGCCAGTAGCACCGGCTGCCCGGTCAGGCCCAGTACCACCTGGCACGACTGCGACAATAGGTCGCGCAGGTGCGCACCTAAAGGAAGCAGATGCGGTTGCACCAGACGTTCGTCGTAGGCCTCGGAGATTTGCGCATCGGCCTTGGCCAGGACCATCTCCAGCATGTCGATGCGGGTGCGGAAGAACGGCCACTGCTCGCGCATCCGCGCCAGCAGCTCGCCCTGACCGCGCGCCAGGGCATTACCGAGGGCGGTTTCCCACCCCAGCCAGGCTGGCAGCATCAGGCGCGTCTGAGTCCAGCCGAAGATCCACGGGATCGCCCGCAGGCTTTCAATGCCCCCAGCGCGACGCTTGGCCGGACGGCTGCCCAACGGCAGGCGCCCCAGTTCCTGCTCGGGAGTGGACTGGCGGAAGTACTCGACGAAATCGGGGTTTTCCCGCACCACGTTGCGGTAGGCCTTGACGCCATCGGCGGCCAGCTGGTCCATCAACGCACGCCAGGCTGGCTCCGGTGGCGGCGGTGGCAGCAAGGTGGCCTCCAGCACTGCCGCAAGGTAAAGGTTGAGGTTTTGCTCGGCGATGCCCGGCAAACCGAATTTGAAGCGGATCATCTCGCCCTGCTCGGTAGTACGGAAACGCCCTGCCACCGAGCCGGGGGGCTGCGACAGGATCGCCGCGTGGGCCGGGCCACCGCCTCGGCCGACAGTACCACCGCGGCCATGGAACAGCAGCAGTTCGACCTGATGTTCATGGCAGATGCGCACCAGGTTTTCCTGCGCGCGATACTGGGCCCAGGCCGCCGCCGTGGTGCCGGCGTCCTTGGCCGAGTCGGAGTAGCCGATCATCACTTCCTGCGGCCCGCGCAAGCCCGAGCGATAGCCCGGCAGGCCCAGCAGCCGCTCCATCACCGGCCCGGCATTATCCAGGTCGGCCAGGGTCTCGAACAAAGGCACCACACGCATGGGTCGGGTAAGGCCAGCTTCCTTGAGCAGCAGCTGTACTGCCAGCACGTCGGACGCAGCGCCAGCCATGGAGATGACATAGGAACCCAGCGATGCCCCTGGCGCTGCGGCGACCTCACGGCAGGTGGCGAGCACTTCGGCGGTGTCGGCCTGGGGTTTGAAGTGCCCCGGCAGCAATGGCCGACGGTTTTTCAGTTCGGCCTGGAGGAATTCGATGCGTTTGTCTTCGTCCCACTCGGCATAGCTGCCAAGGCCAAGGTAATCAGTAATCTCCGCCAACGCGTCGCAGTGCCGGGCGGCATCCTGGCGAACGTCCAGGCGCCCGAGGAACAGGCCGAAGGTCACTGCACGGCGCAAGGTGTCGAGCAGCGGGCCATCGGCAATCACCCCCATGCCGCATTCATGCAGGGACTGATAGCACAGCTCCAGCGGGGCGATGAGATCACGGTTCTCCACCAGCACTTCGGCGCTGGCAGGCTGGGTACTGGCCAGCGATGCCTGGGCCCAGCTGCGCGTCGCCCGCAAGCGGTCACGCAATTGCTTGAGTACGGCACGGTAGGGCTCGGCGCTCTCGCCCACTCGTTCGCGCACGGCGCTGCTGGCCTGCTGCATGGACAGCTCCGCAGCCAACGCATCGATATCACGCAGGAACAGGTCGGCGGCCATCCAGCGCGCCAGCAGCAGCACTTCACGGGTCACAGCAGCCGTGACATTGGGATTGCCGTCACGGTCACCGCCCATCCACGAGGCGAAGCGAATCGGCGCGGCTTCCAGTGGCAGGTGCAGGCCAGTGGCCTCGAACAACGCCTTGTCGACCTTGCGCAGGTGACTGGGGATGGCGTGCCAGAGGGAATGTTCGATCACGGCGAAGCCCCACTTGGCTTCGTCAACCGGCGTTGGCCGGGTGCGGCGGATTTCTTCGGTGTGCCAGGCTTCAGCGATCAGACGGCGCAAGCGCTCGCGCACGGCCTGTCGTTCTGCAGGCGTCAGGTCGCGATGGTCCTGGGCGGCCAGCTGGCCGGCAATGGCATCGTACTTCTGGATCAGCGTGCGGCGTGCCACCTCGGTCGGGTGCGCCGTGAGTACCAGCTGGATATCGAGCTTGGCCAATTGCCGGGCCAGCGCCTCGTCCTTGTGCCCGGCCTGCTTCAGGCGAACCAGCAATTCGGGCAACACCCGGGCCTCCAAGGGTTCTGGCTGCTCGTCATCGCGACGGCGGATCAGCTGATACTGCTCTGCCATGTTTGCCAGGTTGAGGAACTGGTTGAACGCCCGCGCCACCGGCAGCAGGTCTTCCTCGGCGAGGTCCGCCAGGGTCGAGCTCAACTGCTCGCCGGCACTGCGGCGGTCGGCCTTGGCGCTGTGGCGGATGTCCTCGATCTTCTGCAGGAACGCCTCGCCGTGCTGCTGGCGAATGGTATCGCCGAGCAACTCCCCCAACACATGGACATCTTCACGCAAGCGCACATCGATATCGGTCATTGGCCCTCTCTCCGGCGCGGCTCGCCCGCGCACTCTCCAGGAAACAGCACTGGCCCAAGAGTGCCCACAGCCAGCACGCGATGGCAAGCCGCGAAGGGCAAAGCAAACTAAAGTTAGATCACTGCAGTCCGATGCAATGCAGCCTTCCGAGGCGTTGACAGAGGTCATCATGAAAATCCGCGAACTCGCCCAGCACTGGGAACAGAACGCCGCCGGCACCCTGAGCCCGACCGGCCACACCTTGCACCTGGACCTCGAGTCCGAGGCGCGCCTGGCGGCGCTTATCGACATGTACCCCAAGCGCACCGCCGAGGAACTGCTCGGCGAACTGGTCGCAGCGGCGCTTGAAGAGCTGGGGGCCAGCTTCCCTTACGTGCAGGGCCACAAGGTCATTTCCACGGATGAGGAAGGTGACCCACTGTACGAAGACATCGGCTCTACCCCGCGCTTTCTGAGCCTGTCGCGGCGCCACCTGCAGACCCTCAGCCACGTCGGCGACGACACTGGCAACTGACACCTTGCCCTCCTGTTCCGGGCTGCATGCCAGCCCGGAATACCGCGTCATTGCGTGGAAGTTCCACACGATAACCACTGACCAATCAGTCAGAAATACTTGGCATTTTTTTCTGAACTATTGAAAAAACGCCAGAGTCCGAGCCAATAGCCATCACGCTAAAACCCTGCACACCTGCCGTGGTGCACCGTTGAGCTGTAACGCGAGGCGATGCCAGGGATTGAGCGATGGACTGCTACGGACATCGTCGTTATCAGGAGTGATCCAATGGAACTGACCACCATGAAGACCCGCACTTCGAAACTCACATCCACTCACCTGCGCGGGTTCAAGCTGGCCGCGCTGGCCCTGGGCAGTAGCCTGGTCCTGGCCGGCTGTGCGGGCAACCCGCCCACCGAGCAATACGCCGTCACCCAGTCCGCCGTGAATTCCGCCGTCAGCGCTGGCGGCACCGAGTTTGCCGCCGTTGAAATGAAAGCGGCGCAGGACAAGTTCAAGCAGGCCGAAATCGCCATGCACGATAAAAAGTACGACGACGCCAAGCGCCTGGCCCAACAGGCCGAATGGGACGCTCGCCTCGCCGAACGTAAGGCCCAGGCGGCCAAGGCCCAGAAGGCCGTGCAGGATGCCCGTCAGGGCGTTCAGGACGTACGTGAGGAAGGCCTGCGCAGCGCTCAGTGAGCCTTGCCCTGCCCGCCTTAGCCTTCGCACTCGATCAAAGGATGAACACTATGCGCAACTACGTCATGATTCCCGCCCTGCTGGCCCTGAGCGTCGGTCTCGCTGCCTGCTCGCACGACCCGAATGCCAACCTGGAGTCGGCCCGCACCAACTTCTCCGCGCTGCAGAGCGATCCGCAGGCGAGCAAGGTCGCGGCCCTTGAGACCAAGGACGCCCAGGACTGGCTGAACAAGGCCGACAAGGCCTACATGGAGCGTGAAGACAGCAAGCAGGTCGACCAGTTGGCGTACCTGACCAACCAGCGCGTCGAAGTGGCCAAGCAGACCATTGCCCTGCGCACCGCCGAAGCCGAGCTGAAAAACGCGGCTGCCAATCGCGCCCAGGCCAAACTGGATGCCCGCGACGCGCAGATCGCCAAGCTGCAGGACAGCCTCAACGCCAAGCAGACTGACCGCGGAACGCTGGTGACCTTCGGCGACGTTCTGTTCGACTTCAACAAGGCCGAGCTCAAGAGCAGCGCCTTGCCCAACGTCACCAAGCTGGCCCAGTTCCTTCAGGAAAACCCTGAGCGCAAGGTGATCGTCGAGGGCTATACCGACAGCGTTGGCTCGGCCAACTACAACCAGACCCTGTCCGAGCGCCGCGCCGGTGCCGTGCGCATGGCGCTGGTCCGCGCTGGCGTTGACCCGGCGCGTATCGTTGCCCAGGGTTATGGCAAGGAGTACCCGGTGGCTGAGAACTCCAGCAACTCGGGTCGCGCGCAGAACCGCCGGGTGGAGGTGACCATCTCCAACGACAACCAGCCGGTGGCGCCGCGTTCGGTGAGCCAGGTTAGTCAGTAAGGCTCATTGACTGGAACAAGAACCCCGCCGTAATGGCGGGGTTTTTTTGTTTGTCAGTTCTGGCCTCTTCGCGGGGCAAGCCCGCTCCCACAAGTTGGGGTACCTGTGGGAGCGGGCTTGCCCCGCGAAGAGGCCGGTACAGCCAAAGGAAGTCTCTGCTCACTGCACCTGCTGCGGCGTCTCCTCGCCCATGCAGCGCACCGCGCGCTTGCGGTTGTCCACCAGCACCCCGGTCAGCCCCTTCTGCTGGGTGTCGAACAACACCAGCACGCCATCCAGGCACTGCGCCACCTGCGGCGCAGGGTCCAGGGAAACCTTGTAATCCTCACCCGGAATGGTCTTGAGCATGGTGAAGTCCTGCAGCAGCAGCGCATCCTCCGGTTTCGCGAAATGCAGGTAGCCGTAATACCAGAGAGCCCCCACCGTCACGATGATGCTGCCGACACCGGTCAGGATCAGCGGGATGGCGTTGCGTTCTTCACTCATTGCTTGTTCTTCTCGTCAGGGTAGTTGGGTATTTCAGCCAGCCGGCGCAGGCCGTTGAAGCGGTTGGGGTCATCGAGGAAACGCAGCATCACCTGGCGCCACACCGGGTCGGCGAAAGTCTGCACATGGCCGCCACGAGTCAGTTGCAGCACCCGCGGAGGCGGTGCGTGCTGGTACAGGCGGATACCGTTGTTCATCGGCACCAGGTTGTCGTCGATACTGTGGAAGAACAGCTTCGGCGGGCTGTTCAAGCGCTCGACCGAACGAATCGCGCTGTCGCCGTCAGGCACTAGCCAGGACAACGGCACCTGCAACGGCCAGGTCATCCATGAAGTGCTCAAGGCGAAACGCCCGACCTCGCGGTAGCTGGCCGGCACGCCATCGAACACCAGGGCACTGAAACGCTGGCGCTGCTCGGGGTGGTCCGCCAGATAGTGGATGGCCATCGCCCCGCCAAGGCTTTGCCCCAGCAACACCAAGGGTTTTCCCTTGACCTCAGGGGCCTGGTCGAGCCACGCCATGGCGGCCGCGATGTCTTCGTAGACCTCCGGCAAACCGGGCTTGCCCTCGGACAGGCCATAGCCCCGGTAGTCGATCATCAGCACTTGATAGCCCTGCTCCGGCAGCCAGTAGCTGCCGCCAAGGTGCCCGGCCAGGTTGCCGCCGTTGCCATGCAAGTGCAGCACTGTGCCCTTGACCGCCATACCCGCCTTGGCTGGCAGCCACCAGCCATGCAGGCGGATGCCGTCTGCGCTGGTGAGGGTGACATCGCGGTATTGCAGTTTGGCTCGCTCCGGCGTGAACGGTTGGCCCGGCTCCGGGTAGAACAGCAAGCTGCTGCACCCGCCAAGCCCCAGCAACATCAAGCCCAGTGCCAGCCAACGGCAGCGCTCAGAGAATGTTCGCGTAATCGGCTTCAATACGATCGAGGCTCAGGTGGTTGAGGAAGTTGGAGAAGCACATCCAGGCCGACAGTGCGTTGAGGTCGCGGAACTGCTCCGGAAGGTATTTAGGCGGTTCCACCAGGCCCTCTTCGACCAACTGACGCAAGGTACGCATGTCTTCCAGAGTGGTCTTGCCACAGAACAGCAACGGAATCTGTTCGAGCTTGCCCTTCTTCACGGCCAACTGAATGTAGTTGTAAACCATGATGAAGCCCTTGAGGTAGGACAAGTCCTTGGTAAACGGCAGGCCATTGGGCACCGAGCCACGGAACACCCGGCTGGCATTGCTGTAGCTCTGCGCCATTTCGAAGCCCTGGGCGCGGAAGAACTCGAACACCTGCAGGAAATCGGCACCCTCTTCGACCATGTGGATGGCGCGGGTGCGGTTGGTGAGCTTGCGCAGGCGACTCGGGTAAGAGGCGAAAGCGATCACCTCCATGAGGATCGCCAGGCCTTCCTGGGTCACCGTCGACGAGGGCGGCCCCTTGGCCAGGAAGGTGCAGATCGGCTGGTTGAGGCCGTTGAGCGTGGTGCCCACATGTACCAGCCCTTCATGCACCTCCAGCGCGCGCACATCGCGGCTGTTGAACATGGCATCGGCGCGCACCTTGATGTAGTCGGCGCCCGCCGCCGCGTCTGCGACGATACCGTCGGACTCGAAAACGCGGATGGTTTCCTCGGCCTCGCCGAACACTTTGTTCAAGCGGCGCTGGAGGATGTCTACGGCCTCCTTGGCGGTGAGGTTTTTCGGCTCGTCCTTGAGGTCGCCGCGGCCATCGATATTGTTCAGGTAATCCGACAGCATCAGGCCAAGGTCGGCCAGGGTCGGGTCACCGGCGTGGAAGGCATCGGACGCTGCGCCGTACAGTTCCTGGGAGATCAGCCCGAAGTCTTCGGTGCCGCGCGCTTCGAGCATGCGCACCACCATGCGGTACTCCTTGCACATCCGTCGCATGATCTGCCCGACCGGGTTGAACTGGCCCAGTTGACGGGTGATGTCACGCTCGATGCTCTGGAACTCGGCCTTGACCGCGCTGGAGTCGAACGACAATGGGCGCGACTGGTAATAGGCGCGGTCGACCGCAGGGGGCTCCTTGCCCTTGGCCTTGAGAAAGCCTTGGCGGATGCTGTCGTCCCACTTCACCGCGTCGAGCACGCGGATTGGGGTCTGCGCCGCGACGATGCGGTCGGACAGCGTGCGTATGGTCTGCTGGTACTCGTCCACCGGGGACTCCTTGCTTGAGGGCCTCTTCGCGGGGCAAGCCCGCTCCCACAGGTACACCTCAGCTCTTTAGCCCTGCGGTGTACCTGTGGGAGCGGGCTTGCCCCGCGAAGAGGCCGACATGGTCATTTGCCGGAACGCTGGAAGCGCGCCACCTCGACGAACAGGTCGGAGTTGGCCGGGTCATCCAGGTAGGCCAGCACCCGCGCCGACGGGCTGTCGATCAGCACGCCCTCACCATTGTCTTCCGGCACTTCAGTGCTGTGCCCGCTCAGCTCCTTCTTCTCGACCGCCTGTTGCACCTGCTCGACGTCGAGGTTGTAGAGCACCAGCTCCTTGCCATCGACGATGTCGAAGCCGCCAATCAGGAAATTGCCGCCCAGGCGTTTGGGCACGCCGGCCGAAAGGTACCAACGGTTGCCGTGGCGCGACACGGTAAACACGTACTCTTCAGGCTTCTTGCCCTTGGCCGTGGCCACGGCCTTGTAGGCATCGGCGCCACTGCGGCTGATCGCAAGCTTCAGCGGCTCGCCCCAGGCATCCTTGCTGCTCCACTTGCCGAGCAGGGCCTTGGGCGCCGCCTGGTTGCTCGGCAGCGGCTCATGGAAGGTCACCAGACAACCGCCCAGCAGCAGGAATGACAACGTCAACAACACCACACGCCAGGCTTTCATCAGGTTCTCCTTGAAGGTTCGTTCTCAGCTCAGGCCGATGCCAGCACCAAATGCAGGTAACGGCTAAGCATAGCGAGCATCTGCCCATCGGCTTGCGCATCGGCATCCTTGAGCAGGCCCTGATATTCCATCTGCTCGATAATCGCCGTCAACATCTGGGCGTCCTGTTCCGGCTGCTGCGAACCGACTACCTGCAACAACTGGCGGGTGCCGTGCAGCAGAATCTGTTCATGGGCGCGTACCAATTCGGCCAGTCGCGGACAGAGCAACGCTTCCTGGCGGAAGGCCTGCTCGGCCATCAGGAAGTCGCGGCGATTCGATAACTGCCGGGAAACATAGTCAGCGGTCATGCGCGCCACTTCGTCGGCCAGGCGCGCCCGCGATTCCACGCTGCCATCACCCTGGGCGAGCAGCTGGCGCAGCACCACTTCGGTGTTGGCCCAGAGTTTGGCCATGTAGGCGGCGCTGCGCTCGACGTACTGGGCGAAGGTATCGGTGAGCAGGTCCTCGATATCCTTGAAGTAGTAGGTGGTGGCCGAAAGAGGCACTCCGGCCTCGGCAGCCACTGCGCGGTGGCGCACGCCGCGTACGCCATCACGCACGACGATGCGCATGGCGGCGTCGAGGATCAGCTGGCGGCGTTGTTCGCTGCCTTGGCGGGCGGTCTTGCGACCCTGGTATTGCACGCTTTCGGCGACGGCGGTGGCGATGCCGGCGGCGCCTTGGTGAGGCATGGCGGGGGTCACTTTGATTACCTCATGAAAAGTGCTTCGTCAGTGCCGGCCTCTTCGCGGGGCAAGCCCGCTCCCACAGGTACATCACAGCGTTCAAAAACTGTGGTGTACCTGTGGGAGCGGGCTTGCCCCGCGAAGAGGCCAGTAAAGCCAATACGAGTGTACAGGCAAGAAAAAGCCGCCTCGTAAGGCGGCTTGTTCAATTCACTCAGGCCTGTGGACGCATGTGCGGGAACAGGATCACGTCGCGAATCGACGGCGAGTTGGTCAGCAGCATCACCAGTCGGTCGATGCCAATCCCTTCACCGGCAGTCGGCGGCATGCCGTACTCCAGGGCGCGGACGAAGTCGGCATCGTAGTGCATGGCTTCGTCGTCACCGGCGTCCTTCTCGGCCACCTGGGCCAGGAAGCGCTCGGCCTGGTCTTCGGCATCATTGAGCTCGGAGTAGGCGTTGGCGATCTCGCGGCCACCGATGAACAGCTCGAAGCGGTCGGTCACGGCCGGGTTGTCGTCGTTGCGACGGGCCAGCGGCGAGACTTCGAACGGGTACTCGGTGATGAAGTGCGGCTGCTCCAGCTTGTGCTCCACCAGCTCTTCGAAAATCATCACCTGCAATTTGCCCAGGCCTTCATGGCCGAGCACCTTGGCACCGGCTTGCTTGGCAATGGCGCGAGCCTTGTCGACGTCCTGCAGGTCGGCGGCAGTCAGCTCGGGGTTGTACTTGAGGATCGAGTCGAACACCGACAGGCGCACGAACGGCTCGCCGAAGTGGAATACCTTGTCGCCGTACGGCACGTCGGTGCTGCCCAGTACCAGCTGCGCCAGCTCGCGGAACAGCTCTTCGGTGAGGTCCATGTTGTCTTTGTAATCGGCGTAGGCCTGGTAGAACTCGAGCATGGTGAACTCGGGATTGTGCCGGGTCGAAACGCCTTCGTTACGGAAGTTGCGGTTGATCTCGAAGACTTTCTCGAAGCCACCCACAACGAGCCGCTTGAGGTACAGCTCCGGAGCAATGCGCAGGAACATGGCCATGTCCAGGGCGTTGTGGTGGGTTTCGAACGGCTTGGCCGCAGCACCGCCGGGGATGGTCTGCAGCATCGGCGTTTCGACTTCGAGGAAGTCGCGCTCGATGAGGAACTTGCGGATGTGCGAGATCACCTGCGAACGCACACGGAAGGTGTGGCGGGTTTCTTCGTTGACCATCAGGTCGACGTAGCGCTGGCGGTACCGCTGCTCGGTGTCGGTCAGGCCATGGTGCTTGTCCGGCAGTGGGCGCAGCGACTTGGTCAGCAGGCGCACGTTGGTCATTTCAACGTACAGGTCGCCCTTGCCGGAACGGGCCAGGGTGCCTTCGGCGGCGATGATGTCGCCCAGGTCCCAGGTCTTGACCGCCGCCAGGGTTTCTTCCGGCAGGGTCTTGCGGTTGACGTAGACCTGGATGCGCCCGGTCATGTCCTGGATAACCATGAACGAGCCACGGTTGAGCATGATGCGACCGGCGACCTTGACCGGGATCGCTGCTGCTTCCAGCTCTTCCTTGGTCTTGTCCGCGTACTGTTTCTGCAGGTCGTTGCAGTAGCTGTCGCGGCGGAAGTCGTTGGGGAAGGCCTGACCCTTCTCGCGCTCGGCGGCAAGCTTTTCCTTGCGCAGGGCGATCAGGGTGTTTTCTTCCTGTTGCAGGTCTTGCGATTCGGTCTTGAGGTCGCTCATGTCGTCATTCTTTCCATCAGGTATTCGTTGCCCTTTTCGGGCAGGGCACGCGATGCCGGCAGGCGGCCAGGCATCGCGGCGGTGGTGTGCGGCTTACAGCCCCTGCTTGAGGCTCGCTTCCAGGTACTGGTCGATGTCGCCGTCCAGCACCTTGTTGCAGTCGCTGCGCTCGACGCCGGTACGCAGGTCCTTGATACGCGAGTCGTCCAGCACGTAGGAGCGGATCTGGTGGCCCCAGCCGATGTCCGACTTGCTGTCTTCCAGCGCCTGGGAAGCGGCGTTGCGCTTTTGCATTTCCAGCTCGTACAACTTGGCCCGCAGCATTTTCATGGCGGTGTCCTTGTTGGCGTGCTGCGAGCGTTCGTTCTGGCAAGCCACCACGGTGTTGGTCGGCACGTGGGTGATACGCACCGCGGAGTCGGTGGTGTTGACGTGCTGGCCACCGGCACCGGAGGAGCGGTAGGTGTCGATGCGCAGGTCGGACGGATTGATATCGATCTCGACCTTGTCGTCGATCTCAGGCGACACGAACACTGCCGAGAAGGAGGTGTGGCGGCGGGCGCCAGAGTCGAACGGGCTCTTGCGCACCAGGCGGTGCACGCCGATTTCGGTACGCAGCCAACCAAAGGCGTACTCGCCCTTGATGTGCACGGTGGCGCCCTTGATGCCGGCGACTTCGCCTTCGGACAGCTCGATGATGGTGGCGTCGAAACCGCGCTTGTCGGCCCAGCGCAGGTACATGCGCAGCAGGATGTTGGCCCAGTCCTGTGCTTCGGTACCGCCGGAGCCGGCCTGGATGTCCAGGTAGGCGTTGTTCGGGTCCATCTCGCCGCTGAACATGCGACGGAACTCAAGCTGGGCCAGTTTTTCTTCCAGGCCTTCCAGCTCGGCTACGACGTCGCTCACGGCGCCTTCGTCATCCTCCTCGACGGCCATGTCGAGCAGGTCCTTGCAGTCGCCCAGGCCGCCGGACATCTTGTCCAGGGTCTCGACGACCTGCACCAGCATGGCACGCTCGCGGCCCAGGGCCTGGGCATACTCGGGTTTGTTCCAGACGGCCGGGTCTTCCAGCTCGCGGTTGACTTCGATCAGGCGGTCAGCTTTTTGATCGTAGTCAAAGATACCCCCGAATAGACTCGGAACGCTCGGTGAGGTCCTTGATGGTGTTCAGGATCGGTTGGATTTCCATGGGCGCGGGGCTCTCGTACGAATTCGGTGAAAAGCCCGCGAGTATAACCGATCCAGGGAGCAGCGGCAGCCCGTTGGGCAGCCGCTTCTGCCTCAGGCGATACCGACCTGATTACGCCCGCTGTTCTTGGCCAGGTACAACCCCTTGTCGGCCGCAGAAATGAGCTGCCGGCAGTGGCTGCCGACCGCCGGTGTCTGCGTCGCCAGGCCAATGCTCACGGTCAGGCGCGAATCCGCCTGCGGCGCGCTGTGCGGGATATTCAACCCGTGCACGGACTGGCGCAGTTTTTCAGCGACCAGACGCGCACCACCGGGCGAGGTATTGGGCAGCACCAGGGCGAATTCTTCGCCACCGTAGCGCGCCGGAAGGTCGGTGGGCCGCTGGCAGGAGCCGCGAATGCACTCGGCAACCTGGCGCAAAGCCTCGTCACCGGCCAGGTGGCCGAAGCTGTCGTTGTAGACCTTGAAGTAGTCGACGTCGATCATCAGCAGCGACAACTGCTGCTGTTCGCGCATGGCCCGGCGCCATTCCAGCTCCAGGTACTCGTCGAAGTGGCGGCGGTTGGACAGCCCGGTGAGGCCGTCGGAGTTCATCAGCCGCTGCAGCATCAGGTTGGTATCGAGCAGCTGTTGTTGGCTGACACGCAGCGCACGATAGGCCTCGTCGCGCTGCAACAGGGTCAGGTACGAGCGCGAGTGGTAGCGGATGCGCGCCACCAGTTCGATGGTGTCCGGCAGCTTGACCAGGTAGTCGTTGGCCCCTGCAGCGAAAGCCGCGCTCTTGACCAGCGGGTCTTCCTTGGTCGACAGGACGATGATCGGGATGTCCTGGGTGGCCGGGTTGTTGCGGTACTCGCGCACCAGGGTCAGGCCGTCCAGGCCGGGCATGATCAGGTCCTGCAGAATCACCGTAGGCTTGATGCGCATGGCCTGGGCCACGGCCTGGTGTGGGTCGGCGCAGAAGTGAAAGTCGATGTTCTGCTCGTGAGCCAGGCCGCGGCGCACCGCTTCGCCGATCATCGCCTGATCGTCGACCAGCAAGACCATCGCCGAGTTTTCATTGGCGGTCGCAAAACCTTCGATCGGTAGATCAGTCATCCGTTTTCACCTGATCACGGCCGCGCGCGCGGGGTGATTCAATACTGTGGGTCATTTTGCAAAGATTTCCATCAAGCGCCCGGCGATTCGCTCCAGCGGACGGATTTCCACCGCCGCGTCGATTGCCGCGGCGGCCTTGGGCATGCCATAGACTGCGCTGCTGGACTGGTCCTGAGCAATGGTCAGGAAGCCCTGCTGGCGCATCAATTTCAGACCCTGGGCGCCATCGCGACCCATGCCAGTGAGCAACACGCCCACCGCATCGCCGCGCCAGTAGCGCGCCACGCTCTCGAAGAACACATCGATCGAGGGCCGGTAGATTTCGTTGACAGGTTCGGCAGTGTAGGCCAACTGGCCGTTTTGCAGCAGCCGAATATGGTGGTTGGTGCCCGCCAGCAGCACTTGCCCAGGTTGCGGCGGTTCACCTTCACGGGCCAGACGCACCGGCAGGCCGCTGGCGCTGGCGAGCCACTCGGCCATGCCGGCGGCAAACACCTGGTCGACATGCTGAACCAGCACGATGGACGCCGGAAACGCCTTGGGCAGCCCCTTGAGCAACACTTCCAGCGCCGCAGGCCCACCCGCCGAAGAGCCGATCGCCACCAGGCCACGGCGCTGCGCAGCATCGCGCAACGGCGCCGCGACCGGCTTGGTCGCACTGGGCCGCTGCTGGCCGATCAACCAACTGATGTTGAGGATCTTGCGCAGCAACGGCGCCGCGGCCTCGCGCGCATCCCCAGCGCCCAAGGCCGGCGTATCGACCACATCCAGCGCGCCATGGCCCATCGCCTCGAACACCCGGTGCACGTTCTGCTTGCGGTCGACCGTGACGATGACGATGGCGCACGGCGTCTCGGCCATGATCCGCCGAGTTGCCTCGACGCCATCCATCACCGGCATGATCAGGTCCATGAGAATCAGGTCGGGTGTGGCGTCGGCACACTGGCGCACGGCCTCGGCGCCATCGCTGGCCACCCAGATCACTTCGTGCGCCGGTTCGAAGGCCAAGGCCCGGCGTAAAGCCTCTACCGCCATGGGCATATCGTTGACGATGGCGATCTTCATCCCTGAGCATCTCCGATCAGTTCTACCACGGCATCCAGCAACGCATCATCATGGAAGCTGGCCTTTGCCAAATAGTAGTCGGCGCCAGCGTCCAGGCCACGCCGTCGATCTTCCTCACGGTCCTTGTACGACACCACCATCACCGGCAGTGACTGCAGGCGCTGATCTCGGCGCACCAGGGTGACCAGTTCGATGCCGTCCATACGCGGCATGTCGATGTCGGTAATCAGCATGTCGAAGTCCTCGCTGCGCAGCGCGTTCCAGCCGTCCATGCCATCGACCGCCACGGCGACTTCGAAGCCGCGGTTGCTCAGCAACTTGCGTTGCAGCTCGCGCACGGTGAGCGAATCGTCGACCACCAGGATGCGCTTGCGGCTGGCCCCACGGCCGCCCTGCACGCCGCGTTCGATACGCTCCAGGCGGCCGGTGCTGAGCAGCTTCTCGACCGAGCGCAGCAGGTCTTCGACGTCGATGATCAGCACCACCGAGCCGTCGTCCAAGAGCGCGCCAGCTGAAATGTCCTGGACCTTGCCCAGGCGCGGGTCGAGCGGCATCACCACCAGCACCCGCTCGCCGATCAGGCGCTCCACGGCCACGCCGTAAAGCTGTTCGCGCTCGCGGATCACCACCACCCGCAAGCTGCTTTCATTGCCCGGCGCGGTCGGCCGGTTGAGCAGCTGGCTGGCCGCGACCAGGCCGATATGCCGGCCCTCGTGCCAGAAATGCTGGCGCCCCTCGATCTGCACGATCTGCTCGGCCGTCACCTCCAAGGTGCGTTCGATATGCGCCAGCGGGAACGCATAGGCTTCACCGCCCACTTCCACCACCAAGCTGCGCACCACCGACAGGGTCAGCGGCACCTCCAGGTGGAAGCAGCAACCCTGTCCGGCCTGCTGGGTCAGCTCGATCGAGCCGCGCAAGTCACGGACCATATGCTGCACGGCATCCAGGCCAACGCCGCGGCCGGACACTTCGGTCACCTTGTCGCGCATGCTGAAGCCCGGCAGGAACAGGAAGGTCAGCAGCTCTGCCTCGCTCATCTGCGCCACTGTTTCAGCCGGCGACAGGCCGCGCTGGACGATACTGCGGCGCAGCCGCTCCAGGTCGATACCCGCGCCGTCATCGCTCAGTTCGAGGATCAACATGCCAGCCTGGTGCGAGGCGCGCAGGCGGATTGCGCCCTCCTCCGGCTTGCCTGCCAGCACGCGTTGCTCGGGCAATTCGATGCCATGGTCGACCGCATTGCGCAGTAAATGGGTCAGCGGCGCTTCGAGCTTTTCCAGCACATCACGGTCGACCTGGGTCTTGTCACCGTCGATCTGCAGACGCACCTGCTTGCCCAACGAGCGCCCCAAGTCACGGACCATGCGGCTCTGACCGGTGAGCACATCGGCAAATGGGCGCATGCGGCAGGCCAACGCCGTGTCATAGAGCAACTGGGCACGCTGGCTGGCCTGCCAGCCGAATTCGTCGAGGTCGGCAGCCTGCTGCTGCAAGATCTGCTGGGTCTCCACCAACAGACGCTGGGTTTGGGCCAAGGCGTCGAGCACTTCGACGCTCTGGCCGCTGTCTTCCAGCTGCGTCTTCAGGCCATCGAGCGCGCGCATGCCCTGGCCGTGCATGCGTTTGAGGCGCTGCAGGGTGGCCAGGTACGGCTTGAGCCGCTGGGTCTCGACCAGTGACTTGCTCGACAGGTCGAGCAAGCTGTTGAGGCGGTCGGCAGTCACCCGCAAGACCCGCTCGCCCCCTTCACCGCCGCGCTTGCCGGCCTTGCGCGGTAATTGCGCGTCGGGCTCGGGTTCTGGCTCGCTGACCACTGGTTCGGCATGGGGCGCCGCCACCATCGGCACAGCTGGCGTGGTCGGCGGCGCTGCGGGGACAGGTGTGCCAGCGGGATCGAGCAGGCCAGCCATCTGCGCCAGGAACGCTGGCACTGCCGCTTCACCTGCCGGGTCCCCGGGGGTAGCGACATGCAGCAGCAGATCGGTGCCACGCAGCAGCGCGTCGATGTGATCGGCGCGCAGTCGCAAGCGGCCTTCCTGTGCTGCCACCAGGCAATCTTCCATCACATGGGCCACGCTGACCCCGGCATCGATGCCGACGATCCGTGCAGCGCCCTTGAGGGAGTGCGCCGCACGCATGCAGGCTTCCAACTGATCGGCCTGGGTCGGGTTGCGTTCCAGCGCCATCAGCCCGGTGCTGAGCACCTGGGTCTGGGCTTCAGCTTCCAGGCTGAACAGTTCGAGCAACGATGCGTCGCGCATTTGCTCTGGGGTCATGACAAGCTCCGCTGCACGGCAGACAGTAGTTGTTGATCGTCCAGCACCCGCACGCTGCGCCCGCGCCACTGCAGCACGGCAGCGGTGAAGGGTGCGGTGTCTTGCAAAGCACCGAGCAGGGCGGGATCGAGGCGATGAATACCGTCGATCTCGTCCACTGCCAGCACTACCGGGCCGCCGGCCGCCGCGAGAATCAGCAGACGCGGCATCGCTCGGCCGCCGTGCACCTGCTCGGAAACAGCGCTCGTTCCCAACAGCTCGCTCAGCGACAGGCACGGCACCAGGGCACCACGCACGTTGGCCACCCCTTGCATCACCCGGGAACGCTGATGAGGCAAGGAGTGCACCGACTGCACCGGGGCGATCTCGGCCAGGCAGGTAGTCGCCAAGGCCAGCCACTCGTCCCCGAGACGGAACAACAGCAACGAACGGCCCAGGTTGGCCTCAGGCACTGCAACTTCGTGGAGGTGATCGTCCTGGACCAGTGCATAGCGGTCGAGCAGGCGGGTGGCTGCGGCAGCGTAGACGTCACAGTTGCGGCAATGGATATGCCGTTCGAGCAACGGGCACTGCTTGTCGCCATGCACGCCGATACGGTTCCAGCAATCGTCGATGTGCATGTCCTGTTGAGCAAGCAGCTCGATCGCGTGTTCGACGTTCATCGTTCAGACTCCCGACCTGCGCGCGCTGCGCGTTCCTGCAAGCGCCTCGCGCCGGCTTCGTCGCCCTGGGCCGCCAGCAGCATGGCCAGGTGCAACAGCGCTTCAGGGTGCTGAGGCTCCAGGTACAGGGCCTTGCGGTAATGCGTCAGCGCCTGCCGGGCATCGCCTTCGGTATCGCTGAGCAGCCCCAGCCAGTAATACACCTGGGCCTTGGGCGCGAATTGCTGCAGGTAACGTTGGCAACTGGCCCGGGCCTGAGCACTTTCGCCGGCATTGGCCTGGCGCGCGATGATGGCCAGCAGAGCGCTTTCGGTTTCGCGCTGTGCCGTTGCAGGCGCGACAACCGGGGCCGCTCGCGCAGGCCGCGAAGCCGGTGCGGGCATAGGCCGGCTCGGCGTGATGGGGGTAACGGGTGCCGGTGGACTACGCCATGGCAGGTCAAGCGGTGCCGGTGCATCGGCCGGCTGGCGAACATAGGCAAACGACTGGGCTATGCCCAACGGTCGCATGCCCAGCCGTGCCAGCAGACTGCCCTCGGCCGGGCCGATGAACAGGACACCGGTTTCGTGTGTCAGGCGCTTGAGCACCTCGAAGACCCGCTGCTGCGTCGGCACATCGAAGTAAATCAGCAAATTGCGACAGAACACGAAGTCGTAGTAACCGTTGCGGCCGCCCAGCGCCGGGTCGAGCACATTGCCCACGGCCAGACTCACCTGCTCGCGCACGCGCTCGTCCAAGGCATGGCCATCATCGAGCTCGTGGAAGTGGCGCTCGCGAAAAGCCAGCTCACTGCCGCGAAACGAGTTGCGCCCGTAGACTGCCTGTACGCCCTTGGCCACAGAATTGGGGCTGATGTCGATACCGTCGATGTGGAAAGACGCAGGGTTCATACCCGCATCGAGCAGCGCCATGGCCAACGAGTAAGGTTCCTCCCCCGTGGAGCATGGCAGGCTCAGCAAACGCAGCGGCCGCTCGCCGGCCAGTTCGCCCAGGCGTTTCTGGGCCAGCCCGACCAACGCGGTGAACGACTCCGGGTAGCGGAAAAACCAGGTTTCCGGGACGATCACCGCCTCGATCAACGCCTGCTGTTCTTCTGCCGATTGCTGCAGGCGCAGCCAATAATCGTGCAGGTCGACGGCATTGACCGCGACACAGCGCTGTTGCAAGGCACGCCCGACCATGGGCACGCCGACCGAGTCGACATCCAGGCCTATGCGCTCCTGGAGGAAGCGGAAAAACCGTTGCTCGCTCATGCTGGCACCTGCCCAGGCTCACGGGGGAACAGCAGCTCGCGCACGGCATCGGGCAGCAGGTCATCGACTTCGATGCGTTGCAGCAGACCATCAGCGTCCTGGCGAACCGGGCCCAGATAGCGCGCTTCGCCATTGTCCAGGCCGTAAGGCTGGAACTCATCGGCGGGGCAGCGCAGGGTCTCGGTGGCCTGTTCGAGGATCAACCCCAACGGGTGTTCGTCACGGTAACGCACCAGCACCAGACGGGTGCTGGTGCGCTCGGCCGCCGGCTGGGCGAAGCTCAGGGCCGAGAGGTCGACCACCGGCACCAGCACGCCACGGTGGGCGAGGATGCCGGCGACCCAGGCCGGCGCCTGGGCGATCGGCTTGAGTGGCCGGCGCGGCAACACTTCGACCACCTCGCGCACGTCGAGGGCGAAGCGTTGCTGGTTGAGACGAAACTGCAGGTACAGCGTGCCCTTGGCGCTGGCCGCTGCAGCCGGATGAAGGTGCTGGTCAGTCATGGCAGTCAGACTTTGAAGCGCGACACACCGCCGCGCAGGCCCGCGGCCACCTGGCTCAACTCGTCGATGGCGAAGCTGGCCTGGCGCAGCGACTCTACCGTCTGGGTGCTGGCATCGCTAAGCTGCGCCAGCGCTTGGTTGATCTGCTCGGCACCGGTGGCCTGGGCCTGCATGCCTTCGTTGACCATCAGTACGCGCGGCGCCAGCGCCTGTACCTGGTGGATGATCTGGGTCAGTTGCTCACCCACCTGCTGCACCTCGAACATGCCACGGCGCACCTCTTCGGAGAACTTGTCCATGCCCATGACCCCAGCCGATACCGCCGACTGAATTTCGCGCACCATCTGCTCGATGTCATAGGTGGCGACGGCCGTCTGATCGGCCAGGCGGCGCACTTCGGTTGCCACCACGGCGAACCCGCGGCCGTACTCGCCGGCCTTTTCCGCCTCGATGGCGGCATTAAGCGACAGCAGGTTGGTCTGGTCGGCGACCTTGACGATGGTTACCACCACCTGGGTGATATTGCTGGCTTTTTCATTGAGGATCGCCAGCTTGGCGTTGACCAGGTCGGCGGCGCCCATGACCTGGTGCATGGTGTCTTCCATGCGCGCCAGCCCCTGCTGGCCGGAACCGGCCAGGCTCGAAGCCTGGTCGGCGGCACTGGTGACCTCGGTCATGGTGCGCACCAGGTCGCGCGAGGTGGCGGCAATTTCGCGCGAGGTGGCGCCGATTTCGGTGGTGGTGGCTGCCGTTTCGGTGGCGGTGGCCTGCTGCTGCTTGGAGGTGGCGGCAATTTCCGTGACCGAGGTGGTCACCTGCACCGACGAGCGCTGGGCCTGCGACACCAGGTTGGCCAACGCCTCGGCCATTTCGTTGAAACCGCTTTCGATGGCGCCGAACTCGTCCTTGCGGTCCAGGCTCATGCGCATGCTCAGGTCGCCCGAGCGCAGTTTGTCGAGGGCATGCACCACTCGCTGCACGGGTGCCGTGATGGCGCGCATCAACAGCAGCCCGCAGATACCGGCGGCGACGATCGCCAGCAGCAGCGAGACGATCATGCTGCCTTTGGCGGTGCTCACGGCACTGACGATTTCGTGGGTGGCAGCGTCTGCCGCTTCGCGGTTGTATTCGATTACCGTGTTGAGGTGCTTGCGACCTTCCACCCAGGCTGGGGTCAATACATCCTTGATGAGCCGCTCGGCTTCGGCATAGTCGCGTCGACGATAGGCTTCGAGTACCTGACCTACACTGTCGATGTACTGTTCTTCCATCTGTGTGAAGGTGTCGAAACGCGCCTGGTCGTCCTTGTCCTGAATAGTTTGCTGGTAACTCGCCATATGCTGCTTGAGGCGGTCTTCAAAGCTCTTGAACAGCTCAATGTCGGCAGCGGTGATCTCTCGATGGTCGGACAACCCCACCAACTGCTGGCTGGTGACGTAACTGTCGACCCAGGCACTGCGGATCATCGAGCTGTAGTAGACCCCGGGGATGCTGTCGGTACCTACGGCCTCCTCGGCACTTTCGATCGCCACCAGCCGCGAGTAGGCGGCAACGATCATCAGCAGCATGATGGCGATGATCACGGCGAAACTTGCCAGGATCCGTTGGCGCAAGGTCCAGTTCTTCACATTCAGCCCTCAGGAATTCACAACGAGCGGGAAAAATCGTCGAAGTATAGCCCAGGCTTCCTACGCTTTTGCGGCTGAATACAGGGTAAACAGGCATCCTTGCCCGCTGGATAGGCCATGTACCCGTTATTGCCCCACGGCAAGGCGCGCCTGGTTCTCCAATTCCTGGCGCAGTGCCGGGTCCAGGCGCAGCTGGCGGGCCAGTTCATCCAGGTAAGCGCGCTCCATGAAGTTCTGCTGATCGACCATCATCAGGCTGGCCAGGTACATCTCGGCGGCCATCTCCGGCGTTTGCGCGGCACGGGCCACTTCAGCAGGGTCCAGCGGTTTGTTCAGTTCAGTATGAAGCCAGTGCTGCAGCTCGCGGTCGCTGTCCAGGCGAGTGAACTCGCCTTCGATCAACTCGCGCTCGCGCTCGTCGATATGGCCATCGGACTTGGCCGCCGCCACCAGCGCGCGCAATACCGCCTGGCTGTGCTGTTCGGCCTGGGCCGGCGGCAGGCGGTCGAGGGTCTGCGGTTCGCTCGCTTGCCCTGCGCCCTGACGCGCCTGCCAGTTGCCATAGGCCTTGTAGGCCAGCACGCCAAGCGCGGCCAGGCCGCCATAGGTAATGACCTTGCCGCCGTACTTGCGGGCTTTCTTGCTGCCCAGCAACAGGCCGATGGCACCGGCACCCAAAGCCCCGCCACCGGCGCCTGAAAGCAGGCTGCCGAGGCCTGCTGAGCCGGAAGCGGGCTTGCCCGCGCCAGTCTGTTTGTTCAGCAGTTCCTGGCCGGATTTGAGCAGTTGATCGAGCAGGCCCCGAGTGTTCATTCGCATGTCTCCACGCTGCGGAAAGTAACGGCCAGAGTAAGGCTTGCCGGGTTCATGGCCACCCGTGGATTTGCTTCCAGATGTTGCGTTAGCGGGCAAAAAGCCAACTAGACTCGACATCGCGCAAGCGCACTACGCTTATGACATTCAAAGATCTCCAAAAAGAGGGAACACCATGTCAGTGCACAAGACCGCTTTGCTCGGCGCCGTGACCGGCGCACTGCTGGCCGGCGCCGGTCTGCAGGCCGCCGAGTTGCCCAAGGCGCTGGGCGCCGGCGAGGGCCGCCTGGACATCGTTGCCTGGCCCGGCTACATCGAACGCGGCGAGAGCGACAAGGCCTACGATTGGGTCAGCGGTTTCGAGAAGGAAACCGGCTGCAAGGTCAGCGTCAAGACCGCCGCTACCTCCGATGAAATGGTCAGCCTGATGAACAAAGGTGGTTACGACCTGGTCACCGCCTCCGGCGATGCTTCGCTGCGCCTGATCGTCGGCAAGAAGGTGCAACCGATCAACACCGCGCTGATCCCCAACTGGAAGAACCTCGACCCGCGCCTACAGAACGGCGGCTGGTACGTGGTCGACAAGCAGGTCTATGGCACGCCCTACCAGTGGGGGCCGAATGTGTTGCTGTACAACACCACGACCTTCAAAGAGGCGCCCACCAGCTGGAGCGTGGTGTTCGAGCCACAGGACCTGCCCGACGGCAAATCGAACAAAGGCCGCGTGCAGGCCTATGACGGGCCGATCTACATGGCCGATGCGGCGTTGTACCTGAAGTCGGCCAAACCGGAGCTGGGTATCCAGGACCCTTACGAGCTGAACGAGGCCCAGTACAAGGCGGTACTCGAACTGCTGCGCCAGCAGCAACCGCTGATCCACCGTTACTGGCATGACGCCACGGTGCAGATGAGCGATGTGAAGAACGAAGGCGTGGTCGCATCCAGTTCCTGGGGCTACATGGTCAATGGTCTGAAGGCCGAGAACCAGCCGGTGGCCTCGACCATACCGAAGGAAGGCGCCACCGGCTGGGCCGACACCACCATGCTGCACAGCGAGTCCAAACACCCCAACTGCGCCTACAAATGGATGGATTGGTCGCTGCAGCCGAAGGTACAGGGCGACGTGGCGGCCTGGTTCGGCTCGCTGCCGGCAGTGCCGGCGGCTTGCACCGGCAGTGAGCTGCTAGGCGCCGAAGGGTGCAAGACCAATGGTTTCGACAACTTCGACAAGATCGCCTTCTGGAAGACCCCGCAAGCCCAGGGTGGCAAGTTCGTACCCTATAGCCGTTGGACGCAGGACTACATTGCGATCATGGGAGGACGCTAAGTTCTGATGTGCCTGTACTGGCCTCTTCGCGGGGCAAGCCCGCTCCCACAGGTTTTGCACAGACCTTGAGAGTTGTGCAGAACCTGTGGGAGCGGGCTTGCCCCGCGAAGGGGCCGACACTGGCACCACAAGTACAGCCGAGGACCGCCCATGCCCCTAGCAGTTCAATTCACCCAGGTATCCCGCACCTTCGGCGAGGTCAAGGCCGTTGACCAGGTCAGCATCGACATCATCGATGGCGAATTCTTCTCCATGCTCGGCCCCTCCGGCTCGGGAAAGACCACCTGCCTGCGCCTGATAGCTGGCTTCGAGCAACCCAGCAGCGGCTCCATCCGCATACATGGCATCGAAGCCGCCGGCGTGCCGCCCTACCAGCGTGACGTCAACACCGTATTTCAGGACTACGCACTGTTCCCGCACATGAACGTGCGCGACAACATCGCCTATGGCCTCAAGGTCAAGGGCGTTGCCAAAGCTGAACGCCATGCGCGCGCCGAGGAGGCGCTGGCCATGGTGGCCCTGGCGGGGTATGGCGAACGCAAGCCGGCGCAGCTGTCGGGCGGACAGCGCCAGCGCGTGGCCCTGGCGCGCGCCCTGGTCAACCGTCCACGGGTACTGTTGCTCGACGAACCACTCGGCGCGCTCGACTTGAAACTGCGCGAGCAGATGCAGGGCGAGCTGAAAAAGCTGCAGCGCCAACTGGGCATCACCTTCATCTTCGTCACCCATGACCAGACCGAAGCGCTGTCGATGTCGGACCGCGTGGCGGTGTTCAACCGCGGTCGCATCGAACAGGTCGATACGCCCCGTAACCTGTACATGAAGCCGGCCACCACCTTCGTCGCCGAGTTCGTCGGCACCTCCAACGTGGTCCGCGGCGACCTGGCCGAACACCTCAGCGGCAGCCGCACGCCCTTCTCCATCCGCCCCGAACATATCCGCCTGCTGAGCGAAGCCGCAGCCGGCGACGGCGTGCAGATCAGCGGCCTGCTGCGCGACATCCAGTACCAAGGCAGCGCCACCCGCTATGAGGTGCAACTGGACAGCGGCCAGCTGCTGGCGGTCAGCCAGGCCAACGACCGCTGGCAGGCGCAACCCCACGATTGGCTACCCGGCCAGCGGGTGCAGGCGCACTGGCCGCGCGAGGCGATGACGGTGCTGCAGGAAACCGTCCTGGCTGAGGGGCAGTAAGATGAGCCCGTTGCGCAGCATCTCCAACCTGCTCTACCGCCGCCCCAACCTGTACCTGCTGATGCTGTTGATTCCCCCGCTGACCTGGTTCGGCGCCATTTACCTGGGTTCGCTGCTCAACCTGCTGTGGCAAGGCTTCTATACCTTCGACGACTTCACCATGGCGGTCACCCCGCAACTGACCCTGGGCAATTTCGCCGCGCTGTTCAACCCGTCGAACTTCGACATCATCCTGCGTACCCTGGCCATGGCCGTGGCGGTATCGCTGGCCAGCGCCGTGCTGGCGTTCCCCATCGCCTACTACATGGCGCGCTACACCAGCGGCAAGACCAAGGCCTTCTTCTACATCGCCGTGATGATGCCGATGTGGGCCAGCTACATCGTCAAGACTTATGCCTGGACCCTGCTGCTGGCCAAGGGCGGGGTGGCCCAGTGGTTCGTCCAGCAGTTGCACCTTGAAGGCCTGCTTCAGGCGCTGCTGACCGTGCCCGGAGTGGGCGGCAGCACGCTGTCGACCTCACACCTGGGGCGTTTCATGGTGTTCGTGTACATCTGGCTGCCGTTCATGATCCTACCGGTGCAGGCCGCACTGGAACGCCTGCCGCCTTCACTGCTGCAGGCCTCGGCAGACCTCGGCGCGCGGCCCAGGCAGACGTTCATGCAGGTGATCCTGCCACTGTCGATACCGGGCATCGCCGCCGGTTCGATCTTCACCTTCTCGCTGACTTTGGGCGACTTCATCGTGCCGCAGCTGATCGGCCCACCGGGGTACTTCATCGGCAGCATGGTCTACGCCCAGCAAGGGGCCATCGGCAACATGCCGATGGCAGCAGCCTTCACCCTGGTGCCGATCGTGCTGATCGCGGTGTACCTGTCCATCGTCAAGCGCCTGGGGGCCTTCGATGCACTCTGAAAAAGCGTCCACGGGCCTGCGCCTGGCAGCCTGGGGCGGATTGCTGTTCCTGCACTTCCCAATCCTGATCATCTTCCTGTACGCCTTCAACACCGAAGACGCAGCGTTCAGCTTCCCGCCCAAGGGCTTCACCCTCAAATGGTTCGCCGTGGCTTTCGCCCGCCCGGATGTACTCGAAGCGATCAAGCTGTCACTGCAGGTGGCCTGCCTGGCCACATTGATCGCACTGGTGCTCGGCACACTCGCCTCGGCGGCGTTGTACCGGCGCAGCTTCTTTGGCAAGGAGAGTATCTCGCTGATGCTGATCCTGCCCATCGCCCTGCCCGGCATCATCACCGGCATCGCCCTGCTCTCGGCGTTCAAGACACTCGGCATCGAACCCGGCTTGTTCACCATCGTGGTCGGCCACGCGACCTTCTGCGTGGTGATCGTCTACAACAACGTCATCGCCCGCCTGCGACGTACCTCGCAGAGCCTGATCGAAGCCTCGATGGACCTGGGCGCCGATGGCTGGCAGACCTTCCGCTACATCATCCTGCCAAACCTTGGTTCGGCGTTGCTGGCCGGCGGCATGCTGGCCTTTGCCCTGTCGTTCGACGAAATCATCGTCACCACCTTCACCTCCGGCCACGAGCGCACCTTGCCGATCTGGCTGCTCAACCAGCTCAGCCGCCCGCGCGATGTACCAGTGACCAACGTGGTGGCCATGCTGGTGATGCTGGTGACCATGCTGCCGATCCTCGGCGCCTACTACCTGACTCGCGGCGGTGAAAGCGTCGCGGGCAGCGGCAAATGAACCACAAGGAGCCCCCGATGCAAACCCACATGCTGATCAATGGCCGCCTGGTCGCAGGCGAAGGCCCGACCTGGACCGTGCTCAACCCGGCCGAAGGCAGTGCCCTGGCGCAGATCAACGAAGCCACCGAGGCTCAGGTGGATACCGCCGTGCGCGCCGCCGACCAGGCATTCGATAGCTGGTCGCAGACCAGCCCCAAGGAACGCTCGCTCGCGCTGCTGGCATTGGCCGACATCATCGAAGCCCATGCCGATGAGCTGGCCAGGCTGGAGTCGCAGAACTGCGGCAAACCGTTCAGCGCAGCCCTGAACGACGAGATGCCGGCCATCGCCGATGTGTTCCGCTACTTCGCCGGCGCTACCCGCTGCCTCGGTGGCTCGGCAGCGGGCGAGTACCTGCCCGGGCACACGTCGATGATCCGCCGCGACCCATTGGGCGTGGTGGCCTCGATCGCGCCCTGGAACTACCCATTGATGATGCTGGCGTGGAAGATCGCCCCGGCTCTGGCCGCCGGCAATACCGTGGTCATCAAACCGTCCGAACTGACCCCGCTGACCGCCCTGCGCCTCGGCGAGCTGGCCAAGGGCGTACTGCCGCCCGGCGTACTCAACATCCTCTTCGGCCGTGGCCAGACGGTCGGCAATCCGCTGATCACCCACCCCAAGGTGCGCATGGTCTCGCTGACCGGCTCGATCCCTACCGGCGCGCACATCATCGGCGCCACCGCCGACAGCGTGAAGCGCATGCACATGGAGCTCGGCGGCAAGGCGCCGGTGCTGGTGTTCGACGATGCCGACCTCGATGCCGCCATCGACGGCATCCGCACCTTCGGCTTCTACAACGCCGGGCAGGATTGCACCGCGGCCTGCCGCCTGTACGTGCAAGCTGGCGTCTACGAGCGCTTCGTCGAACGTCTCGGCAAAGCCGTGGCCAGCCTGAAAACCGGCCTGCAGGACGCCGAGGACACCGAACTCGGCCCACTGATCAGCGCCCAGCACCGCGACAAGGTAGCCGGCCTGGTCGGGCGCGCCATCGCCCAGCCGCATATCCGCCTGGTCACCGGCGGCAAGGCGCTGCCAGGCGATGGCTTCTTCTTCGAGCCGACGGTGCTGGCTGATGCGCTGCAGGATGACGAAATAGTACGGCACGAAGTGTTCGGCCCGGTGGTATCGGTGACACGCTTCACCGATGAAGCCCAGGCGCTGGAATGGGCCAACGACTCGGAATACGGCCTGGCCTCATCGGTGTGGACCCGCGACACCGGCCGCGCCCACCGCCTCGCGGCGCGCTTGCAGTATGGCTGCACCTGGGTCAACACCCACTTCATGCTGGTCAGCGAAATGCCCCACGGCGGGCAGAAGCATTCGGGGTATGGGAAGGATTTGTCGATGTATGGGTTGGAGGACTACACGTGCGTAAGGCATGTGATGATCAAGCATTGATTTGAAATGCTGCTAATGGCCTCTTCGCGGGACAAGCCCGCTCCCACAGGTAAGTGCAACCCTTGCGTACATCACAAATCCTGTGGGAGCGGGCTTGTCCCGCGAAGAGGCCGGAACAGGCTATCTAATCCCGCAAATCCGACTCATGGATCGGATTCGCCCGGCTGGTCGCCCGTTGATACTGCGCGGGCCACGTCGCCCTGTTACCGCCCAGGTCGTCGTCGGCATGCAGCGGCCAGTAAGGATCGCGCAACAGCTCGCGGGCGAGGAAGATCAGGTCGGCCTGCCCGGTGCGCAGGATATGCTCGGCCTGCGCCGGTTCGGTGATCATGCCTACGGTGCCGGTGGCGATTTCCGATTCCTTGCGTACCCGCTCGGCGAAGCGGGTCTGGTAGCCGGGGCCGGTAGGGATTTCGGCATTCACCGAAGTGCCACCGGAGGAGACGTCGATCAGGTCGACCCCCAAGGCCCGCAGGCGGCGCGCCAGCTCGACGGTTTCGTCCGGGTTCCAGCCGTCTTCCACCCAGTCAGTCGCCGACACCCGAACGAACACCGGCAGCTCCTGCGGCCAGACCTTGCGCACCGCCTCGGTCACCTGCAAGGTCAGACGGACGCGATTTTCAAAGCAACTGCCATATTCATCACGGCGCTGGTTGCTCAGCGGCGAGAGGAACTGGTGCAGCAGGTACCCATGGGCGGCGTGGATTTCAACGACTTTGAAGCCGGCCTTCAACGCCCGTTCGGTCGATGCCACGAACGCGTCGATCACGTCCTGGATCTCGGTCTGGCTCAATTCACGCGGTGGCGTGTGCTGCGGGTCGAAGGCAATCTTCGACGGCCCCACCGGCTGCCAGCCGCCTTCCTCCAGCTTGACGCTGCCATGCTTGCCCAGCCACGGGCGATAGGTGCTGGCCTTGCGCCCGGCGTGGGCTAGCTGGATGCCCGGTACAGCGCCTTGGGCCGTGATGAAGCGGGTGATGCGCTGCAGCGGGGCGATCTGCTCATCAACCCACAAGCCGAGGTCTTCAGCGGTGATGCGGCCATCGGCGGTTACCGCCACCGCCTCAGTGATAACCAGGCCTGCGCCCCCCACGGCGCGACTGCCCAGATGGACAAGGTGCCAATCGTTGGCCAGGCCATCGACGGCGGAATACTGGCACATCGGCGAGACGGCGATGCGGTTGGGCAACGTCAGTTGACGCAGGGTGTAAGGCTCGAGCAGCAGGCTCATGAGGGCACCTCCCAAGGACTCCAATGGTGATCCGGCCCGGACACTCATGCACGACGCTGGCCCGGTATCGGTCATTCTTCAGACTAGACCAGATTGCCAGTCGGGAAGGTCCTTGGGATTTGCACTGCCCTCAGCGCGGCTCGATGTGGGCGATCATCAGCTGCACGCTTTCATTGCCGCGAAACTCGTTGACATCCAGCTTGTAGGCCAGCTCCACCCAGCGAACGGTGGGGTTGGGCCAGACCTCGCGGTCGATGCCGAAGGCAATGCCGTCCAGGCGCACTGAGCCACATTCGCTCTTGAGCACGACCTTCAGGTGCCGCTCGCCAACCACCCGCTGCTCCACCAGCTGAAACACACCGTGAAACAGCGGCTCGGGGAAGTGCTGCCCCCATGGCCCGGCGTGGCGCAGGGCCTTGGCCAGGTCGAGATGAAACTCCTCCACCGCCAGGCTGCCGTCCGACAGAAGGCGCCCGGTGAGGTCTTCCTCGCGCAATTGGCGCCGCACTTCTTCGTCGAACGCCTCGGCAAATGCCGGGAAATTACCTTCCGGTAGTGACAGCCCCGCCGCCATGGCATGCCCGCCAAACTTGCTGATCAACTGCGGATGGCGCGCCGCCACCGCATCCAGCGCATCGCGGATATGAAACCCCGGCACCGAACGCGCCGAGCCCTTGAGCATGCCATCGCCGGCATCGGCAAAGGCGATGGTCGGCCGGTGGTAACGTTCCTTCAGGCGCGAAGCAAGAATGCCGATCACGCCTTGGTGCCAGTCGGCATCGAACAGGCACAAGCCATACGGCATGGATTCGACCGGCAGGTCCTTGAGCTGGGCCAGCGCCTCGCGCTGCATGCCCTGCTCGATGGATTTGCGGTCCTGGTTAAGGTCGTCCAGCTGCTTGGCCATGTCCTGGGCCAGCGCCTCGTCCTCGCACAGCAGGCATTCGATACCCAAGCTCATGTCGTCCAAGCGTCCGGCGGCGTTGAGCCGTGGGCCGAGAATGAAGCCGAGGTCGGTTGAGGTGATGCGCCGGTGATCGCGACGCGCCACTTCCAGAATCGCCTTCAGCCCTGGCCGCGCCCGGCCTGCGCGGATGCGCTCCAAGCCTTGATGCACCAGAATGCGGTTGTTGGCATCCAGCGGCACCACGTCGGCGACGCTGCCCAGGGCAACCAGATCTAGAAGCTCGCCAATGTTCGGCTGAGCCTGGTTTTCATAGCGCCCCAGGCTGCGCAGGCGTGCACGCAAGGCCATGAGCACATAGAAGATCACCCCGACGCCGGCCAGCGCCTTGCTCGGGAAGTCGCAGCCTGGCTGGTTCGGGTTGACGATGGCGTCGGCATCGGGCAATTGCTGGCCCGGCAGGTGGTGGTCGGTGACCAGCACCTTGAGCCCGGCCGCTTTTGCCGCCGACACACCCTCGACGCTGGAGATGCCGTTGTCGACGGTGACCAGCAACTGCGGCTGACGCTGCAGTGCTACTTCGACGATTTCTGGGGTGAGCCCGTAGCCATACTCGAAACGGTTGGGCACCAGGTAATCGACGTGGACTGCGCCCAGTAGGCGCAGGCCAAGCACGCCGACGGTACTGGCGGTGGCGCCATCGGCATCGAAGTCGCCGACGATGAGGATGCGTTGGCGCTGGTCGAGGGCCTCGACCAGCAGGTCAACCGCTGCATCGATGCCTTTGAGCTGCTGGTACGGCAATAGCCGCGCCAGGCTCTTGTCCAGCTCGGCCTCGGATTGCACACCACGGGCGGCGTACAGGCGGGTCAGCAAGGGTGGCAGGTTACCCAGAAATGGCAGGGTCGGCGGCAGCGGGCGGGGTTCGATACGCATCGGTCAGTCGGCTCAGCCACGCTCACCGAGCAGCCACTGCAGCTGCACTTCGTGCTGGCCACGATCGTCGGTGACGAAGATTGTGCCTTCGCTGATCATCACATCCCACTTGATGCTGCGCGGCATGTCTGTGGCCAAGGTTTCCAGAACATCTTGAGGCACGGCGGCGATGTGCAGGTTTTTCAAGTTCTTTACCGCGCTCAGCACCTTGGTCTCCCAGACGCGCAAGCTACCGTAAGCCAGCAAGCTGGTGCGCTCGGTACGACGCGAACACCAGGTCAGGCGATCAGCGTCTGGTTGACCGACCTCGATCCAGTGCAGAACGCGATCGTCGAGGCTCTTTTCCCACAACGCCGGCTCATCGACATCCGACAAGCCGCGGCCGAACGCCAAATGCTCGTTGTACCAGAGTGCATAAGCCAACAGACGAACCGCCATGCGCTCTTCGGTTTCCGAAGGGTGACGAGCAATGGTCTGCTTGACGCTTTCATACACGCCGCGGTCGAGATCGGTCAGATTCAGTTCGAATTTGTAGGTGGTGGACGGCTGGGCCATGGTCGACGGGCTTCTTGCGCAAAGAAAAGTGGCACAGTCTAACCGATCCTGATCTTCGTTGCCCCGCAGCAGTATCTGCCGTTACCGACCTATGATAAAACCACGGATCTGTCTAGCTGCCACGGATGCCTCATGTCTACGCCCAGCAAACCCCTCGCCGGCCTGAAAGTCATCGAACTCGGCACCTTGATCGCCGGCCCGTTCGCCTCGCGCATCTGCGCCGAGTTCGGTGCCGAGGTGATCAAGGTCGAGTCGCCCGATGGCGGCGACCCGCTGCGCAAGTGGCGCAAGCTGTATGAGGGCACGTCACTGTGGTGGTTCGTGCAGGCGCGCAACAAGCAGTCGCTGACCCTTAACCTCAAGCACCCCGAAGGTCGCGACATCCTCAAGCAGTTGCTGGCCGAGGCCGACATCCTCATCGAGAACTTCCGTCCCGGCGTGCTGGAAAAACTCGGCCTTGGCTGGGATGTGCTGCATGCCCTCAATCCGAAGCTGGTGATGGTGCGCCTGTCGGGCTTTGGTCAAACTGGGCCGATGAAAGACCAACCGGGCTTCGGCGCCGTGGGTGAGTCGATGGGCGGGCTGCGCTACATCACCGGCTTCGACGACCGCCCACCGGTGCGCACCGGCATTTCCATCGGCGACTCGATCGCTGCGTTGTGGGGTGTGATCGGTGCGCTGATGGCGCTGCGTCACCGCGAAGTCAATGGCGGCCAGGGGCAGGTAGTAGACGTGGCGCTGTACGAGGCGATCTTCGCCATGATGGAAAGCATGGTCCCGGAGTTCGACGTGTTTGGCTTCATTCGCGAACGCACCGGCAACATCATGCCCGGCATCACCCCCTCCTCCATCCACACCAGCGCCGACGGTAAACATGTGCAGATCGGTGCCAATGGCGATGCGATCTTCAAGCGTTTCATGCAGGCTATCGGCCATAATGACCTGGCAGATGACCCGACCCTGGCCAGTAATGATGGCCGCGACGCACGCCGAGACGAACTGTATGGGTTGATCGACCGCTGGGCCAACAGCCTGCCCCTGGAGCAGGTGATGCAAATACTGACTGCCGCCCAAGTGCCGGCCAGCCGTATCTATTCGGCAGAAGACATGTTCAATGACCCGCAGTACCTGGCCCGCGAAATGTTCCTGCAGGCCCGCCTGCCCGACGGCAAACCGTTCAAGATGCCAGGCATCGTGCCCAAATTGTCGGAAACGCCCGGCTCCACCGAGTGGGTCGGTCCGGCGCTGGGTGAACACACCGACGCCCTGCTGACCACCCTGGGTTACGACGCTGCCGCTATTGCCGGACTGCGCCAGGCGGGCACGGTCTGAGGCTGCCCTCGCCCATGCGCACGCTGGCCTCGCTGTGCGGGCTGCTGCTCGCCATGGCCATCGCGCCGGTACAGGCCAAGGAGCGCCTACTGTGGCTGGTCCGCGATCTGCCACCGTTTACCATCTTCGAGGGTGAGGAGAAAGGCCAGGGCGTGGTCGACCAGATGTTGCCGCTGCTGATCAGGCAAATGCCGGAATACGACCACGCCATCGTCCGGGTCAACCGGGCGCGCGGCATCCAGATGCTTCAGGACGCCAGTAGCTTCACCTGCGACCCGACCCTGCTATGGACGCCGGAGCGCGCGAAGTTCGTGCACTTCTCCGAACCGACGCTGGGCGTGATGAGCGGTGGCCTGGTGGTACGCAAGCAAGGCGAGGCGCTGCTGACCCCGTTTTTGCATGACCAGCAAGTCGACCTTCAGGGTTTGCTGAGCACCACAGCGCTGAAACTCGGCATCGTCGCCGAACGCAGCTACAACACTCAGATCGACGACATGCTGCGACAGCTGCCCGACAGCGTTTTCAGCCGCCATTACGGCAACGATGCCACAGCCAGCCTGCTGCAGATGCAGCGTCTGGGGCGCTTGCAACTGGTGCTCGGCTACTGGCCGGAAGTACGCTACCTGATTCAACAGCAAGGTGAGACGCTGGCTGACTACCAGTTTCACCCGATACAAGGCGTGAACCGCTACCAGTTCCTGCACGTGGGTTGCACCAACTCACCGCTGGGACGTGAAGCCGTTGCCCATATCGACCAGTTGCTACCCGCACTACGCCAGGGCACGCTGCCCGCGCTTTATGCACGCTGGCTGGACGCGGATCTGCAAGCGGATTACCTGGAACAGAGCAAGCACTTCTTCGAAGCGCACTAAAAAGAAACCCCGAACGCTGGGGAGGACGTCCGGGGCCAATCGAAAGCCCTGTCGGGCTTCCCGCGACAACCTGCCATCACCGGAGCTATGTGCTGGCTGGCTGTCGTCACTGTCTCTGATAAGCCATTCAGGCAAAGGTTCCCGCAGGCTGCTGACGTTGTTGCAACGCTGCAATGACACAAGGCTGCAGGCGCCCTTCGGCAATTTGCAAATCACGGTGCAAACCGTCGACCAGGTCGATGAGCAGCCGCTGCTCCTGCAACTGGCGTGAGCTGACTGTGCGGCGCAAGGTGGTGCCACCGAGGCTGTCGAATACGATCAATTGGCGGTTGCCGCTGGTATCCACGGGGCCAAGCTGGGTCTGATAGGGGCTCAGGGCGTCATTAAGCAGTCTGCAAATTCTTTCCATCCGGATCACTCGCTGCGTGGTGGGACATGAAGGAACTGACCAACAAGCGCAGCGGAAAGTTCGTACCACCGCGCTGTTTCAGTGAGCATGCGTGGGGGATGTGACCGTTTGAATACGCTGCAAAGCCCGTTGCCATTGTTGCACCGGCAACGGCCAGGGCAGATCGGCCAATACCCAGAGCCCACGCCGTCGCGCCTCTTTTGCCAGATCAGGGCGACGGGCACAGGGATGCCCAGTGAACAGCAGCGCACGTAATGACGGATTGCGCTGGACGCGCTTGAGCAAGGCAACGCCACCGGCAAGTGCCAACGCATGGTCGACGATCAGCAAGTCGACTTTGCGTTTGCGCGCCAGGCAGGCGTCGAGGTCGGCAAGGTCGAGGGTGACGCGCACGTCAAAAATGCCCTGGGCATTGCACGCCTGGTGCAGGAGGATCTGGTGGGAAGGCCGTGCCTGGTGAATCAACACGTAGGGCTGATGCATGAGCCGCTCCTTGAGAGGGATCGGTAACTCTATGCAACGGACAGCAAGTCCTATATAGGAAAATTCCGAGGAATTTGAACGAAAACGCCGCAAAAACTGTGGGAGCGGGCTTGACCCGCGAAAATGCCAACGCGGTGAATGGCACCGGCTTTGCCGGTGTTCGCGGGACAAGCCCGCTCCCACAGAGATGAGACCAGGTTAAAGCGGTTTGCCGCGATTACCGTGCTGGCTGACGAAGGCCTGAACTACCTTGAGGTCGTTGGCCAGGACCGTGCAACGCTCTTCGCGGCTGAACAGGTCGTTCAGGTGCGCAGGCAGCTCCAACGCCTTGCCGACACCCGCCTTCTCCACCGCTTCCGGGAATTTGACTGGGTGCGCGGTGCCCAGCACCACCATCGGCGTATCCAGGCTACGGCGGCACTCGCGGGCGGCCTTGACGCCAATCGCAGTGTGCGGGTCGAGCACTTCACCGGTGCTGGCGAAGACGTCGGCGATGGTTTCGCAGGTCTGCTCGTCGCTGACGGCCAGCGAGTCGAACAGCTTGCGCGCCTCGGTCCAGCGGTCCTGGTCGACGCTGAAGCCGCCACCCTGCTTGAAGTTGGCCATCAGCTCGGCGATGGCCGCACCATTGCGACCGTGCAGGTCGAACAGCAGACGCTCGAAGTTGGACGAGACCATGATGTCCATCGACGGCGACAGGGTCGCGTGCAGGGTGTCCTTGACGTACTGGTTGCCGCTCATGAAGCGGTGCAGGATGTCGTTGCGGTTGGTCGCTACCACCAGCTGGCTGATGGGCAGGCCCATGTTGCGTGCCAGGTAGCCGGCGAAGATGTCACCGAAGTTGCCGGTCGGCACCGAGAACGCCACCGAGCGCGCCGGGCCACCCAACTGCAGGGCGGCGTGGAAGTAGTAGACGATCTGGGCCATGATTCGCGCCCAGTTGATCGAATTGACCGCGACCAGGCGCGTGCCCTTGAGGAACGACTGGTCGGCGAAACTGGCCTTGACCATTTCCTGGCAGTCATCGAAGTTGCCTTCGATGGCGATGTTGTGGATGTTGTCGCCAAAGATCGTGGTCATCTGGCGGCGTTGTACTTCCGACACACGCTGGTGCGGGTGAAGGATGAAGATATCGACGTTGTCGCAACGGCGGCAGCCTTCGATGGCGGCCGAACCGGTGTCGCCACTGGTGGCGCCGACGATCACCACACGCTCGTTGCGCTTGGCCAGCACGTGGTCGAGCAGGCGCCCGAGCAGTTGCAGGGCAAAGTCCTTGAAGGCCAGGGTCGGGCCGTGGAACAGCTCCAAAACCCACTCGTTGCTGTTCAGCTGACGCAGCGGGGCGACCGCGGCGTGGGCGAACTCACCGTAGGTTTCTTCAAGGATCTTCTTGAAGTCGGCGTCGGCAATGCTGCCTTCGACGAACGGGCGCATCACACGGAAGGCCAATTCGTGGTACGGCAGGCCGGCCCAGGAGGCGATCTCTTCCTGGGTGAAGCGTGGCAGGTTCTCTGGCACGTACAGGCCGCCATCGGTGGCGAGGCCGGCCAGCAGGACGTCTTCGAAATTCAGGGCCGGTGCCTGGCCGCGGGTGCTGATATAACGCATGGCTACAAACCTTCGATACTGAGGCCGGGGCCACCTGAGCGGCCCGACGGCGCTATTCGTTAATTGAGCTGTTCGACGCGGATGCGCACGACTTTGCCGACCACGTCCTGCAAGGCTTCCAGGGCAACGATGGCATCGTTGATGCTTTGCTCGACCACACCGTGGGTCAGCAAGATCATCGGCACCAGGCCATCCTGCTCCTCGGCTTCCTTCTGCATGATCGACTCGATGTTGATGCCACGCTCCGACAGGATGCTCGCCACCTGGGCCAGCACGCCCGGGTGATCCTTGGCCTGGATGCGCAGGTAGTAGGCACTCTCGCAGGCTTCGATCGGCAGGATCGGGTGAGCCGACAGCGAATCCGGCTGGAACGCCAGGTGCGGCACGCGGTTTTCCGGGTCGGAGGTCATCGCGCGAACCACGTCGACCAGGTCGGCGACCACCGACGAAGCGGTCGGCTCCATGCCGGCGCCAGCGCCGTAGTACAGGGTGGAACCCGCGGCATCGCCATTGACCATGACGGCGTTCATCACGCCGTTGACGTTGGCGATCAGGCGGTCGCTCGGGATCAGCGTCGGGTGCACGCGCAGCTCGATGCCTTCGGCTGTGCGGCGGGCCACGCCCAGGTGCTTGATGCGGTAGCCCAGGGCTTCGGCGTAGTTCACGTCAGCGGTGGTCAGCTGGGTGATGCCCTCGGTGTAGGCCTTGTCGAACTGCAGCGGGATACCAAAGGCGATGGAGGCCAGGATGGTCAGCTTGTGCGCGGCATCGATGCCTTCGACGTCGAAGGTTGGGTCGGCTTCGGCATAACCCAGCGCCTGAGCTTCAGCCAGCACGTCGGGGAAGGCGCGGCCCTTTTCACGCATTTCGGTGAGGATGAAGTTGCCAGTGCCATTGATGATGCCGGCCAGCCAGTTGATACGGTTGGCCGACAGGCCTTCGCGAATCGCCTTGATCACCGGGATGCCGCCGGCCACTGCGGCTTCGAAGGCGACGATAACGCCTTTTTCGCGGGCCTTGGCGAAGATTTCGTTGCCGTGCACGGCGATCAGCGCCTTGTTGGCGGTGACCACGTGCTTGCCGTTTTCGATGGCCTTGAGCACCAGGTCGCGGGCGATGGTATAGCCACCGATCAGCTCGATGACAATGTCGATCTCCGGGTTGCTCGCAACGTCGAACACATCAGCGGTAATGGGGGTACCGGTAATCTGGCAGTTCGGGTTGTGAGAGCGCATGGCGATCTGTGCCACTTCAATACCGCGCCCGGCACGGCGGGCAATCTCCTCGGCGTTGCGCTGAAGTACATTGAAGGTTCCGCCACCGACGGTCCCCAACCCACAGATGCCTACTTTGACCGGTTTCACTGTGAACTCCCCATTGAACGGCCGGCACCTGCGCCGACCGTGAAACATGCCGTCACCCCATGACGACGGCGTACTGAATGAATTACTTGGCTGCTTGCTGCTGGCCGGCCAGGGCCAGTTTGGCCACCTGCGGCGCCGGCTGGTAGCCCGGGATCACCTGGCCGCTTTCAAGGACGATCGCCGGCGTGCCGTTGACGCCGATCGACTGGCCCAGCTGGAACTGCTTGCTGACCGGGTTGGCGCACTTGGCGGCCTTGATTTCCTTGCCTTCGACCATCTTGTCCAGCGCCGCGCGGCGGTCACTGGAGCACCACACCGCCTGCAACTGCTCATCACCCGGCGAGCCAAGACCCTGGCGCGGGAAGGCGACATAGCGCACTTCGATACCGCGACGGTTCAGCTCCGGCACTTCGGCGTGCAGCTTGTGGCAATACGGGCAGGTGGTGTCGGTGAACACGGTGATGTGCGATTTGGTCTCGCCCTTGGCAGGATAAACCACCATCTCGGCGGCGGGAATGCCATTGATGAGCTTGGCAACGCCCTGGCGTTCGGTCTTCTCGGTCAGGTTGACCGGCTTACCGTCCTGGATCTGGTACAGGTAGCCCTGCATGACGAACTGGCCATCGGCACTGGCATACAGCACGCGGCCGCCCTGCAGCTTGACTTCATACAAGCCGTTGAGCGGGCTGCTGGCCACGCTTTCTACCGGCACTTCCAGTTCGAGGTTCTGCAACGACTTGCGGATGGCCTGTTCGGCACCGGCACTGCTGTCGGTTGCCGCGGCAACGGCAAAGGTACTGGCCAGCGCCATCGCGGCGGCGGCGAAAATCTGGGTCAAGCGCATGGGAACTCCTGAAGGCGGACAGGGGCCGGAGGGCGTCACCTGCGGAAAAAACGCGGCAACCGTGCGGCCCTTGGTGCAAACCGCCCAAGCCTATCACATCACGCCGGGCAACAAGGGGCTTGCACATACCGGTCAGCGGAACATGAAAATCATTCATCCACGCGGGTGGTGCTGGGCGTGCAGCTGCTGCAAGCGCGCCTTGGCCACATGGGTGTAGATCTGCGTGGTCGACAGATCGCTGTGGCCCAGCAGCATCTGCACCACGCGCAGGTCGGCGCCGTGGTTGAGCAGGTGGGTGGCGAAGGCGTGGCGCAGGGTATGCGGCGACAGCGACTTGTCGATGCCGGCCACTTGCGCCTGGTGCTTGATGCGGTGCCAGAAGGTCTGGCGAGTCATCTGCTCGCCGCGTTGACTGGGGAACAGTACATCGCTCGGACGCCCATTGAGCAACTCGGCGCGACCATCGCGCAGGTAGCGCTCCAGCCACACCACCGCCTCCTCGCCCATCGGCACGAGGCGCTCCTTGCTACCTTTGCCCATGACCCGCAGTACGCCCTGGCGCAGGTTGACCTGGTCCAGGGTCAAGCTGACCAATTCGCTCACACGCAGGCCGCAGGCATAGAGGACTTCGAGCATGGCACGGTCTCGTTGACCGATGGCTTCGCCAAGGTCCGGGGCCTGCAGCAAGGCCTCGACGTCGGCTTCCGAAAGAGATTTGGGCAATGGCTTGCCCAACTGCGGCATCTCGATCTGCAGGGTCGGGTCGACGGTGATCAGCTTTTCCCGCAGCAAGTAGCGGAAAAAACCACGAAGACCTGAGAGAAAACGCGCAGTGGACCGTGGCTTGTAACCCTGGTCGAGGCGCCAGGCCAGGTGATCGAATATCAACTCGCGACCGATGTCGGGCAACGCTACCCCGTGCTCTTGCAGCCATCCATTGAACAGCGCCAGGTCACTGCGGTAAGACACGCGGGTGTTGTCGGCCAGGCCTTTTTCCAGCCACAGGGCATCGAGAAACTGGTCGATCAGGGGGTGGTCGAGGGCAGGCATGGAAACTCGGTGGCAAACGACGAAATGGCGCTTAGTCTTTCATAACCAAGCCGGCATAGGGAGCCCGCATGAACGAACAGCAGATCCTTCTCAGCGTCGGCGGCATCGGTGCCGCCGCCCTCGCCTGCCAATGGCTGGCCTGGCGCCTGAAGCTACCGGCCATCCTCTTCCTGCTGCTGGCCGGCATCACCGTTGGCCCAGTGCTCGGTTGGCTCGACCCACAGGCGTTGTTCGGCCCGCTGCTGATGCCGCTGGTGTCGCTGGCAGTGGCGCTGATCCTGTTCGAGGGCAGCCTGACCCTGCACCTGTCACAGTGGCGCGAGATCGGCAGCGTAGTGCACCGCCTGGTCACCCTCGGGGCGCTGTCGACCTGGCTGGTAATCGCGCTGGCGACTCACTGGCTACTGGGTTTCGACTGGCCTTTGGCGATCCTCTTCGGCACCTTGACCCTGGTGACCGGCCCGACGGTGATCGTGCCCATGCTGCGCGTGGTGCGCCCCAAGGCGACGATCGCCAACATCCTGCGCTGGGAAGGCATCGTCATCGACCCGATCGGCGCCCTGCTGGCCGTGGTGGTCTACAGCTTCATCATCGCCAGCGCCGATGGCGATGGCCTGAGCCAGAGCCTGGCCACCTTTGCCGGCGTCATCTTCTGTGGCAGCGCCCTGGGCGCCGCCGGGGGCTGGCTGCTGGGGCAGATCATGCGTGAGCAATGGCTGCCGGAGTACCTGCACAACCTGGCGTCGCTGGCCGCCGTGCTGGGCATCTTCATCGCCGCCAACCAGATCGTCCACGAGTCCGGGCTGCTGGCGGTGACCGTGATGGGCATGTGGCTGGCGAACATGCGTGGGGTCGATGTGCGGCAGATCCTGCACTTCAAGGAAAACCTCAGCGTATTGCTGATCTCTGGGCTGTTCATCTTGCTGGCCGCGCGTCTGGATTTGAATGCGCTTCTAGGCCTGGGTCCAGCGGTGCTGGCATTACTGCTGGTGATCCAGCTGGTGGCGCGGCCACTCAATGTATTCCTGTCGACACTAAGCTCCACGCTGAACTGGCGTGAAAGAGCCCTGCTGGCCTGGATTGCCCCCCGCGGCATCGTTGCCGCCGCGGTTTCGGCGATCTTTGCCATTCGCCTGCATGAAGCCGGGCACCAGGGCGCACTGCTGTTGGTGCCGCTGACCTTCGCGGTGATCATCGGCACGGTGGTGTTGCAGAGCGCGACCGCCAGGCCCCTGGCGCGCCTGCTCAACGTAGCGGAACCCGCGCCCAGCGGCTTTCTCATCGTCGGCGCCAACGGGCCTGCGCGCGCCATCGGCAAAGCCCTGCAGCAACTGGGTTGCCGGGTGTTGCTGACCGATTCGAGCTGGGAAAACATCCGCGCCGCGCGCATGGAAGGGCTGCCGACCTACTTCGGTAACCCGGCGTCGCAACATGCCGATGCGCACCTGGACCTGGTCGGCCTCGGCCACTTGCTGGGGCTATCCCCCGCTGGCGAAATCAACGCCTTGGCCTGCGCGCGCTTTCGCCATGACTTTGGTCACGGGCGCCTCTATGTGCTGGCCAGCGGCCTGGAGAAACAGCGCAGCGACAAGCATCGCGCCAGCGAAGAACACCGTGGCCAGCTGCTCGGCGCAAGCCCGATGACCTATCACCAACTGGCCAATCGCCTACACCAGGGCGCCGAGCTGTACAGCACCAACCTGACCGAGGGCTTCGCCTGGGAAAACTACCAGGCACTGCATGGTGAGCGTGCCCAGCTGCTGTTCGCCCGGGACGGTCAGGGCTGGGTACACGTTGCGAGCCCCGAGAACCCGCTCAGCCCCCAACCAGGCTGGACCTTGGTGGCGCTGATCGAACCTGCGCCCGTCGCCGCGACAAGCTAAGACGTCACGCCTCCGGCAGCACCGGCACCGGGCGCTTGTCCTCGTCGATGGCGACGAAACTGAACACGCCATGGATGGCGCGCTCGCGCCCATCCAGGTACATGTTCTCGACAAACACATCCACCTGCACCTGCAAGCTGGTATTGCCGACCTTGATCACCGTGCCCACCAACTCGACGATCGAGCCCGCCGGGATCGGGTGCTTGAAGTCGATGCGGTCGGTAGACACGGTCACCAGCGGCAGCCGGCAGAAGCGCGTGGCGGCGATGAACGACACTTCGTCCATCCAGGCCAGCGCGGTACCGCCGAACAGGGTGTTGTGATGATTGGTGGTACTGGGGAACACCGCCTTGGTCACGCGGGTCACCGACAATTCGGTGCGTTGCTGGATTTGCTGGTCTCGGCTGGTCATGTGCGTCACTTTTCTCGGGTTTCAAAACGCAAAAAAGCAGCCCGAAGGCTGCTTTTTTCTCGCAGGGGGCCTCAGGCCACCAGGCAAACTGTACTCAGGACAGTTTTTCCTTGATGCGAGCGGCTTTGCCGGACAGGTCGCGCAGGTAGTACAGCTTGGCTTTACGCACGTCACCACGACGTTTCACGGCCAGGCTGTCGATTTGCGGGCTGTAGGTCTGGAAAGTACGCTCAACACCAACGCCGCTGGAGATTTTGCGCACGGTGAAAGCGCTGTTCAGGCCGCGGTTACGCTTGGCGATAACGACGCCTTCGAACGCCTGCAGACGGGAACGCTCGCCTTCCTTCACTTTAACCTGGACGACAACGGTGTCGCCTGGTGCGAAGGTCGGGATTTCCTTGCTCATCTGCTCGGCTTCGAGCTGCTGGATGATCTTGTTGGTCATGCTGTGCTCCTAAGATGGATACTTGATCCACCATCGATACGTTTATCTATCGTCCCGCTCGCGGAGGTATTCCTCGAGCAGCTTCTTCTCTTCTCCAGAAAGCGAGCGACTTTCCAGAAGATCGGCGCGTCGTTCGAAGGTCCTACCAAGGGACTGCTTCATCCTCCAACGCCGGATATGTGCATGGTTGCCACTTAGCAACACGTCGGGAACACGCTGATCCGCATACACCTCAGGTCGGGTGTAGTGCGGGCAATCAAGCAGACCGTCAGTGAAGGAGTCTTCCTCCGCCGAGTCCACATGCCCTAAAGCTCCGGGCAGCAGCCGTGTAACCGCATCGATCAGTACCATGGCCGGCAGCTCGCCACCGGAAAGCACATAGTCGCCAATCGACCACTCCTCATCGACATGAGCCTCGATAAAGCGCTCGTCGATGCCTTCATAACGACCGGCGATCAGGATCAACGATTCCTGTTCGGCCAGGCCTTTGACCGCCTGCTGAGTCAGCTTGCGGCCTTGCGGCGAAAGGTAGATCACCTTTGCCGATGCTCCGGTCGCTTGCCTGGCGCTAACCAGGGCGTCTTCCAGAGGCTTGATTTTCATCACCATGCCCGGACCACCGCCAAACGGCCGATCATCCACGGTGTGGTGGCGATCTGTGGTGTAGTCCCGCGGGTTCCAGCAAGTCACCTGAAGCAACCCCTGTTTCACCGCGCGGCTGGTAATGCCGTACTCCGTGATGGCCGAGAACATCTCGGGGAACAACGTGATGACGTCTACGCGAAGGTTACCCATCGTTTAGAAGTCCGCGTCCCATTCAACCCGCATCACGCCTGCTTCCAGGTCGATTGCCAGCACGCATTGCGCCGTATAGGGCAACAGACGCTCGCGATCATCCAGGCTGCCTGCGCAGGGCTTGACCACCATTACATCGTTCGCACCGGTCTCCAACAGGTGATCGACCTTGCCGAACAGCTGTTCGTCCTGGTTGATGACCTTCAGGCCCTGCAGCTGGTACCAGTAGTACTCGTCTGCGGCCAGGTTGGGCAAAAGGCTCCGCGGGATGCAGATTTCGAAGCCGCTCAGAAGACGCGCTTCATCACGATCATCGAGGCCTTTCAGTTTCACGACCAGGCCCTTTTGGGAGCCACGACCGCTGACCAGCTCGACCTGCTTTACCGTGCCTTCGTGCCGAAGCGTCCAGCGTGGATAATCCAACAGGTTTTCAATCGGATCGGTAAAGGAATACACCTTCACCTCGCCGCGAACGCCGTGAACCGAAAAAATCTTGCCAACGACGATCAGGTCGTCAGCCTTTTCTGGCGTCGCGTTCATATTGCTCAGGCGGCAGCCTTGGCAGCTTCCTTCAGCAGCTGAGCAACGCGCTCAGACGGCTGTGCGCCCTGGCTCAGCCAGTAGGTAACGCGCTCTTGGTTGACCGACAGCTTGACTTCAGCGCCAGCAGCGATCGGGTTGAAGAAACCTACGCGCTCAACGAAACGGCCGTCACGGGCGTTACGCGAGTTGGTCACGGTCAGGTGGTAGAATGGGCGCTTTTTCGAGCCGCCACGGGCAAGACGAATGGTTACCATGTGAACATTGTTCCTATAGTCGGTGCTGCAAATCTGAATGCCAAATAGGCACACGCGTGCCCAAAAGGCCGCATATTCTCGGGGAATACACGGACATTTGCAAATGACTTTTTCGCCATGGCCTCGCCATGCCGTCCAGATTTGCCGGTTGAGCCACGCAATACGTGGCCGTTGCCCCGCCGCAGCGGGGGTTCTGAGCGCTCAGCCGGTTACGGGAAAGCGCTCGGAATAGGGGTTACAGCTTCGGCATGCCGCCGCCAGGCATCATCCCGCCAAGGCCACGCATCATCTTGGCCATGCCGCCTTTGGCAGAGAACTTCTTCATCATCTTCTGCATCTGCTTGTGCTGCTTGATCAGCCGGCCAATGTCCTGCACCTGGGTGCCGGAACCGAGGGCGATACGGCGCTTGCGCGAACCGCTGATCAGCTCTGGGTCGCGGCGCTCGGCCGGGGTCATCGAGTTGATGATCGCTTCCATCTGCTTGAACTGCTTCTCGGCCGCGCCCTGGGCGTTGCCCATCTGCGACAGATTGACCCCACCAATGCTCGGCAATTTGTCCATCAAACCGCCCAAGCCACCCATGTTCTTCATCTGCTGCAGCTGGTCGCGGAAGTCTTCGAGGTCGAAGCCCTTGCCCTTCTTCAGTTTCTTGGCGAGCTTGTCGGCCTTGGCCTTGTCGATGGTCTGCTCGGCCTGTTCGATCAGGCTGAGCACATCACCCATGCCAAGGATGCGCGAGGCGACCCGGTCCGGGTGGAACGGCTCCAGGGCCTCGGTCTTCTCACCCATACCGATGAACTTGATCGGCTTGCCGGTGATGGCGCGCACCGAAAGCGCGGCACCGCCACGGGCGTCACCGTCGACCTTGGTCAGCACCACACCGGTCAGCGGCAGGGCTTCACCAAACGCCTTGGCGGTGTTGGCGGCATCCTGGCCGGTCATGGCGTCGACCACGAACAGGGTTTCGATCGGCTTGACTGCAGCATGCAGCGCCTTGATCTCGTCCATCATGTCGGCGTCGATGTGCAAGCGACCGGCGGTGTCGACGATGACCACGTCGATGAACTTGAGCTTGGCTTCGCGGATGGCCGCTTCGGCGATGGCCACCGGCTTCTGGCTGATATCGGACGGGAAGAAGGTCACGCCGATGTCGTTGGCCAGGGTTTCCAGCTGCTTGATCGCCGCCGGGCGGTAGACGTCGGCCGACACCACCATCACGCTTTTCTTCTTGCGCTCCTTGAGGAAGCGCGCCAGCTTGCCAGCGGTGGTCGTTTTACCAGCGCCCTGCAAACCGGCCATCAGCACCACGGCAGGCGGTGCGGCATTCAGCGCGAGGTCTTCGTTGGCCGCGCCCATCAGGCTTTCCAACTCGGCCTGGACGATCTTCACGAATGCCTGGCCCGGTGTCAGGCTGCGCGACACCTCGGTGCCGACCGCACGCTCCTTGACGCTGTTGACGAAATCCTTGACCACCGGCAGGGCAACGTCGGCCTCGAGCAGGGCCATGCGCACTTCGCGCAGCGTGTCCTTGATGTTGTCTTCGGTCAGCTTGGCCTTGCCGGTGACATGGCGCAGCGTCTGTGACAGGCGGTCGGTCAGGTTTTCGAACATGGTGATCCTTTCAGGCCCAGTAAAAGCCGAGGTTTGTCAGGCGCCCAGGTGAAAATGCACACGCGCTGGGCACAGCAAGGCGGCGATTATAGCGAAGAGCGACGGCGCCGCACACCTCGGCTTCCCAGCGGCAAGCATCAGTCTTCCTAGACCGGCGCGATCTATGCCAAACTCCGTCTCTTTAAGGCTTGCCCACCAGGACTTATGGTCTCCTCACCCAGCCTCATCCCCAACCTGATCGCCGCCGGCCTTTATATAGCAGCGACCATCTATCAGGGTTCGCACCTGGCCCAGTCGCGCAAAGCCGACAAACGGCTGCTCGGTTTGCTCGGTGCTCTCGCCGTCGTCGCCCAGGGTGGCGCGCTGTTCTTCCAGCTGATTACCCCGCTGGGCCTGAGCCTAGACTTTTTCAGCGCCGCCAGCCTGATCGCCGTGGCGGTCATCGCCCTGACCCTGCTCGCCTGCCTGCGCATACCGGTGGAAAACCTGCTGGTGCTGCTGTTCCCACTCGGCGCAGTCACCGCCCTGCTGGCGCAGTTCGCGCCACCCGGCACGGTGCCGCTGATCAATGAGCAACCGGGGATCCTCGCGCATATCCTGCTGTCGATCCTGGCCTACGGGCTGTTCACCATTGCGGTATTCCAGTCGCTGCTGCTGCTGCTGCAGGACCGTCAGCTGAAGAACAAGCACCCGTCCGGCCTGATCCGCAACTTCCCGCCGCTGCAAACCATGGAAAGCCTGCTGTTCGGCTTCCTCTGGGCCGGCTGGTGCCTGCTGACGCTGTCGCTGATCTCCGGCTGGCTGTTCCTTGACAACCTATTCGCCCAGCATCTGGTGCACAAGACCTTGCTGGCCTGCGTGGCCTGGGTCGTCTTCAGCGTGTTGCTGTGGGGCCGCACCCGCCTGGGTTGGCGTGGGCACAAGGCGATCCGCTGGACGCTGGCCGGTTTCTGCCTGCTGATGCTGGCCTATTTTGGCAGCAAGCTGGTTCGCGAATTCATCCTGCATATCTGACGGCTGACCATGGACAACCTGCCGTACGCACCGCTACTCGGCACTCTGGCACTGGCGCTGCTGTGGTCGGCGCTGTTCACCGCCGTGGATGCCGCCCGCCTGCAGCTCAATGGCTCACTGCGCAGCGGTGATGACGGGCAGCCGCCATTGCCAGCCCAGGCCCTGGTGCTGTGCGCCAGCCTGGGCAAGCTGCTGGTGCTGGGCCTGGCCTGCCTGATCGGTCAACGCTACAGCGGCGAGCACGGCTTCTGGCTCGCGGGCCTTGGCGCCACCCTGGCCTTGCTGGTATTTGCCGAATACCTGCCACGCCGTCTGGCCCGGCGCAGCCCGATGGCGTTCATCAGCCTCGGCGCCAGCTTGCTGAAATTCCCCCTGGCCCTGCTGCAGCCGCTGGCCTACCTGCTGGACGGCATTGCCAAGCTGATCCTGCGGCCGTTTCGCGTGCAACCGACCGCCGTGGCCCTGCACCCGCAAGCAGACGATGAATTTGCCGAGGATGAAGACCACGACGCGCCGCGCTCCGGCTTGCTAGATGGCCTGCAGTCATTGGACAAGGTCACCGTCAACGACATTCTGGTGCCACGCAACGAAGTCGATGGCATCAACCTGGACGAGCCGATCGAGCGCATCATCGAGCAGTTGATCGTCAGCCGCCACACGCGGCTGCCGGTCTATCACAACGACATCAACCAGGTCGAAGCGATCCTCAATACCAAGCTGATCAGCCACCTGCTGCCCAGGGCCGAACTGACCCTGGAGAAGCTGCATGGTGCTTGCTACGAGCCCTATTTCGTCCCCGAAAGCACCCCGCTGCAACTGCAGTTGCTGAATTTCCACAAGCAGCAGCGGCGCCTGGGCGTGGTGGTGGACGAATACGGCGAGGTGCAGGGCATCGTCACCCTGGAAGACATCCTCGAAGAAATCGTCGGCGAGTTCGAGGAAGAACACAGCCTGGACAACCCGCACGTGCATCCGCAGGACGATGGCACCTTCGTGATCGAAGGCACCGCATCATTACGCGAAATCAACCGCACCCTCGGCTGGCACCTGCCCTCTGACGGCGGCCCGAAAACCCTCAACGGGTTGGTCACCGAGGCGCTGGAGAGCATCCCGGAAAGTGCCGTTTGCCTGAAGATCGGCCGCTATCGCCTGGAAATTCTCGAAACAGAGGACAATTGCGCCAGCAAGGTACTGGTCTGGACCGTGACCCGCTAGCTATACTCGGGTCACGCTTACCCAGCCCCGCCGTCCCGCCCGCTACCCGCACCCGGCGCCCCACGGCCAGTCCGCTCCACTGACACGCCCCGCGGTCCTGCTTCAACACCCCGAACAGTGCCCGCTCCCGCCCTTATCCCCCTTGGGCTATCGTCAGTCGGGCGAGCAAAAGAACAAGACGCTCCGGCACCCACGCATACGTGGATCGAGCCAATGGAGCACGACAAGACTGTTAGGGACCTACTTAATGACCACCAGCACCTACGCCGAAGCGCCTGCCGCGCCGGTCAACTCGCCTGCGCGGGTGGCCACCGCCAGTTTTATCGGCACTGCCATCGAGTTCTACGACTTTTACGTCTACGCCACTGCCGCCGCCCTGGTGATTGGCCCTGTGTTCTTCCCGTCCGGGTCGGGCACTGCGCAGATGCTCGCAGCCTTCCTCACCTTCGGCATCGCCTTCCTTGCACGCCCACTTGGCTCGGCGCTGTTCGGCCACTTCGGCGACCGCATCGGACGCAAGTCGACGCTGGTCGCCTCGCTACTGCTGATGGGCGTGTCGACCACGCTGATCGGCGTGCTGCCAGGCTACGACAGCATTGGCGTGTGGGCACCGATCATCCTTTGCCTGCTGCGCTTTGGCCAAGGCCTGGGCCTGGGCGGCGAGTGGGGTGGTGCGGCGTTGCTGGCCACCGAGAACGCACCCGAGGGCAAACGCGCCTGGTTCGGCATGTTCCCGCAGCTTGGCCCGTCGATTGGCTTCCTCGCCGCCAACGGCCTGTTCCTGTCCTTGGCCCTGACACTCAGCGACGAGCAGTTCCGTGAGTGGGGCTGGCGTATACCGTTCCTGCTGAGCGCCGCGCTGGTGCTGGTCGGCCTGTATGTGCGCCTGAAGCTGGAAGAGAGCCCGGTATTCGCCAAGGCGGTCGCTCGTCATGAGCGAGTGAAGATGCCGGTGGTCGAGTTGTTCAGCCAATACTGGCTGCCGACCCTGCTGGGTGCCGCCGCCATGGTGGTGTGCTATGCACTGTTTTATATCTCGACCGTGTTCTCGCTGAGTTACGGGGTAACGACCCTAGGCTACAGCCGCGAAACCTTCCTCGGCCTGCTGTGCTTCGCCGTGGTCTTCATGGCGCTCGCGACACCGCTGTCGGCCTGGCTCAGCGACCGCTACGGGCGCAAGCCAGTGCTCATCGTAGGTGGCCTGCTGGCGGTGGCTTCGGGTTTCACCATGGAGCCGTTGCTGACCTCGGGCTCGACCACAGGGGTGGCACTGTTCCTGGCCATCGAGCTGTTCCTGATGGGGGTGACCTTCGCACCGATGGGAGCGCTGTTGCCAGAGCTGTTCCCAACGCACGTGCGCTACACCGGTGCATCGGCGGCCTATAACCTGGGCGGCATCGTGGGGGCTTCGGCGGCACCGTTCTTCGCGCAGAAGCTGGTGAGCATGGGCGGGTTGAGCTGGGTGGGTGGGTATGTGTCGGTGGCCGCGGTGATCAGCTTGATTGCCGTGTTGTGCCTGAAAGAGACCCGCAATACCGAGCTGTGAGCAATTGGGGCCGCTTTGCGGCCCATTCGCGGGACAAGCCCGCTCCCACAAGATAATCGTGAAACCTGAGGACTGCGACAACCCTGTGGGAGCGGGCTTGCCCCGCGAATGGGCTGCGCAGCAGCCCTTACAGTTTCAGATCAGAACTCGACCTTGACCGCCTGCGAAGCACGGGTCGCCTTGGCCCGCGCCGCTTCGACCGACTCGTCACGCGCCAGGCATACGCCCATGCGGCGAGTGCCGTTGATTTCCGGCTTGCCGAACAGGCGGATGGCGGTATCCGGTTCGCTCAACGCAGCGCCAAGGTTGGCGAAGCTGGTCTGCTGCGACTGCCCTTCCGGCAAAATCACCGCCGACGCCGATGGGCCGAACTGGCGTACCACCGGGATCGGCAGGCCGAGAATGGCACGGGCATGCAGGGCAAACTGCGACAGGTCCTGGGAAATCAAGGTGACCAGGCCGGTGTCATGCGGGCGCGGCGACACTTCGCTGAACCATACCTGGTCGCCTTTGACGAACAACTCGACGCCAAACAGCCCACGCCCACCCAGAGCATCGGTGACCGCCTTGGCCACACGCTGCGATTCGGCCAGGGCTTTGGCGCTCATGGCCTGGGGCTGCCAGGATTCCTGGTAGTCGCCCTTCTCCTGACGGTGGCCGACCGGTTCGAGGAAGGTGGTGCCGCCCACGTGGCGCACGGTCAGCAGGGTGATTTCATAGTCGAAATCGATGAAGCCTTCGATGATCACTCGACCCTTGCCGGCCCGGCCGCCCTCTTGAGCGTAATCCCACGACTGCTGCAGGTCGGCATCGCTGCGCAGCAGGCTCTGGCCCTTGCCCGACGAGCTCATCACCGGCTTGACCACGCACGGGTAGCCAACGTCAGCCACGGCCTTGGCATAGTCTTCATAGGTGTCGGCAAAGTGGTAAGGCGAGGTCGGCAGGTCCAGCTCTTCGGCGGCCAGGCGACGGATACCTTCGCGGTTCATGGTCAGCTGAGTGGCGCGGGCGGTCGGCACCACGGTGAATCCTTCGCTTTCCAGTTCGACCAGGGTAGCGGTGGCAATGGCTTCGATTTCAGGGACGATGTAATGCGGCTTTTCAGCTTCGATCACCGCACGCAGGGCGACGCCATCGAGCATGTTGACCACATGGCTGCGGTGCGCCACTTGCATGGCCGGGGCGTTGGCGTAGCGGTCGACGGCGATCACTTCGACGCCCAGGCGCTGCAGCTCGATCACCACTTCCTTGCCCAGCTCGCCACAGCCGCAGAGCAGTACACGGGTCGCGGTCGGCGACAATGGGGTTCCGATACGGGTCATTTCAGGTCCTCGAAGGCGTCCGGGGCCACACCAGGCTTGGTACGGCCCGCTGAAAAAGGACCGGTATTCTACACCATCAGCCCGCCACGGCGGCCCGCCGCGCACGAAATGCCATGGCCAGCCAGACGGCGGTGACGCCAGCGAACTTCGAGGCCATGGCGGTGCCGATCACGGCTGGGGTCAAGGCGCCGATCATGCCGAAGAAGATGAAGGTATCCACTGGAATGCTCAGCGCCGAACTCAGCCACAGCCGGTCGCGCAGGGGCCGGCGGGTAATGCTGAACACCAGCCAGTCGATCAGTTCGGAAATGAAGAACGCCGTGGCACTGGCCAGGGCGATTGCCGGTTCCGAGGTGACGTACGACAGCACCAGGGCCAGCAGCATGGCGATCAGTGCGCCATGGCCGAAGCGAGTCTGCACCATGTCGCGCAGGATGAACACCAGCCCACCCCAACAGGACCAGATGACGTCCAGATGCGGGGCGCTGGAGAAGGCGTAGTTGATCAGTACGACGCTGCTGATATAGGCGATGAGATAGAACATGGGCAATGACCGTCGGGCAAGCGGGGCAGATTACTTGATTTTCGGGTCAATCGCAGCTGTTACATGATCAACCCTGCCGCCACCGCCCGCTCATGGCACAGCTTCAACACCGCCCGGCGCTCCGTATTGTCCATCCGCCCCCAGCGGCCGATCTCGGCCACGGTACGCTGGCACCCGGTACAGATATCCTCCTCGTCCAGCGCACAGATGCTCACGCACGGCGAAGCGACCGGGCGTTCAGTGGCGATCACCTCACTCATCGTCCACCACCAACTCCCGCGCATAACGCTGGGCGTTGTGCACATAGTGCGCGGCACTGGCCTCGAGCATGCGTTGCTGCTGTTCGGTCAGCTCGCGCACCACCTTGCCCGGCGAGCCCATCACCAGCGATCCATCGGGAATTTCCTTGCCTTCCGGTATCAGCGCATTGGCGCCGATGATGCAGTGCTTGCCGATCCGTGCGCCATTGAGGATCACCGCATTGATGCCGATCAGGCTGTAGTCGCCCACCGTGCAGCCATGCAGCATGGCGTTGTGGCCGATGGTCACGCCCTTGCCCAGGGTCAGCGGCGCACCCATGTCGGTGTGCATCACGGTACCGTCCTGGACGTTGCTGTCCTCACCGATGTCGATCAACTCGTTGTCGCCGCGCAGCACCGCGCCGAACCACACGCTGGCGCGCGCCTGCAGGCGCACCTTGCCGATCAGCATAGCGTTGGGTGCGGCCCAACTGGTGGGATGGCTTTCGACCCGCAGGTCGCCCAGGCGGTATTTCATGTTCGCTCCTCAGGATAGCAACGGCGGCAGGGTGGGCCCCGCTCAGATTTCGATGTAGCGCTCGGGGGGGTGATCCAGGTTGATGCCTGCGTCGTACAGCAGGTTGACCAGCTCGACGATCATGATCGCCGACAACCCCCAGATCTTGTATTCGCCAAAGCGATAGCTGGGCACATACCAGCTACGGCCCTGGTAATCGATGCGGTGGGTGTGGTCGCGCGGGTCTTGGCGGAAGAATTCCAGCGGTACGCTGAATACTGCCGCGATCTCCGCATCATTGGCGCGGTATTCGACGAAATCGGGAATAACCCCGACGAATGGCGTTACTTTCAGGCCGTGCAGGGAGATCAGCGGACTGAGTGGGCCGAGCACTTCCACAAGCCCGGGTGGCAAGCCGATTTCTTCTTCGGCCTCGCGCAGCGCGGTGAACACCAGGTCGGGGTCTTCCGGGTCGCGTCGGCCACCGGGGAAGGCGACTTCGCCGCCATGGGTCGACAAGCCCTTGGCACGCAGGGTCAAGACCAGTTCGGGCGCTTCGCTGCGAGTGATGGGCAAGAGAACCGCAGCCTCGGGGAACCGTCGGTCGGTTTCCAGTGAAGCGGGTTGGTGGTTGCTCATTCGGCGAAGTAGCTCGTCCAGCATTGCGCACTCTCGTTTCCAAGGCCTGCCTTGCATGATGCACCAAAGCCGCGAAGCACCCAAGCCCTGCACGCTTGCGGCGGGCCTGCGTGACGCGCCAAGATAAGCCCGTCAATAGGGAAGAACAGCATGAAATTCTGCAGCGCGTGCGGCCAGCCAGTCATTCAGCGGATCCCCGAGGGCGACAGCCGCCTGCGGTATGTCTGCGAACATTGCCAGACCATCCATTATCAGAATCCCAACATCGTTGCCGGGGTGCTGCCGACCTGGGGTAGCCAGGTGTTGCTGTGCCGCCGAGCCATCGAACCGCGACGGGGCTTCTGGACCCTGCCAGCCGGGTTCATGGAAAACGGCGAGACACTCGATCAGGCCGCCCGTCGCGAAACCGTCGAAGAGGCCTGTGCCAGGGTTGGTGACATGGCCCTGTACCAGCTGTTCGACCTGCCGCACATCAACCAGGTGCATGTATTCTTCCGCGCCGAGCTGGCCGACCTGGACTTCGCCATCGGCGTCGAAAGCCTGGAAGTACGGCTATTCGAGGAACACGAGATACCCTGGGGCGAGCTGGCTTTCCGCACCGTCACACGCACACTAGAATGCTATTATCGCGACCGCATCGAGCAGCACTACCCCCTTGGCCATGAGTACCTGCCGCCGATGAACGTTTCGCCCACTACTTAAGCTTGCAGGTGCCGCTTCATGCGCTGGTTGTTCGCCCTTTTCTGTCTTTGCGTTACCTCGGTGTCCCAGGCGGCCTTCACCGAAGTCATCATTCGCAAGCCGCAACCGCCCGTACCGGTGCAGTCGCAATCGCAAGCGGCGATGCAGCCGCTGATCGACAAGGTGCTGGTGATCAAGTCCGAACGCCGTCTGCAATTGATTAGCCGCGGCGAGCCGCTGAAAACCTACCGCATCTCCCTGGGCAAGCAGCCCAAGGGCGCCAAGGAGCGCGAGGGCGACAAGAAGACCCCCGAAGGCCTGTACTGGCTGGACTGGCGCAAGGAAAGCGACCGTTTCAATTTGTCCATGCACATCAACTACCCGAACATCAGCGATGCTGCACGCGCAACCCGGGAAGGCGTGAGTGCCGGCAGCATGATCATGATTCATGGCACCCCGATCAATGACGAGTATCCGGAATGGTACTTCCACACCCTCGACTGGACCGATGGCTGCATCGCCATGCGCAATTCCGACATGCGCGAAGTCTGGGAGCTGGTGCGCGATGGGACGTTGATCGAGATTCGACCTTGAGCCTCCTGGATACGCGTTGAAGGCGTAGGAGGTTTCATACCTCAGTTGCGTAACCGTCCTACGCCCCCTCAAGCAGCAGACTGCATCCAACCGAACTGAAGAGCTTTTAGCATCGACGCAAACGAGTACGGATGACGTACGCCATTTGCGGGATTCTGAGAACAAGAACATGCCAACACGCTCGCAGTTTTCCTCCCTGTGCCTTCACGCCTTGCGCCGGGCCATCTTCCTCGACCGGCACGGTCCTGTCACCACGGTGACGCAAACCCGGTTGGGGCAGCCTTCGACGGACGAAGCGGCAGGCGCCATGGACATCACCGTGGAGCATCTCAAACGCCTGGAGAATCGGCGCCGTGGTTTTGCTCACGGGGATTGAGTTTAGTCCGGCTCGCCCACCAGCGAATGTCACGCAACACGACTGAGAGCGCTGATCGCATTGCGGTGGGTCACCATCACGCCGTCTGCGTAGCTGAAGCTGCGCACGGTGTCACCGTTGCGTTTGACCACGGCGCTAAGCTGGCCATGCTTGTTGTAGCGATACTGGACCAGGGTTTCCACGGGCTGGTGGTTGACTACCCGCTTGACCTCGGTCAGGCGGCCCAGCGGGTGATCGTAGTGCAGGTGCACGCGGGTGGCGGTGATGGCGCTGATGTAAGTCAGCGTGACTTACAATTATCAGAGGGTTACCCTGCCCCCCTAGAAATAGAAATAGTTTAATTTTAAAAGAACTATAAATCAAAAAACTAGATGTACACCATTCTTTAAGCAACCTGCACAAAGAAACAGCCATGAGCTGCATCCTTACTCACTCGCTTATTAACAAGCAAATAGCCTACGGCATCAGTCATATATAATGCACCCTGATATGGAGCAGGAAAATCAGACGAATATATTTGGCAGAAAAAGTTAAAGTCCGATTCAAGCGCCTTGGATATAACTGCCCCACGTGGAACTTCACTAGAAATCACAGAGGCCACTGTAATTTCATCATCATGAACAACCGAAGCCTCAAAACTCGCGTACTGCAGAGGAACCGAAAGCCTAGGCGACTTCATTGTACCAACTTGATCAGCGTGGATCACGCAAGTATAAGATGCGATACCTTTTTTTTGCTCAACCTCATCAAAGGTTAAAAAATCGAGAAAATAATCTTCTTTATCGTAAGTGGAGAACACATGTATGAACCCCCCTTCCGGGAGATCCAGTCTATTAAGCTGTTGCCTTGCTAATTTACAATTTATAGTGAAAAGCAGCAATAGATCTTGACCATCGGGATTTTTAGGCCACGCGGAAACATAAGCGCTATCACCGCCAAAGTAAAAAGGTGATTTTGCATTCGAACATTTAACAATTTTATGAACATTCATTTTTACACTCCCTGACAGCTTCCAAGGCTGCGATAAAACTTTTTGGCTTGTTTTTTCAGTGCCTTTGCTCTACTTGCAGGCACACCTGCCTTACGAAGCACAACAGATGTGATGTCTAGCTCCCGCTTAAGGCTTGGGGCAAAATCGTTTTTTCCTAAACTTTGAGTCGCACGTATTTTGTTCCCATGCCAGTGGGCACCACCAACTCCTCGAGAATCCCCACCAGCAACGAGGTATTGATGCCGGTGTTGTGCGCCTGCGACAGCTTGTCGGCGGGCAGCGTGGACGCAAACTGCCACGCCTTGCGCCCCATCGCGTCCTAACCAAAGCAACTGGTCAGCTTGCCCTGCGTGCGGTACACCTCGCGGTGCAGGTCGTCACGCTCCATGTCGCTGATCACCTGGCCGTCCAGGTTCAGCTGGTGCAGGTGGCCGCTGCCGTAGTACAGGTGATTGACCTTGCGCCCATCCGGCAGGGTCAGTGTGGTCAGGTTCCTCAGCGGGTCGTATTCGTAGTCGAGAGTGCCTTGGGGGCCGATCTCCTGGGTCAACCGACCGAGCAGGTCATAGGTGTATTCGAGCTTTTCTTCGCTGATGCCAAGTTGCTTGCCGACGCCGCTGGGTTGCCGCTGAATGCTCAGCAGCCGGTCGGCATCGTCATAGGCGAATTCCTGCCGCGCATCGCGGTTGAGCTTGGCCACCAGCCGGCCAATCGGGTCGCGTTCGAACAATGTTTCGCGTTGCGGCTGTTCGCCATTTTCGCCGTAGCCGATCTCGTCCAGCCGGGTCAGATGGCCGCCAGCGTTGTAGGTGAAGCGCCGGGTCAGGTTGTCCACCCGCACTTCTTCAATCAATCGGTCCGACGCATCGTAGTCAAAGCGGTATGGCATGCTGATTTCGTCGGGGATGAGTTTGCGGCCGGTGGTAAGGTCGATCGGGTTGCCGGTCAGGCCGCCGATTGCGCTGCGGGCGACTTCGCCAGCGACAAAGCATGCAGTGAACTTGAGGGCACGGCATATGGTTATCGCATTGGGCTTAATTTGTCATGAAGCTTTCACGATAAAGATTAGTTATTGTGAGGCGTTAGACGCCTCACAATATTAATTTAAAATTTTAAATATCACGTGACACTTAACTCCGACACCACTTCTAACTCTCATCCGCACTCAAATCGGAGTTACTTACACAATTCGGACCTATGCGAAATCCAACAACACATATACACTATTAACCGGCCGATCAGCGCACAACGAATACCAACAAATGTTTAGCTGACCATGTTTGAAACAGCTACGCCTTGACCATTCGCTTCAATTTCAATAGCTGCGACCGAACTCATTTAGGTCATTACGTTAGCCAGCACACAGGAATCGCACACAAAGTTTTTTATCTTTTACCTCGCGAACCAAGCTCTCCGAAACTATTGGATCGACCCAAATAACTCCCTGGATGAAGAAAAAATCCAGGGATCTAGCCTTATTTTCATCGATGCAAAGCTTTGTAACCCCTCTAACATTATAGTCATGGCTTAGCTCGCCATTCTGAATTTTATTCAATACCATCGACTTACCAGAGTACTCTGACCTCTGATAATCAAAACATGAAACTTTTGAATTGGCATGAATAAAATAATAATTTTTTTCAACGGGCTTTCCACTATAGTACCTGACAGTTGCAGGCACAAAGTCTAAATCCACCTCGACCTTATCGAGGACTTCTTTTAACTGATCGGATACAAAGAAGGCACCGCAGCCTGTCAGAAAAAAGTCTGATTTTAAACTACGAATTTTTTTATCCATAGTCAACTCAACAGCTAAACCTTTAGCTTTAATGAAACGCCCTACTTGATTGTAGTCATCGAGCGGAGGCATGAACAACACATCGCCATCAGTATAACCCCCATCAACGGCCTCGTGGCACATAACGAAATATTCCACAAGTTTTCTCCTGATATGTCAAGCGAGTGCCTTTGGGGCGAGGATCTGTATTATGTAGCCTCAATGAATCTGATCCAAGACTCATTTTCATACTTATCTCAATATCTTCAATTTTATGATTGCTGACACAGCAGAGTACACGGCAACAAAATGTTAAACATCCAACTTTGACAACTACGAAAACTTTGCCCCACCCGAAGCCCGCCCCAAAAATAACCAATTACGGGATTCATTTTAAAACCCCAAAAATCGGGAAATAAATAGAATTTGAAAGCTTCACGCCCGACCACTTACATTTACCGACCTCAAACAGCATAAAGACGATCGCCACGCCTGCACTCAGGTCGAACCTGCTAAACCAACAACATGAAAACCTGAACTCATAATATTTAGCGACTCAATAAAAACCGTCCGCGACCTAGCATCTAAATCACCTCATTGATCAAGACGACTCAAAAACTCAGAAAACGTATCTGCAACGACATGATACTCCTCAGCATCCATAATCCACAGCCCCACTTCGCCTAGTTCCCCCCCGGCGAGAGTAAGCAAAAAATAGTTACCGCCTTCATCAAATGCGAACGGCACTCGCCCTTTCATTCCCGGAAAATCCTCAATTAACTCTTTGTAGGCTAAATCCATCGGGATGCGTCCATATTTGATAGGAACAAATCCAGCAAGCAACAAATCGTTCCCACCTTCCGCATCATCAATATAACCGCCATTTGAATTTAAATATAATCGACGAAATTCTGGTGGCAGTTTACCGCCCAAAATCCCCTCCAACGAGTTTAAATCCGCGTTCGATAATTCTTTTTCCGAATCAACCAATGGAATCAACATGAAGATTTTGCACTCCTTTTACTTGCTGGATGGACATATGCCCTTCCGGTGGCAGCCTTATACTGACTCACCCCACCTTTATGAGGGATACCACTGTGTGCTGGCTGCTCTACCAACTGCATAGTCCCTTTATTAGTCACTGGATCGTAATCATCCAGATGATGCCAAACATGGCCGGTCGGAGTCGTTTTTTGGTTGAGCCCAGCCTTGTGATTCGCAGCTTCAAAATCCAAATCATAGTCGCCTGTATAGGATATTTCGACTATTGGATTTACATTAGGCTTTCTTGAATATAGAGCGTTGCTCTCTGCATAATTCAATCCCCCGCCTTCTGTCAATCGAACCCCAGAGTAGCCTCTGGATTCAAGTCTAGCAATTGGATCAACGGCAAGACCCATTGGGTCAATCCACCCAAAGGGGTTAGGCGCATAGCGGTAGAGATTGCGCCCACCTGCTAGTCCTATCGGATCCTGCGTAACAAAACGAACTACTTCGGGATCGTAGTACCGGAACGTGTTGTAGTGCAATCCTGTTTCACTATCAAAGTACTGATCCTGAAAGCGCAGGTTCTGCTCGACCTGGTCTACTGTTAGTTGCTCAATCGTTCCCCATGACCGATACGTTGCCTGCCAAACAATCTCGCCTTCGCTGTTACTCAATTCCAGCGGCGTACCAATCTGGTCCGTATGGAAGTAGTAGACCTTCTGCTCGTCCCCTTCCGCCTGATCGACCCGCGCCAGCGGTGCATAGCTGCCTGGCTCATACAGGTACAAAATGCTCTGCCCCGGCGTATTCTCACGCAGCATTCGCAGCCCTTGCCACAGGAAATACTTCTGCTCAATAGGGCCGTTGAGGTCGGACTGCTTAGCAATCCGCCGCCCATATAGGCGCCAGTGCTATCTACTTGCCGTTGACCAGTGTCTCAGCGCTGACTTGTCGATTTTCGCAGCCCTCTAAAACTCTGTAGTTTACTGGGCCTTGAGCACTGCTCATCAAATTATCATAGGGACATAGCGATATTTCTGGTTTCGTTAGTGCTTAATTAGGTTGTCCTTAACTTTTTCCAGTTATCGCACATTGAAGTCCAGGCGGTTGACTGCTGGATAATAACGAAATTCTTCGCTCCCAACCAGTGAGCGGGTATCGCAGCTGTGCGAGATCAGTGCGTCACGTACAGCATATAATACAAAAGTCACAGCTAATACTTGCCCACCACAAACACGATAATTACAGATCAATAAACTCATCATTATCCTGATAGTAATTTAGCGCCTTAACATAGTCCCCATAAGATGCATCAGGCCTTTGCTCTGCCAGCAATGTTACAACGTCAACAAATTGCTGCCCAGAATACAAATAGCTCAGCCCTGCCTTTTTAACGGACTCTGGAAATACCTCCTTATCGTCCTTCACATCCGGGTAATTCGAGACAAAATAGCGCGCACTAATTTCGAGGTGATCTTGATCCTCACCATAAATGCAAAACTCATCATCTTGCTGTGCAAAAGATTTTGCATGATCAATTATTTCTGAAAGCGCATAAAATTTATCTTTTAATAACATAATATAACTCCAGCAGATTAACCACAGCAAATTTTTCCAGTTGCACCGTCAAGCTTCCCTTTCCGCCCTTGAGGGCCGCCACCCCAAATATCTCGACCACCCTTACCAGTAGGGTGGTATAGACCATGATTTGATTTATGATCCATACGATCTACCAGAGAAAGCCTATTAACATCTTCATGGTGGTGCCATGTTAAATCAGGCGGACTGGCACTTTTGCTCCCCGACTTAGCCCACCCCTCAAGCTTCGGATAGCGATTCAGCATATCTTTCCTGAACTCAGGGTCAATCTCCATTCTATTTAAAAGATCGGCATTTGCCTTATTAAATTGAACGGCATCGCTAGAGTAGCGATACTTAGGATCCAGCGTGTGGTCGTGAAAAATATTATACTTCCCGTTGTTTGGCCTATTTGCCAAACCGAGAGGATCAATCCAAGACAAAGAATTTATAGCATATTTGTATAAGTTAAAACCACCTCGCAACCCAATAGGATCCTGGGTAACAAATTGCCCAACACCTGAATCATAATAACGGAACATATTGTAATGCAGCTCAGTTTCCGCATCAAAATACTGACCTTGGAAACGCAGATTCTGCTCCACCTCGTTGACCGCAAGCTGTTCAATCGCGCCCCAGGACCGATACGTTGCCTGCCAAACAATATCACCTTCGCTGTTACTCAATTCCAGCGGCGTACCAATCTGGTCCGTATGGAAGTAGTAGACCTTCTGGTCGTCTCCTTCCGGCTGATCGACCCGCGCCAGTGGCGCATAGCTGCCGGGCTCATAGAGATAGAGGATGCTCTGCCCCGGCATCTCCTCACGCAGCATCCGCAGCCCTTGCCAGAGGAAGCGCTTCTGCTCCGGAGTGCCGTTGATCTCCGACTGCTTGGCAACCCGCCGCCCCAGAGTGTCATAGCGGTAAGCGCCTGTGCTCTCTAGCTTGCCATTGACCAGCGTCTCAGCGCGGACTAGTCGGTTCTCACAGTCATAGCTAAAACTCTGCAGCTTGCTATGCCCCGAGCGCTTCTCGATCAGGTTGCCCCACGGGTCATAGCGATACTCCTGATCCCGCCAACGCTTGATGCGGTTGTCTTTGACCTTCTCCAGCTGCCGTGCATTGAAGTCCAAGCGGTTGGCTGCCGGATCGTAGCGGAACTCTTCGCTGCCAACTAACGAGCCGGTATCGCGGCTGTGCAACTGGCCGTTGGCTTCGTATTCGTACTTGATCTCACCACGCAGCTTGTCCAGCGTGCGCACCAACTCCCCTGCCGGGTCGTACTGGTAACGCCGGTGAATCGGGTTGTACGCATGCTCCACCAGCAACGAGGTGTTGATACCGGTGCTGTGCACCTGCGAGAGTTTGTCGGCGGGCAGCGTGGACGCAAACTGCCACGCCTTGCGCCCCATCGCGTCGTAACCGAAGCAACTGGTAAGCTTGCCCTGCGTGCGGTACACCTCGCGGTGCAGGTCATCGCGCTCCATGTCGCTGATGACCTGGCCGTCCAGGTTCAGCTGGTGCAAGTGCCCACTGCCGTAATACAGATGATTGACCTTGCGCCCGTCCGGCAGGGTCAGTGTGGTCAGGTTGCTCAGCGGGTCGTATTCGTAGTCGAGCGTGCCCTGGGGGCCGATCTCCTGGGTCAGCCTACCGAGCAGGTCATAGGTGTATTCGAGCTTTTCTTCAGTGATGCCAAGTTGCTTGCCGATGCCGCTGGGTTGCCGCTCAATGCTCAGCAGCCGGTCGACATCGTCATAGGCATAGTCCTGCCGCGCATCGCGGTTGACCTTGGCCATCAGGCGGCCAATCGGGTCGCGCTCGAACAGCGTTTCGCGTTGCGGCTGTTCGCCATTCTCGCCGTAGCCGATTTCGTCCAGCCGAGTCAGATGGCCGCCGTCGTTGTAGGTGAAGCGCCGGGTCAGGTTGTCCACCCGCACTTCTTCAATCAATCGGTCCGACGCATCGTAGGCAAAGCGGTACGGCATGCTGTTTTCGTTGACCAGCGCGGTCAGGCGCACGGCCTTGTCGTACTCGTACCTGACCCGCTGGCCTTTGGCGTCCTGGCGGCTGCTGGGTAGCCCGCGGGCGGTGCGCAGCAGGCGGGTGGTTTGGCCCTTGCCGTCGGTGTGAGTCAGCACCTGGCCGTAGACGTTGTAGGTAAAGGTCTCCGCCGTCCCGTCCGGATGGTCGATCTTGACCACCTCCCCGTCCGGCTTGCGCTCCAGCGTGGTGGTCTGCTTCAGCGCATCGGTCACCGCCACCAGGTGCTGACGCTCGTCATAGCGGTAGTAGGTGCTCTTGCCCGAGCAGTCCTGATAGCGCTCGACCTGGGCCAGGGTGTTCCACCACAGGTACTTGGACTTGTAGGTCGCATCGATGATGGTGTGCGGCAGGCCATCTTCGCCGTTGAGGTACTCGGTCATCTGGCCGAGCGCATCGAACTCGGCGAGCAGGTTGCCCTTGTCGTCGTAACGCGCCTGCCAGGTGCTGCCGTCCGGGTAGGTGACCTTGGTTACCAGGGTGGTCAGGTGGTGGTATTCGTAGGCGATATTGCGGCCCAGCGGGTCGGTTTCTTCGAGCAGGCGGGAGAATTCGTCGTATTTGAAGTGCAGGCGATTGCCGTCGGGCAGGCCCAGGCCGACCATGCTGCCGTTGTCGTCCAGGTCGATGGCGTAGCGTTCGCCGCCGTAGTCGCGGCTGGCGATGACGCGGTGGTCTTCGTTGTAGTGAATCTCCAGTTCGCGGCCGAGCACGTCGGTGGCCCAGCTGGGAAGTCGCCGCTGCGGCGCAGGCTTTGCTCCCACGGCAGCACCCAGCCGCGGCCGAGCACGCTGTCGAGGGTAAGGTCGCTGGCGTAGATGCGCGACCATTCGATCGGCATTAGGCCTGGCAGGCTGTAGTCGATATCGTCAGGGATGAGTTTGCGGCCGGTGGTGAGGTCGACCGGGTTGCCGGTCAGGCCGCCGATTGCGCGGCGGGCGACCGGTTCGACCACGTAACGGCTGGCGACAAGACCGCCCTGTCAACACATTCACAAATCTAACTTACCTCATGCAGCATCACAGCGAATCATTTAGGCTTCGCAGTATATATAAAGCTAGGAAGCGTGATGAGACAAAGTTGGCATCCACTTCCACACCAGGAATGTTAAAGATCGTTTCTGAGCGCGGTCCAGCCCATCTGAACAAGGCACCCCACCAAAAACAAAGCACCTAACTACGCGAACTCAATTTAACACTTGAAAAGTCTTAAAGTGCTAATTAGAATTCAATCGCCAAGCTCAAAACTCACATCATCTACCGAGGCACCTTGTGAAACCCTTGGCAGGCTAACCTCAGGTCGGAAAATCAAACCGTAACCAAGTCCTGATGAGGGCCTGTGAAGCCCTACATATCCATTGATAGTTAAGCTATAGAGACCTGAGTCGACATCTACAAAGTCGTTACTCGGAAGCCGAGAGCCATACTGCGCCTTGTAGTTCAAGAAAAAATTATCATCCCAATCGAGAAGAGCATTTAAATCAGAAACAATTAATACACCTGATTCCACCTTAAGTGGAAAGCCAGAGTATGAAAGTTTAGGCGTGGGCAACTCAGCCTCTACCCCACCCACTCCTTCAATGAAAACAGCATATTCCTGTTCAGAAATCTGATAAATTGGACATACCACGCCCCTTTCAATAGCTGACCGGCCCAAAGCTTCATCTTGAAGAAACTGTGCAAAAATATTGCCATCGGTCAGGCCCTTCTCTTTTATAAAGCCTGAGAGAGCAACCGGGTCAAACAACACAATACCTGGAGAAAACAATTCAATTTGTGCGTATCTCTTCATTTAGCCACACCCACCTGCAGATTTGTTGCCGCTACTTTTACCAAGAGACTTTGTCAGGGCCTCACCGATTGTTACATTTTTTGCAAGAACCTCTCCGGTCCGTGGAATTTTCAGCGTTCCTTTTTGAGGAAAGCTTTCATATGCCTTGTCCAGCTTCTTAATTAACTCTTCAGAAGACCCATCAAACTTTCTGTTAAATGGAACACCTTCCTTCCTGATCGAATCATGGAATTCTTGATGCAACTTATCAGAACCCTCAACCTCGTTCGGGAACCATGATGGAGAATCTAGCTTAGTACCCAATTCAGGGAAGCCGTGAGTGTTTGCATGTGCACGCGGGAAAGGATGATGCCCCATGCCATCGGGTTTGAGCGGCTTCCAGAACGCCATCCATCCCCAAGGGTCAATCCAAGACAATGGATTTGGTGCATATCGATAAAGATTAAGTCCTCCATTTGTACCTATTGGATCCTGAGTCGTAAATCTACCTAGTTCCTGATCGTAGTACCGGAATGTATTGTAATGTAGCTCCGCCTCAAGATCGAAGTATTGGCCTTGAAAGCGCAGGTTCTGCTCGATATCCTTGACTGCAAGCTGTTCAATCGCGCCCCACGAACGGTACGTCGCCTGCCAGACAATCTCGCCTTCGCTGTTACTTAATTCGAGCGGCGTACCAATCTGGTCCGTATGGAAGTAATAAACCTTCTGCTCTTCGCCCTCGGCCTGATCTACACGCGCCAATGGCGCATAACTGCCAGGTTCGTAGAAATACAGGATGCTCTGCCCCGGCACCTCCTCACGCAGCATCCTCAGCCCTTGCCAGAGGAAGCGCTTCTGCTCGGTGATGCCGTTGATCTCCGACTGCTTGGCAACCCGCCGCCCCAGACTGTCATAGCGGTACGAGCCTGTGCTCTCCAACTTGCCATTGACCAGCGTCTCAGCACGGATTAGTCGGTTCTCGCAGTCATAGCTAAAACTCTGCAGCTTGCTATGCCCCGAGCGCTTCTCGATCAGGTTGCCCCACGGGTCATAGCGATACTCCTGATCGCGCCAGCGCTTGATGCGGTTGTCTTTAACCTTCTCAAACTGCCGCGCATTGAAGTCCAAACGGTTGGCTGCCGGGTCGTAGCGGAATTCTTCGCTGCCAACCAGTGAGCCGGTGTCACGGCTATGCAACTGCCCGTTGGCTTCGTATTCGTACTTGATCTCGCCGCGCAGCTTGTCCAGCGTGCGCACCAACTCGCCTGCCGGGTCGTACTGGTAACGGCGGTGAATTGGGTTGTACGCATGCTCCACCAGCAACGAGGTATTGATGCCAGGGTTGTGCACCTGCGACAGCTTGTCGGCGGGCAGCGTGGATGCAAACTGCCACGCCTTGCGCCCCATCGCGTCGTAACCAAAGCAACTGGTCAGCTTGCCCTGTGTGCGATACACCTCGCGGTGCAGGTCATCGCGCTCCATGTCGCTGATCACCTGGCCGTCCAGGTTCAGCTGGTGCAGGTGGCCGCTGCCGTAGTACAGGTGGTTGACCTTGCGCCCGTCCGGCAGGGTCAGTGTGGTCAGGTTGCTGAGCGGGTCGTATTCATAATCCAGTGCACCTTGGGGCGTGAGTTCCTGCGTCAATCGTCCCAGCAGATCGTAGCGGTAACTCAGCTTCTCATCCGTGATGCCCAGCTGTTTGCCGACACTGGTCGGTAGGCGCTGAATGCTCAACAGCCGGTCAGCCTCGTCGTACTCAAAATCCTGGCGGGCGTCGCGGTTGACCTTGGCCAGCAAGCGGCCAATCGCGTCACGCTCGAACAGCGTGTTGCGCTCCGGGCGCTCGCCGTTTTCGCCATAGCCGATTTCGTCCAGGCGAACCAAATTGCCGCCAGCGTCATAGCTGAAACGCCGGGTCAGGTTATCGACCCGCACTTCTTCACTCAGCCGGTCCGAGGCGTCATAGGCAAAGCGATAAGCCGCACTGTTTTCGTTGACCAACGCGGTCAGGCGAATCGCCTTGTCGTACTCATAACGAATCCACTGCCCTTTCGCATCCTGGCGACTGCTCGGCAAGCCACGAGAAGTACGTTGCAAGCGCGTGGTCTGGCCTTTGCCGTCGGTGTGGGTCAGTACCTGGCCGAGGCTGTTGTAGGTAAAGGATTCTGCCGTGCCATCCGGATGGTGGATGCGCAGCACTTCACCGTCGGGCTTGCGCTCCAGCGTGGTGGTCTGGTTCAGCGCATCGGTGACGGCGATCAGGTGTTGCCGCTCATCGTAGCGGTAGTAGGTGCTTTTGCCTGAGCAGTCCTCGAAGCGATCGACCTGGGCGTAGGCGTTCCACCACAGGTATTTGGACTTGAAGTTGGCATCGATGATGGTGTGCGGCAGGCCGTCTTCACCGTTGAGGTATTCGGTCTTGTGGCCCAGGGGATCGGTCTCGGCGATCAGGTTGCCCTTGCCGTCGTAGCGGGACTGCCAGACGCTACCGTCCGGGAACTGGGTTTCGGTCACCAGCGGCGTGGCGAGGTGGTGCTTGTAGCGGATCGTGCGGCCCAGCGGGTCGGTTTCTTCGACCAGGCGGCCAAAGTCGTCGTACTTGAGCGCCAGGTGATTACCGTCCGGCAAGGTGAAGCCAACGATGTTGCCGAACGCATCGAAATCCATGCCGTAGCGCTCGCCGCCAAAGTCGCGGCTGGCGATGACGCGGCGGTCTTCGTTGTAGTGGATCTCCAGCTCGCGGCCCAAGACGTCTGTGGCCCAGCTGGTGCGCTGAGAGAAGTCATAGCGGAAATGGTAATGCTCGCCGTCGCTGGTCCAGTGTTCGACCACGCGGGGCTTGTCGTGCTGGGTTTGCCAGCGGTACTCGCAGATCAGATCGAGGGCATTGCTATGGCGGACCATCAGGCCATCGCCGTAGGCGAAGCGGCGTACTGAATCGCCGTTGCGGTTGATGACTTCGTTCAGCTGGCCGTTGTCGTCGTATCGGTAGCGCACCAGGGTTTCCACGGCGTGCTGGTCGACGATGCGTTTGACTTCGGTCAGGCGACCGAGGGGGTGCTCGTAATGCAGGTGGATCCGCACATTGCCCGGCGCGCTGATATCGGTCAGGCGCTGATTGGCATCCCGGGTGAACTGCAGGTAGTGACCCAGTGCGTTTTCCAGGCGGTACAGCGGTACGGCGGTGTTGTCGTCCGGCACTTCACCGAAGTCGAAGAACACGTTGTCCAAGGTCTGCAGCAGGTAGTGACCGCCTACGGTGCGGACCAGATGGATCTTTTCGTTCGGGTTGTAGAGGCTTTCGCCCAGTTCAAGGTCAATGAACGGGACACAGCGCCCTTGGTTGTCGGTGTGGTACACGAAGCCGCCGCAGCGGCGCAGGCTTTGTTCCTACGGCAGCACCTAGCCGCGGCCGAGCACGCTGTCGACGGTCAGGTCGCTGGCGTAAAAACGCGACCACTCGATCGGCATCATCCCGGACAGGACGAAATCCGTTTCATTGGCCAGCAATTTGCGGCCAGTCGTCAAGTCCAACGGATTGCCGTTCAGGCCGCCGATTGCGCGGCGGGCGGCCGGTTCGACCACGTAGCGGCTGGCGACTTCGCCAGCAACGAAGCCGCCCGCCGCAACTCTTACTGCTCATTAAGCATATGATGAAAGCAGATAGAACCAGTAAGCATCTGGTTCTGGTTATTTTCGAAATTTTAAAGATCTCAATTCGCAACGCGAGACCGAACGAGCGAATACACCAAGTAACTCAGAGCTCGAAACACACCCTTACGACCGCCTAGACGCCCAAAACGACAAGGTTAGCCTAAACAAACATAAATATTTACTTCGAATGAGAGGGGCCAAACAGCACAAACTCAAAATATCACCCCTCATCAACGCTTAAAAGCTGCAACATCAAACCTCTTCAATTAATGCCACACCCCCGCCGAGGGAAGCAACAATCATATCGAAAAAGCTATCAATATCATTTGAAACAAAATACAGATGACCGCAATCCCCCTGCTCAGCAATATCAAATTTATTAATTAAATCCCCCTCATGCAGGTGTGTACGATCCCAATAATACACTCCTTCCCGGCCTGACTCAGTTACTAGCACGTACGGATTACCCCCGCCATCCTCACCAATAGCTAAAACACCTTTTATAAAATCCAGCTCACCAATAAACTCACTATTGAAACTGATAATATCATTACACTCCTCATCGGGATTCACCCCGAAGAGGCGATCAAAGCTTATGACACCCTCATCGATCGCTGGCAAGGTTAGCTGACCGTAGTCCGGATCAGTTAAATAAAAACCATTCATTCTCCCTAGGAGTGCCTTATAGTTACCAGGCAGCACAAGCTGCAACGCAGACTCAACAGTATTTATCTCAGAATTCTTCAGACCAGGCTTATATACAATCGGCATAAACTCACCACTCTAACAGGAAGATTTCATGTTCTTCACGCCACCTGAGTGCGTGAATCGGTTATGTATATTTTTTGGAACCTCTTGCATAGTTCTCATATTTTCATGATGATGCCAAGTATTTTTCGAATAATCCGCTTTCCCTTTAGGCGCAAGAGCATCTGATTTACCGAAATCCCCCCCAGGATTCTTACCATGATTTCCTTTTAGGTCAGGAACATCAACTTGCTGCCGTTGGTAAGGAGTGAAATCCGGATGCCCTTCAGGATACCTTACAACGTTACCTTCCCAGTCTTGGTATACCCACGTCCGACTTTCAACTTCCATGTGAACTGATCCGCCTTTATCCAACCACTTAGCCACGTCGGGAGAGTGTGAGGGTTTTGCACTCCAGCCCCACGGATCAACCCAAGCAATAGGATTTATTGCATATTGATAGAGGCTTAAACCTCCGGACAAGCCAATGGGATCCTGTGTACTGAACCGACCACACTCAGGATCATAGTATCGGAAAGTATTGTAATGGAGCCCCGTATCTGTATCTGAGTACTGCCCTTGAAAACGTAGGTTTTGCTCAACTCTATCTACTGTTAGTTGCTCAATCGCGCCCCACGAACGATACGTCGCCTGCCAGACAATCTCTCCTTCGCTGTTACTTAATTCCAGCGGCGTCCCAATCTGGTCCGTATGGAAGTAGTAAACCTTCTGCTCGTCTCCTTCCGCCTGATCCACCCGTGCCAGTGGCGCATAGCTGCCGGGCTCGTAGAGATAGAGGATGCTCTGCCCCGGTGTCTCCTCACGCAGCATCCGCAGCCCTTGCCAGAGGAAGTGCTTCTGCTCCGTGATGCCGTTGATCTCCGACTGCTTGGCTACCCGCCGCCCCAGGCTGTCATACCGATACTGCCCGGTGCTTTCCAGCTTACCGTTCACCAGCGTCTCAGCCCGAACTAGTCGGTTCTCGCAGTCATAACTAAAACTCTGCAGCTTGCTATGCCCCGAGCGCTTCTCGATCAGGTTGCCCCACGGGTCATAGCGATACTCCTGATCCCGCCAACGCTTGATGCGGTTGTCTTTGACCTTCTCCAGCTGCCGTGCATTGAAGTCCAAGCGGTTGGCTGCCGGATCGTAGCGGAACTCTTCGCTGCCAACTAACGAGCCGGTATCGCGGCTGTGCAACTGGCCGTTGGCTTCGTATTCGTACTTGATCTCACCACGCAGCTTGTCCAGCGTGCGCACCAACTCCCCTGCCGGGTCGTACTGGTAACGCCGGTGAATCGGGTTGTACGCATGCTCCACCAGCAACGAGGTATTGATGCCGTTGTTATGCACCTGCGACAGCTTGTCGGCGGGCAGAGTGGACGCAAATTGCCACGCCTTGCGCCCCATCGCGTCGTACCCAAAGCAACTGGTCAGCTTGCCCTGCGTGCGGTACACCTCGCGGTGTAGGTCGTCGCGCTCCATGTCGCTGATCACCTGGCCGTCCAGGTTCAGCTGGTGCAGGTGGCCGCTGCCGTAGTACAGGTGATTGACCTTGCGCCCATCCGGCAGGGTCAGTGTGGTCAGGTTGCTCAGCGGATCGTATTCGTAGTCCAGGGCACCTTGGGGCGTGAGTTCCTGTGTCATGCGTCCCAGCAGGTCATAGTTGTAACTCAGCTTCTCATCCGTGATGCCCAGTTGCTTGCCGACACTGGTCGGTGTGCGCTCAATGCTCAGCAGCCGGTCTGCCTCGTCGTACTCGAATTCCTGGCGGGCATCGCGGTTGAGCTTGGCCAGCAGGCGGCCAATCGGGTCGCGCTCGAACAGTGTTTCGCGTTGCGGCTGTTCGCCATTTTCGCCGTAGCCGATTTCATCCAGCCGGGTCAGATGGCCGCCGTCGTTATAGGTGAAGCGCCGGGTCAGGTTGTCCACCCGCACTTCTTCAATCAGCCGGTCCGAAGCATCGTAGGCAAAGCGGTACGGCATGCTGTTTTCATTGACCAGCGCGGTCAGGCGCACGGCCTTGTCGTACTCGTACCTGACCCGCTGGCCTTTGGCATCCTGGCGGCTGCTCGGTAGCCCTCGGGCGGTGCGCATTAGCCGCGTGGTCTGGCCCTTGCCGTCGGTGTGGGTCAGTACCTGACCGTAGACGTTGTAGGTAAAGGTCTCCGCCGTGCCGTCCGGATGGTCGATCCTGACCACCTCCCCGTCCGGCTTGCGCTCCAGCGTGGTGGTCTGCTTCAGCGCATCGGTCACCGCCACCAGGTGCTGACGCTCGTCATAGCGGTAGTAGGTGCTCTTGCCCGAGCAGTCCTGATAGCGCTCGACCTGGGCCAGGGTGTTCCACCACAGGTACTTGGACTTGTACGTCGCATCGATGATGGTGTGCGGCAGGCCATCTTCGCCGTTGAGGTATTCGGTCATCTGGCCGAGGGCATCGAATTCGGCAAGCAGGTTGCCCTTGTCGTCGTAGCGCGCCTGCCAGGTGCTCCCGTCCGGATAGGTGACCTTGGTCACCAGGGTGGTCAGGTGGTGGTACTCGTAGGCGATGGTGCGGCCCAGCGGGTCGGTTTCTTCCAGCAGGCGGGCGAATTCGTCGTACTTGAAGTGCAGGCGGTTGCCGTCGGGCAGGTCCAGGCCGACCATGTTGCCGTTGTCGTCCAGGTCGATGGCGTAGCGTTCGCCGCCGTAGTCGCGGCTGGCGATGACGCGGTGGTCTTCGTTGTAGTGAATCTCCAGTTCGCGGCCGAGCACGTCGGTGGCCCAGCTGGTGCGCGCGGCGAAGTCGTAGCGGAAATGGAAGTGTTCGCCGTCGCTGGTCCAGTGTTCGACCACGCGGGGTTTTCCGTCGAGGGTTTCCCAGCGGTAGTGGCAGCCCAGGCCAATGGCATTGCTGTGGGTGACCATTACGCCGTCGGCGTAGCTGAAGCTGCGTACGGTGTCGCCGTTGCGGTTGACCACGGCGCTGAGCTGGCCGTGTTCGTCGTAGCGGTACTGGGCCAGGGTTTCCACGGGCTGGTGGTTGACCACCCGCTTGACCTCGGTCAGGCGGCCCAGCGGGTTGTCGTAGTGCAGGTGTACGCGGGTGCCGCCGGTGGCGCTGATGTCGGTCAGCGTGCCTTCGGGGGTGCGGGTGAAGTGCAGGAAATGGCCGAGGGCATTTTCGATGCGCTGCAGTGGGACGTCGGTGTCGGTGTCCGGCACTTCGCCGAAGTAGAAGAACAGGTTGTCCAGCGTCTGCAGGATGTAGTGGCCGCCCTCGGTGCACACCAGGTACACCTGCTCGTGCGGGTTGTAGATGCGCTCGCCTGGCAGAATGTTGACGAACGGGACTTCGCGGCCCTGGTTGTCGGTGAGGTAAACGAAGCTGCCGCTGCGGCGCAGGCTTTGTTCCCACGGCAGCACCCAGCCGCGGCCGAGCACGCTGGCGACGGTGAGGTCGCTGGCGTAGAAGCGCGACCACTCGATCGGCATCAGGCCTGGGAGGCTGAAGTCGATTTCGTCAGGGATCAGTTTACGGCCGGTGGTGAGGTCGACCGGGTTGCCGGTCAGGCCGCCGATTGCGCGGCGGGCGACCGGTTCGACCACGTAGCGGCTGGCGACTTCGCCAGCGACGAAGCCTGCAGTGAACTTGAGGGCGCACGGCATGATGGCTTTCATACCGGCCTGGGTACCGGCTTTGATCAGCTGGGCGATGCCGCCAGCGGCGCCAGCGACGGCCATCAGTACGTCGACGGTGGTGCGCAGCCATTTCGGGATCTCGTCGTCCACCGGCAGGTATCGGTAGGTGCCGCCGCCGATGATGACATTGTCCGAACCGCCGGAAATGGTCGCGCCGCAGGTCAGCTTGTCGCCCTTGCGCGCCGCTGCCACGCTGTTGATGAAGACGTTGGTCGAGCCTTCGGCGATCTGCACCGGGCCGGGGTGTTTGTCGCAGGCGCCGATGCTTTTTTCGACCCGGGCGGCCTTGCGGCTGTTGATGAAGACGTTGGGTGAGGCAGTGGTTATCGTCCCAGAGGGGGATGAGAACATACTGCCTATCGCCTCCCCGGCGGCGGTCAGCAAGCTGCCTCCAATGCCCGCTGCCATACCGGCGAGCAAGGCCACGCCGAACCCGCAGGTGAAGGTGGCGATGGCCACCGTAGCCACCAGTGCGATGCCCAGGGCGGCGCCGATCAGGAAGCCCCCCAGTGCACTGGTGTGCGAAATCTCGTCGCCGAACCTGGCTGCTTCGAACATGAGGGGTTACTCCTGTTCGCCAGATAGGGCATAGCTTGCGACCCGGTCGCGCCGATCCATCAACATCAGCATCTCCATGAAATGCACGGTAAACGTTTCAATCCAATTGCCGTGTGTTCATCCGTGAAAGGCGCCGAGTAAATAGCTACAGGCGTTGCACTGTCAACCCAGCTCAAGCCTTGTGCGGCGCGTGCTACACCGGGTCAGAGGCGATATCAGAAAGCCACACCCCAGAGAAACCGGATCTCCCGAGCCAGCGGTAGGCATTTCGTTTGAATAGCCTTTTTTTGTAACTTCAGAAACGTCTGTAGGAACGATCGCTACCAGTTGATCTCCTTGCGGCCAGACAGCGCCTGCGGCCCCAACCACTGCATGCCCCGCAACAATGCAGTCAGGCCGGCGTCCGGTTGCAAATCGAGTGCGACCGTTGCCCGATGAGCCAGCAGGTCGGCATCCAGCTTGAGTCCATGTTCGCCCTGCTGCGCCAGTTGCCCGCGAAGGTGCCAGCCAGCACTGCAATCCACCTCGATCCAGCCCTGTCCCAACCCCAGCGACCACGGTTCGCTCAAGGCCAGGTCGGTTACGCCTACCCGCCCTTGGCTACCTCGACATTGGCGCCCCGCGCCATGCAGGCGCAGCGCCCCCTGCCATTGCCCGGCCAGCCGGAAGTCGGTGAGCACCGTCGGCTGGCTACCCAGCGCGGTAGCGTCGAGCTGCCAGCGCCCTGGCCAACCCTCGGCGCGCAACTGCCAGCCCTGCCCTTGGAAACCCAGCTGCGCATTGGCCTGCAGACGCCAGGGCTGCAGCGTCCAGCGCAGGGGGCCGACAACCCCGAACTGGCGGGCCTGGCCGTGCCACAGGCTGCCACTGACGTCGTGCATCGGCAGGCCAGCAACGCGTGCCACCCAGGCGGCCGGCAGCTCCACCAGCAAGGTCAGGCAGAAGACCAGCCCGACCCACAACCACCACCGGCGCCTCATGGTTGCACCACCAGATCGAAACGCAGGCCCTTGGCATCCTGTTCCAGGCCCCACTGCAGCGGCCGGACGCCTTCCGCCTGCAAGGCTTGCATCCAGCCTTGCAGCACACGCTCATCGGTCACCTGTCCGCGCAGTTGCCAGTGGCTGCCTTGCGTCTCGACATCAATGAGTTCGATCTGCCTGGCCTGGGCAGATTGGCGCAACCGCTCCAGGCTTACACTTGGGCCCCGATGCAGGGCGCCAGCCTGCTCTGCCAGCACGCGCCATTGGCCAAGCTCACGCCACTGCCCCAAGCCTTCGCGCAGTACCAGCAACGCCAGCAAGGCGCCGATCAGGCACCAGGCAAGCGGCAGGCGATGGCGCTGAATCCAGTTTCGGCTCATGTTGCCGCTCCCAGATCGAACACCACCTGTGTCGACGGCGCAGCGCCTTGCACCTGCACCGCAGCCCCCGCGGCACTGGCCATTTCTTGCCATGGCGGCGCGCTCCCTTCGCCTTCAAGGCGCAGGTGCCAGCGCTGGCCGTCGAAGCGCACCGCTTGCAGGCGCCAGCCGGGATGGTCTTGCAGCCAGGCTTGCAAGCGTGCCTGCAGGTCTTCGAGCTGGCGCACGCGCAGTTGCTGTTGCAATTCGCTTTCGCGCAGGCGTTTCAGCGCTTGCGCCGCCTGCCGTGGGCTGGCCTGGGCGCCGGTTACTGCCAGCACTTGCCCACGCCAGGTTTGTACCTGGCGCCACTGCTGGCTGAGCCACAAACCGCCCCACACCACGGCCAGTACCAGGCAGGCGGCCATCAGGCGCCGTTGCGATGCCGGCACAGCGGGTAGCGAGCGCACCTGACGCGAGCGTCCGAACAGGCTTGGCAGCTTGTCCAGCGGCGCCAGCGTGGTAGGCCAGCGACCGGTCAACGTTGCTCTGCTCAGTCCGTGCCAGGGCTGCTGCGGCGGATCACCTAGCGCTTCAGGCCAGGCCAGCCAGTGCTCACGTCCCTCTGCCGTCATTCCCTGATACAAGCAAAGACCCGACGACCGCCGCCATTGCAGGGCCGTGCCCACCTCAGGCTTGGGCAACAGCTGGAACTCGGCCCAGCAGCGTTCGATCTGCAGCCCCCACTCGGTACATTGCCCACGCCAGCCTTCCAGATGCCGGCGGTCGACTGCCAACAGGCGCAACTGCCCTGCCTGGCGAGAGAGGTAGGCGCATTGCACCTCGTCCGCGCCCTGCAGCAAGTGATCTTCCAAGAGCAGCGGCCAATCATCACGCTTGAGCCCGGGCGGGGCGGCCAGTTGAAACTGGCTGCAGCGCTCGCCGGGAATGATCAACGCTACCCGTGCCTGCGGGTTCGCCGGTGGCTCGCCCTGCCCTTCACGCTGCGCGATACCCTTTACGACCAGCAGCCAGTCCCAGATTTCACCCGGTCGCAGCAGCAACCAGGGCTGGGCCGGCGTGCGTCGGCGCCAATCAAGCTTCATGAACGCCCCCACGGGAGGATGAAGGTGCAGTCATAGGGTGCTCCATCACGCTGCAGTTGCACGCGCACGCCACGGCCGGGATGCGCGGGTTGATCGGAAGGCCAGGGCAGCCAGCGGCCGCCCTGGTGATATAGGACGTTGAACGCAGTGACATGCTGCAGTTGCTCACGTAAAAGCCAACGCGGTTCACTGGCGGCATACAGGTCTGCTGAAGTCTCCAGCAGCAGGCGTTGATCACGAGCATCGAAACGCAGGCGTTGGCGCTGCAATCGCGAGCCGCCTTCGGCTTCAGGCACGGCAGCGGCCGCCACCCACAACAATTGTTGACGGTCGGCTTGCCAGTCGAGCCAGCGGCTGGCCAGGGGCAAGCGTTGTTCGTACACCCGTCGCAGCACCGGGCTGTCGAAGCGCCGCTCCAGTGCCAGGCAAAATTCCAGCACGCCGGTTTCCTGCCGGGTCACCTGCAACCGTTCTCGGACCTTGAGCCAGCCATTGACCAGGGCGGCGAGCATCACCCCCAGCAAGGCAGTGAGCGCCATGGCCACCATCAGTTCGATCAGGGTCAAGCCCGCTTGCCGCTGCTTCATGGTCGCTCCAGAAAGACCGTGTACTGGCCTAGTGGCAGGCGCTGATCGCGGTCGGCGTACAGCTGCATCTCGCCGCGGCGCAGGTTGCGCACACCTGTGCGGCGCAGTTGCAGCTGCCAGTGGCAGGCCTGGCCGCCCTGGTTCAGCACGCCATCGGCCTGGTTGCTGGCCGGCCAGTACTGCTCGACGGAAAAACGCGCCTGCAGTTCGCGGGCACAGAGCACGCCGAGGCGGTGTTGCTGCACGCTGGCCTGCACCGCCAGACGCTGGCGCAAGACCTGGCTGGTGATCACTGCCAGCACGGCGGCAATCGCCAGGGCCACGGTCACTTCCAGCAAAGTGAAGCCATGCTGCCGGCGCTTCATGGCGACAATGCCGTGCGCAATTGGCCGTCGCGGCTCCAGTCCCAACGCTGGCTACCCTCGGCCCAACGCCACTGCACGGTGCCTGGTTGGGCCCAACCCTGCGGCGTGAACAGCAAGCGTGGCTGAGCACTGGCCGGCCAGTCCGGGCGCAAGCCCTTGGGCCAATCACCCAGGCTGACTGCTTCGACCACCCAACCTTCGCGTTCACGGCGCACGAACTCAGGGCGCTGGCCGGTCCAGCGCAATCCGCGCAACTGCCCGGCGTGCCGCGCCAGCGCAGCTTGCGTATGAACGTGCGCGGCCAAGCGCTGCAATGCCTGATCGACACTGGCTTTGCCGCTGTCGAGCCAAGCGACAGCAAGCCCAGTCATGAGCCCGGCAATGGCCAGCACCACCAACAACTCGATCAGGCTGAAACCCCGCTGGCCAGGCATCGATTACAGCGCCCAATTGCCCAGGTCGGCATCCTGCCCTTCGCCACCCGGCACACCGTCGGCGCCCAGCGAATAGACATCGACCCGGCCATGCTCACCCGGCATGCGGTACTGGTATGGCGTGCCCCACGGGTCTTCCGGCAGGCGGCGCACATAACCGTCGCTGCGCCACGAACGCGGCAGCGGTTCCTGGGCCGGTTTCTTCACCAGCGCGGCCAGACCCTGTTCATTGCTGGGGAACCGCAGGTTGTCCAGGCGGTACATGTCCAGCGCCTGCTCCAGCGTGGCCAGGTCGGCCATGACTTTCTGCTTCATGGCCTTGTCCTGGTTGCCGAGCACGCTGGGGGCGACCACGGCGATCAGCAGGCCGATGATGAAGATCACCACCATGATTTCCATGAGGGTGAAGCCGCGCTGGCGGTTGCGTCGATGCTGCATGGGGATACTCCTTGTCATCTACAGTTGCAGGCCCTGGTTGAGTTGCATGATCGGCAGCAGCACCGCCAGCACGATGAACAGCACCACGGCGCCCATCACCAGGATCATCAGGGGTTCGAAAAGCGCCATGGCGGTGTCCACCTGGCGGGCAAAGCCGCGCTCCTGGTCATCGGCGACGCGTTCGAGCATGTCGGCCAGGGTGCCGCTGGCTTCGCCGCTGCCGACCATGTTCACCAGCAGCGGTGGAAACTGTTGGCAGGCATCCAGCGCCCGGTGCAGGCTGGTGCCGCCCTGCACCTGCTGGCGTACCTGTTCCATGGCCAGGCGAATGCGGCGGTTGCCGACGGTTTCGGTGGCCACTTGCAGGGCTTCGAGCAGGGCCACGCCACTGCTGGTGAGGATCGCCAGGCTGCGCGCCAGGCGGGCGCTCTCCAACACCTGCAACAAAGCGCCGATGCGCGGCAGGCGCAACAGCAGGTCATCGCGGCGCAAGCACCAGTGCGGTTTACGCAGCAGCCAGCTGCCCAGCAGCGTGCTGAGGATCGCCAGCCCCATCAGCCAGGGGCCGGCGTGCACCAAGCCCTGGCTGAGGCCAATAAGCAACGATGTGATCAGCGGCAGGCTCTGCCCGGCATGGGCAAATTGTTCGGTGAGCTTGGGCACGACGAAGGTCATCAGGCCGATCACCACGGCCAGCGACACGCCCATCAGCACGCAGGGATAGATCAAGGCAGTACGTGCTTTGTGCTGCTGGCGCTGCACCTGCTCAAGGTGATCGGCCAGGCGTGTCAGCACCTGTGCCAGGCGTCCGGAGCGCTCGCCGGCCTCGACCAGCGCGCAATACAAACCGGTGAACGGCGCGCCCTGGCGGGCCAGGCTGCGGGCAAGCCCCAGGCCTTCGGCAAGCGAACCCCGCAGCGCCACCAGCACTGTGTGCAGAGCCGGCTGGCGCAACTGACGTTCGAGGGTGGCGAGGGCATCGACCAGCGGAATGCCGGCTCCGGTCAGGGTCGCCAGCTGGCGGGTCAGCTCACACAGCTGGGCACGGCTCAGGCGCTGCCGGCGCGGTTGCCGGGTGCCACCGGCATCACGCTGCAACTGCCGGGCAAACAGGCCCTGCTCGCGCAGCAGCTGGCGTGCGTGGCGTTCCGTATCCGCCTGCAGGCTGGCTTTGTGAGTCTTGCCGGCAAGGTCGACGGCCTGGTAGCGAAAGGTCGGCATGGCTCAGCCCTCGACCACGCGCAGCACTTCGGCCAGGCTGGTCTCGCCGCGGGCGAGGCAGTCGCTGGCCATCGCCACCAGGCTCTGGCGGCGCTCGGCCAGGTAGTCCTGCATCGCCAGCTCGCTGGCGCCGTCGTACAGCAAGGCGATCAGACCAGCGTCGAGCTCGATGAATTCGTAGAGGCCCAGCCGGCCGACATAGCCGCTGCCCTGGCACTGCTCGCAGCCAACCGGGTGATGGCTGCTGCCCAGCGCCGCCAGCTCCGGCCACAGGGCGCGTTCGGCTGGTTGCAGCGGCTGAGCCACCGCGCAGCGGCACAGGCGTCGCACCAGGCGCTGGGCCAGCACGCCGCGCAGGCACGAGGCGATCAGAAACGGCTCGATGCCCATGTCGCGCAGGCGGGTGACTGCGCCCACCGCGCTGTTGGTGTGCAGTGTCGACAACACCAGATGGCCGGTGAGGCTGGCCTGCACGGCGATCTGCGCAGTTTCCTGGTCGCGGATTTCGCCGAGCATGATCACGTCCGGGTCCTGGCGCAGGATGGCGCGCAGGCCACTGGCGAAGGTCAGCCCGGCACGCGGGTTGATGGCGGTCTGGCCGATGCCGGCAATGGCGTATTCCACCGGGTCTTCGACGGTAAGGATGTTGCGGCTGCCGTCGTTGAGGCTGTTGAGGCTGGCGTACAGCGTGGTGGTCTTGCCCGAGCCGGTCGGGCCGGTCGACAGCACGATGCCGTTGGGCCGCGCCAGGCAACTGCGCAGGCCCTGCAGCACAGCGCCGGGCATGCCCAGGTTGCCCAGTGCCAGCAAGCTGGCCTGCTTGTCGAGCACGCGCATCACCACGCGTTCGCCGTGGATGCCGGGCAAGGTCGAGACACGCACGTCCACTTCACGCCCGGCGGCCCGCAAGGTGATGCGGCCGTCCTGGGGCTGGCGCTTTTCAGCGATGTCCAGGCGCGCCATGACCTTGATCCGCGACACCAGCATCGCCGACAGCGCCCGCGGCGGGCGCAGCACCTCGCGCAGGTGGCCGTCGACCCGCAGGCGCACCACCAGGCTCTGCTCGAAGGTCTCGATATGAATGTCCGAGGCACGCAGGCGCAAGGCCTGGCCGAACAGGCCGTTGATCAAGCGGATCACCGGGGCTTCGTCATCGCTTTCGAGCAGGTCTTCGATGCGCGGCATTTCGCTCATCAGGCTGTCGAGGTCGACCTGCTCGCCAATGCCTTCGATCAGCGCTGCGGTAGCGGCATCGCCGGCCTGGTACAGCTGGCCAAGGCGCTCATCGAAGGCCGCCGGCTCCAGGTAATTCAGCGCCACGGGCTGACCGTGCACACGCAGCAGTTCCTGCAGTTGATCGCTGTCGGCATCGTGGCGCAGCCACAACTGCCAGCCCGCCTCCTCCGGGGCCATGGCCAGGCCGGCCTGGCGCGCCAGGCGATACGGCAGCATCACCAGTCACCGCCTTCAAGGCGCGCGCGGCTGGCCGGGAACACCCGCAGCAGCTGGGCGTCCTGGGCAAGATCCGGCAACTGCAGCGGTGTGGTCTGTTGCAGGGTGCGGTACTTGTCTTCGCTCAAGCCGGCCAGGCTCGGCCCGTCACGCAGGATGCGCGGGCGGATGAAGACCATCAGGTTCTGCTTGGTGTTCTTGCTGGCGTCGGAGCGGAACAGCCGGCCCAGGTACGGGATATCGCCCAGCAATGGCACGCGCTGATCGCTGGTGCTCAGCTCGTCGCTGATCAGCCCGCCGAGGATCACCAGGCCGTTGTCCTCGACCATGACCTTGGTCTTGATCTCGCGTTTGTTGGTGATCACGTCGCTGGCGGCGCTGGAGTCGGCGATCGACGAGACTTCCTGGACGATGTCCAGGCGCACACTGTTGTCGATGTTGATCTGTGGCTTGATGCGCAGCTTGACCCCGACTTCCTTGCGCTCGATGGTCTGGTACGGGTTGGCGTTGTTCTGCGTTACGGAGCCGGTGACGAAGGGCACTTCCTGGCCGACCAGAATCGACGCCTCGGCGTTGTCCAGGGTCAGCAGCGTGGGCGTGGACAGCAGGTTGAAGCCGCTCTTGCCCTTCAGGGCGTTGACCAGCATGGCAAAGTTGAAACCGCCGCCGAAATGGCCGATGCCGGCGGTAGCGCCCGTAGTGGCCGAGAGCAGGTCGCCAAGCGCTTCGTTGTCGCCACTGGCAGCGGCGCCGGCGATGTTGGCAATGTTCACCCCGTTGCTGCCGAAGTTGACGATGCCGGCGCCGAACTTTTCGTCGGCGAACAGCCACTGCACGCCGAGCTCCTGGGCGCTGCTGTCGGACACTTCGGCAATGATCGCCTCGACCACCACCTGGGCGCGGCGGATGTCCAGCTGCTCGACGATAGAGCGGTAGGCGGCCAGTTCGCTGTCGGGCCCGACCATGACCACGGCATTGGTACCTTCTTCATATTCCAGGCGGATGCCCGAATCACTGGCGGCTGCCATCAGCGGTTGCTCCTTGCCCTCACCTTCGCCCGTAGCTTCGCTGGGCGCGGCACCTTCCTGGCTCAGGCCGCGCAGCACCTTGACCACCTCGCCGGCATTGGCATGGCGCAGGTAGATCACCTGGGTGTTGCTGCTTTGGCGGTTTTCGCTGGGCTGGTCGAGCTGGCGCAACAGCGTCCTGACCCGGTCGGTGCTACCCCGCACCAGCAAGGCATTGCTGCGCGGGTCGGCGACCACCTGGGTGCTGTCGGCGCCCTGCTCGCGGGCCAGCAGGCGGGTCAGCAGCTGCGCGGTATCGGCGGCGCTGGCGTGGCGCAGTGGCATGACCTGCAGCGGCTCGTCGCTGACCTGGTCGAGCTGGCGCAACAGGCTGTCGATGCGTTCGAGGTTGCTGCGCCAGTCGGTGACCACCAGCAGATTGGCCGCTGGATAAGGCGTGATCACGCCGACGCGGGGGTCGATCAACGGTTTGAGAATGCCGAGCATCTGTTCGCTGGCGGCGTTGCGCACATTGAACACCCGGGTGGCCACGCCATCACTGCCTGCGCTTTTCTTGCCGGCGGGTTCGACCGGCACCGGCTCCAGCCGCGCAGCCTGATCGGGGACGATCTTCACGCTGCCGTTGGGCAGGTCGACCGTTGCAAAGCCCTGGGCGCGTAGCTGAGCGAGGAAAATGTCGTAGATCGCATCGGCATCGTGGCGATCGACGGTACGTACGGTGACCTTGCCCTTGACCCGCGGGTCGACGATGAAGGTGGTGCCGGTGATACGCGACACGCTGTCGATGAATTCGCCCAGTTCAGTGTCGACGAAGTTCACCTCGTACAGCGGCGTACCGTCGTCAGCAAAGGTTTCCGGCTCTTCGGCCCAGGCCAGGGTAAGCGCCAGGCTCAAGGCGGCGGCCACGCAATATTTCACCAGCATCGTTCATCCTTGCCGCTTGAAGCCGGTCACGGCGGGGCGTGGCGGCCAGGGCAGGCGTTCGCGCCGCCCCTGGTTGTCGAAAATCAGGCCATCGGCGTCGATGTCCTGCAACACGATCCCCGGTGCCAGGCGCTGGCCACGGCCGAGGGTGCGCACCTGCTGGCCGAAGCGCAGCACCACCACGCTGGCCGACAGGGGATGGGCCTTGAGCCCGCCGAGGTACTGCAAGGGCAAGCGAGTCAGCGCGATGGCACCGTCGTCGGCCTGGGCCTGCCAATGGCCGACCAACAATCCTGGCAGCGGCGTGTCGGCAACGGCAGGAGGGCTGGCCGGTTGCGGCTGGCGCCCCAGTTGCAGCACACATTGCGCGGCCAGCCAGCCGGCCAGGGTCAGCAGGCCACCGGTGAAGAGGCGCGAGGCCAGGTTCACGACATTACCTGGCGTGGATGCCAGCCCGGGTGACCTTGCACGTAGCGCACTTCGGGCAGCTGCAGGGCCGCCAGTTGCCAGCCCGCTTGCTGCCGTCCGAGCCAGGCCTCGACTCGCTGCCACAGCGGCTCACCGGCCTGTGCCTCGAAGTGCAGGCCGAAGGTGCGGCATTGCCCCTGTACCGGCTCCAGCCCAGTGATGCGTTTGCCTTGCGGGCTGTAGCTGACGTGCCAGGCCTGGCCCTGCCAGCGCGGCAAGTCCTGGCTGTTGTCCAGCAGCAGGGGGTCGCCGAACAATTGCTCGGCGGCGTTTTCCAGCACCTGCTCGACCTGCCGGGCCGGCGCCTCGACCACCGGTGCCGGGTAGCTGCCGGTAAGGCTGATCAGGTGTTCGCGGGTGATCGCCTCACCGGCGGCAAGGGGGTAGTCGTAGCGCAAGCCGGGTAGCAGCACCGGCGTGCTGTTGTCACCGGCCAGGGCCTGATGCAGCAGGCGGTCCCAGCTGCCGCCACGCGTGTCGCGGCGCCAGAGCGCCTGCGGGGCACGAGCCAGCGGCTGGTCGAGCCACGCTGCATGGCCGGCGCGTTGCTGGCGCAACTCGGCGTGCAACTGGCTGGCGCGCAACTGCGCGGCGGGTGAGAGTTGTTGAGCCAAGGCCGGAAAGAAACGCCCATCGAATTTCCATTGCCCCGCCACTTGCTGGCAACGCAGACGAAAGGCGCCGCTGCCACGACAGCCAGCGAACAACACCGGGACGCGGCGGCCGCTGACCTGAGTCGCCTGCACGGGTGTCGGCCACAGGTCCTGGCCACGGGCGCAGAGCAGTACGTCGATCTGCGGCACACGCTCAGCCAGCCACAGTCCCGGCCCAGTGCCGACATCGGCCAGTGCCACCACCAGGTCCGCTTCGCGACGCGCCTGTTCGAACGTGGGCAATAACGCTTGGTACCACTGTTTGAGGGAAGCCTTCTGGTCCTGGGCATACGGGTCGGTGACCCCGACCACGGCGATACGCGCGCCGCCCCGTTCGAAAATTTGCAGGGGCTCCAGCCCAAGGGTTTTACGTTGTTCGTCAGCAAGCCCGGCACCGAGGGTGACTGCAGAGGCCTGACGGTACAGCCCCGTGCTACGTTGCGGCCAGAGCACGCGTTCATCGCTGCTGACCCGCGCGTCACTGCCCAGCAGTTGGCTGCCTTGCACCCCGCTCTCGCCCTGGGTCAGGTAAGCCAGGCCGCTGCCATTCCAACCCTGGCCATTCTCCAGTGTCAGGCTGTTGCCTGCCCCCGCCTCACCGCGCAATTGCTCAAGCAGGGCTGCCAGCACGGCATAGCCACCCAGTTGCACCGTGGTTGCCTGGTTGGCATCCAGCAAGGGAGCTAGTTGCGGGTACGCCCCACTGGCGCTGGCCCCGGTCATCCACGGTGCCCGGCCCAAGTGGCTGACCGGGCCCAGGCGCGTCGCCGGCACCACGGGAAGGCCGGGCTGCCGTGCATCGAGGGTGTCGGCCACGTACAGCAGGTCCAGGCTTGCGTTACCCCGACTCTGGCTGGGGAAGGCAGAACAGGCGCCGAGCAACGGTGCCAGCGCACCGACACCCATCCAGCTGATCACTTCGCGCCTGTTCACACTGCTTGCCATCGGGCCCGCCATCCTTATCCGAGTTCTCTTTGGGCCCCGGATGTTGCGGCGTTGGTATGACAGTTTGATGGCAGAAATCAGTCAGCCATTCCAAATTGATCTGTCTTGCGTAGTAGTAAGAACTTACAGTTTTAAAGCCCTGGAAATATTTCTGCCAAGGAATCATCACACTAGGGCTCTAAAGTCGCGGTTTCTTTCAACTCAGCCAACTATAAGGACACCCTGATGAGTCGAGAATCCGGCGATAACCTGGACCGCAACCTGAGCGGCAACCTGCCGATGGCCAGCGTCATGGACGCGTACCTGAGCCGTCGCAGCGTCATGCGAGGCAGCCTCGGTGCCGCGATCGCCATGATTGCCGGTACCGGCCTGACCGGCTGCTTCGACAGTGGTGGCGGTTCCGACAACGACGACCCGGTCACCGAACCGCCCGTGACCGAGCCACCGGTGACCGAGCCGGAGCCGAAAATGGCCCTGGGCTTCCAGTCCATCCCGGGTTCGCGCACCGACGCCTGCGTGGTCGCCGCCGGCTACAGCGCCTATGTGCTGGCGCCTTGGGGCACGCCGCTCAACAGCAACGGCAACCCGTGGAAGTCGGACGGCAGCAACACCTCGACCGACCAGGCCAACGCCATGGGCATGCACCATGACGGCATGCACTTCTTCCCCATCAATGGCAGTTCCGAAGACGGCCTGCTGGCGATCAACTTCGAATACATCGATGCCGCCGCCCTGCACCCCAACGGCCCGACCACGGACGTCAGTGGCAAGCGCCCGGCCGAGGAAGTGCGCAAGGAAATCAACGCCCACGGTGCTGGCGTGGTGCGCCTGCAGAAGCTCAACGGGCGCTGGCAGGTGGTCGACAACGACCCGCTCAACCGCCGCTTCACCACCGCCTCGCGCATGGAAATCACCGGCCCGCTGCGCGGCACAGACCACGTCAAGACCAAGTACTCGGCGGCCGGGACTCACTGCCGCGGTACCAACAACAACTGCGGCAACGGCTACACGCCGTGGGGCACCTACCTGACCTGCGAAGAGAACTGGCCAGGCATCTTCGTCAACAAGGGCACCCGCCCGGAAGACCAGCGCCGCATCGGTGTCGGCACCTCCAGCGGCCAGTACAAGTGGGAGAGCGCCGCCGGTGACAGCACCGAAGTGAGCGACGAATTCGCCCGCTTCGACGTGACCGTCAAAGGCGCCAGCGCCACCGACGACTACCGCAACGAAGCCAGCACCTATGGCTACATCGTCGAGATCGACCCCTACAACAGCAGCACCCTGGCCACCAAGCGCACAGCGCTCGGCCGTTTCCGCCACGAAGGCTGCTGCCCGGGCCTGCCGGTGGCTGGCAAGCCGCTGGTGTGGTACATGGGTGACGACTCCAACAACGAGTACCTGTACAAGTTCGTCTCCACTGCCGTGTGGGATGCCGCCGACGCCAGCCCCGCTGACCGCCTGGCCACCGGTGCCAAGTACATGGACCAGGGCAAGCTCTACGTGGCCCGCTTCAATGCCGACGGCACCGGCGTGTGGTTGTTGCTCGACGTGGCCACTCCGACCAAGGCCGGCAGCACCCTCGGCGCGCTCTACGGTGACTTGCCGGGCATCATCCTCAACACCCGGGGTGCAGGCGATGCCGTAGGCGCAACGCCGATGGACCGCCCAGAGTGGACGGCCGTCAACCCGCTCAATGGCGATGTCTACCTGACCCTGACCAACAACAGCGCACGCACCCCAGAAAAGGTCGACGCGGCCAACCCGCGTGGCCCGAACCGCCACGGCCATATCATCCGCTGGCACGACAGCGACGACCAGCTGAGCTTCACCTGGGACATCTTCGTGTTCGGCGCCAACGCCGCGGGCACGGCGGACATCAACCGTTCGGGCCTGACCGAACTCAACCAGTTCGCCAGCCCCGACGGCATGAGCTTCGATAGCCGTGGCGTGTTGTGGTTCGAGACCGACAACGGCGAGACTACCCTTACCGACTACACCAACGACCAACTGCTGGCGGTGATTCCGACCGATCTGGTGGATGGCACTGGCAAGCAGGTGCCGATCAACGCGCAGAACCAGGTGGACCTGCGCCGCTTCTTCGTCGGGCCGAATGGTTGCGAGGTGACCGGGATCGCGTTCAGTCCGGACAACAAGTCGATGTTCGTGAATATCCAGCATCCAGAGAACTGGCCGTATACGGACAAGGCCACTGATGCGACCCCGGCAGGTGCTTCGGTGCGGCCGCGGGCCTCGACCGTGGTGATTCAGCGGGACGATGGCGGCGAGATCGGGACTGCTTGATTGATAGCCGGTCAGTTAGCCTTGTGCTGACTGTATCGGCCTCTTCGCGGGGCAAGCCCGCTCCCACAGGTACCCCACTGTTCTTGAGATCAGTGAGACACCTTTGGGAGCGGGCTTGCCCCGCGAAGAGGCCGGTATGGTTCACCAGAGCATCGGCTCGCGACTCTTCACCCTCACCTGCTGCGCCGACACCCGCGCATGCCACTGCACCACCCCCAGCGCCTCCACCTGAAACTCGCTGCGCAACGTCCGCCCCTGCTCTTCGAACGACAGCTGCAACAAAAAATGCCCACTGTTGAGCAGCAACCCTTCGCTCAACCGCTCGAACGTCTCGTCATCTACCGCACCCAATGCCTGACGCAACGCCGCCGCATCCTCATACCCCGACGCCGGCCGGCCACTGATGATCCGGCTCAGCAGCGAGCGCGAGTAACGTCCTTCATACAGCGCATCTAGCAACGGCAGATGCTCCAGACCCAGGGCATTGGCGTTAAGGCGCCAGCCGGTGGTCTGCGGCAAGGCACACAGCATCGGATAGCGGCGTTGGCGCGAGGCATCCGGCTCCAACAGCAGGTTCAGTTCACTGGTTTCGAGCATCGGCTGGTTGGCCGCCAGGCGCGGCGGTTGCTGGCGCAGGTACTGGTTGCTTTCGGCACCCTGCAGGCGGGCATCGCTGTCGCTGTCGAGCCAGTCGGCCAAGGCGTCGACCAGGCGTTCAGCCGCCATGTCGTCGCCCAGCAAGTGCCTGAGCTGGCGCTCGGCACGTTCGCCATCGGCACCCAGCAGCGCATTGACGTTGAAGCAGCTGTGCTGATCGCGCACCCGCAGTTGCGCCTGGCCTGCACCAAAATCGTAGGTCAACGGCTGGCCGCGCAATGCCTGCCAGAACAACGGACTGAGGCGCCAGGCAGGGTCGCGCAAGGCTTGCTCGGCGTAGGCTAGGCCAGCCTGCTCCATGGCGCGCACCTGCACCCTTTGGCGCAACAACTGCACCTCATCGACCTGCCGCCGTCCATCCTCTACCAGCCAGGCCATGCCCGCTGCGAGCATCGCCAGCACCACCATCACCATCAGCAGTGCCGCGCCCTGCTGTCGCTTGCCGCCCATCCTGCAACCACCCTTGCGATTGATCGAGGCGCCAGTCAACACGCGGGTTGTTGCAGTTCGATGGCAATCGCCTTGCATTCATGTTCGCGTCATCTACATGAGGCAGGATTGGCCTTTCTTTTCATGACCTTACAGGAGTAGTCGGAATGGGTGGCATCGGCATCTGGCAACTGGTGATCGTACTGCTGATCGTTTTTCTGTTGTTTGGCACCAAGCGCCTCAAGGGCCTGGGCAGTGACGTCGGCGAGGCGATCCAGGGCTTTCGCAAATCCATGGGCGGCGAAGGCGAAGCCAATACACCGCCCGCGCCCCACGTGCAGCAGCCACCGTTGACCAGCCAAGCGGCGCCACAGACTCAAGCGGATCGGCAGGCCTGATGTTCGAGGTAGGTTTCAGCGAGCTGCTGCTGGTGGGCATCGTCGCCCTGCTGGTCCTCGGCCCGGAGCGCCTGCCGGTGGCTGCGCGCACCCTGGGCCGGGGCCTGGGCCAGGCGCGTCGGGCGATGCACGGTTTACGCGCACAAATGGAACGCGAGATCGACATGCCCACTCTCGACAGCGCGCCCCTCCAACGCCTTGAACAGGAAATCCGCCAGGGCATCAGCCTTGAGGCAGAACCGGTCAACCTGACTCGGGAGAGCACCCCATGAGCATTGCCCTGGACCCTGCTGCACGCATGCCTCTGACCGATCACTTGCGCGACCTGCGCAAGCGCCTGGTGCGTTGCCTGCTGCTGATCGCGGTGGTCTTCGCGGGGCTGTTTCCCTTCGCCCAGCAGCTCTACACGCTGATCTCCGAACCGCTGCGCCGCTTCCTCCCGGAAGGCGCCAGCATGATCGCCACCAGCGTCACCTCGCCGTTTCTCACGCCTTTCAAACTGACCGCGATGTGCGCGCTGTTCGTGGCCATGCCGCTGCTGCTGCATCAGGCCTGGGGCTTCCTCGCCCCAGGCCTGTATCGCCGCGAGCGACGGATTGCCCTGCCGTTGCTGATGTCGAGCATCGTGTTGTTCTACGCCGGCATGGCCTTCGCGTTCTACCTGGTGTTCCCGATGATGTTCGGCTTTTTTGCCAGCGTGACACCGGATGGCGTGGCAATGATGACCGACATCAGCCAGTACCTGGACTTCATCCTGGCGCTGTTCCTGGCGTTCGGCCTGGCGTTCGAGATCCCGGTGGCGACCTTCATCGTTGTCTGGGTAGGGTTGGCTGACGTGGCCACGTTACGGCGTAGCAGGCCCTACGTGATCGTCGGGTGCTTTGTGGTGGGGATGATTCTGACGCCGCCGGATGTGTTTTCGCAGACGATGCTAGCGGTGCCGATGTGGATTTTGTTCGAGGTGGGGTTATTGGCTTGCTGCTGGCTGAAGCGGCCTGAGCAAGTCAACGAGAGGGTGGCTGAATCTTAGGGCCCTTTCGCGGGCAAGCCCGCTCCCACAAGTACCGCGCTGCATTGAAGATCAGCGCAGTACCTGTGGGAGCGGGCTTGCCCGCGAAGAAGCTGATGCGGTCTAGAATTCGGCGAGACGCCAGACTTCATAGGCCGGCGTCTCGTAGGGATGGCTCTGCTTGAGCGCAGCGACGACCTGAGCGATCAGGTCGTCAGCCACCACCAGCTCCACCTTCCACTCCTCGACCACCTCGACCTGGCCGGTTTGCCCAAGGAACGGCTGGCTGCCGTCCAACGGGCGAAACTGGCCCTGGCCGAGGGTTTGCCAGGCGCAGTGGTCATAGTCGCCGATACGTCCGCCACCGGCGGCGAACACGGCGGCCTTGACCACGTCGACGTGGCTGGCCGGGACGAAGAAGGCGAGCTTGTACACCCTCTTAGTTCACCCAGACGCGCGCATTACGGAACATACGCATCAGCGCGGCGTCTTCCTGCCACTCATCCGGGCGCCAGGAGTTCTGCACGGCGCGGAACACACGCTCAGGGTGCGGCATCATGATGGTTACGCGGCCGTCGCGGCTGGTCAGGCCGGTGATACCACGCGGCGAGCCGTTCGGGTTGGCCGGGTAGGCTTCGGTGACCTTGCCGTGGTTGTCGACGTAGCGCAGGGCCACGCAACCGGACAGGTCGGCTTCCAGCAGTGCCTCTTCGCTGGCGAACTCGGCATGGCCTTCGCCGTGGGCAATGGCGATTGGCATGCGCGAACCGGCCATGCCCTGCAGGAAGATCGAGTTGGACTTCTGCACCTCGACCATGGCCACGCGCGCTTCGAACTGCTCCGAGCGGTTGCGCACGAAGTGCGGCCAGTACTCGGTGCCCGGGATCAGCTCGTGCAAGTTGGACATCATCTGGCAACCATTGCACACGCCCAGGGCGAAGCTGTCGGTACGCTCGAAGAAGGCCTGGAAGGCATCGCGGGCACGGGCGTTGAACAGCGCCGACTTGGCCCAGCCTTCACCGGCACCCAGCACGTCACCGTAGGAGAAGCCACCGCAGGCGACCAGGCCTTTGAAGGCTTCGAAGTCGACACGGCCGGCGAGGATATCGCTCATGTGCACGTCGATGGCGGCGAAGCCGGCGCGGTCGAAGGCAGCAGCCATCTCGACCTGGCCGTTGACGCCTTGCTCGCGCAGGATCGCCACTTGCGGACGCACGCCTTTCTTGATGTAAGGCGCGGCGATGTCTTCGTTGACGTCGAAGCCGACCTTGACCGACAGGCCCGGGTTGTCTTCTTCGAGCAACGCGTCGAATTCCTGGTCGGCGCAGTCGGCGTTGTCACGCAGGCGCTGGACCTGGTAGCTGGTTTCGGCCCACTGGCGTTGCAGCATGCGACGGTCGTCGTCGAACAGCACTTCGCCGTTCAGGCTGATGGACACTTCAGCGTTGTTGACCGGTTTGCCGATCACCGCCACGCAACCCTCGCCCAAGCCGGCGGCGCTGAACTGCGCCAGCACGTCCGGGGTGGCATCCTGGCGAACCTGGATGACCGCACCCAGCTCTTCATTGAAGAGAATGGCCGGCACGTCCTTGCGGTTGTCGGTCAGCGGGTCGAGTTGCAGGTCGAGGCCGCAATGGCCAGCGAAGGCCATTTCCACTACGGTGGTCAGCAGGCCGCCGTCGGAACGGTCGTGGTAGGCCAGCAGGTGGCCATCGGCGTTCAGGCCCTGGATCACGGCGAAGAAGGCCTTGAGGTCTTCGGCGTCGTCGACGTCCGGCGCCTGGGCAGCGATCTTGCCGTGGGTCTGGGCCAGGATCGAGGCGCCCATGCGGTTCTTGCCGCGGCCCAGGTCGATCAGGATCAGGTCGGTTTCGCCCTTGTCCATGCGCAGTTGCGGGGTCAGGGTGTTGCGGATGTCGGTGACTGGAGCGAAGCCGGTGATGATCAGCGACATCGGCGAAGTAACGCTCTTCTCGACGCCCTCTTCGCTCCACTTGGTCTTCATCGACATCGAGTCTTTGCCGACCGGAATGGTAATGCCCAGCTCCGGGCACAGCTCCATGCCGACGGCCTTGACGGTGTCGTACAGGCGGGCGTCTTCACCTGGGTGGCCGGCAGCGGACATCCAGTTGGCCGACAGTTTGATGTCGGACAGTTTCTCGATCTGCGCGGCGGCCAGGTTGGTTAGTGTCTCGCCGATCGCCATGCGCCCGGAGGCCGGAGCATCCAGCAGGGCCAGCGGTGTACGCTCGCCCATGGCCATGGCTTCACCGGTGTAGACGTCGAAGCTGGTGGCGGTCACGGCGCAGTCGGCCACCGGAACCTGCCACGGGCCGACCATCTGGTCGCGAGCGACCAGGCCGGTGATGGTGCGGTCGCCGATGGTGATCAGGAAGCTCTTGCTGGCCACGGCCGGGTGGTTCAGCACGCGCTGTACGGCGTTATCCAGGTCCAGCTCGCTCGGATCGAAGTCATCGCCCAGCTCGGCTTCACGGCTGACCGAACGGTGCATGCGTGGCGGCTTGCCCAGCAGCACGTCGAGCGGCATGTCCACCGGGGTGTTGCCGAAGTGGCTGTCGCTTACGGTCAGATGCGGCTCTTCAGTCGCTTCACCGACCACGGCGAACGGGCAGCGCTCGCGTTCGCAGATGGCCTGGAAGCGCTCGAAGTCGACCGCGCTGACGGCCAGCACGTAACGCTCCTGGGATTCGTTGCTCCAGATTTCGTGCGGGGCCATGCCCGGCTCGTCGTTGGGCACGTTGCGCAGCTCGAAACGGCCGCCGCGACCACCGTCGTTGACCAGCTCGGGGAAGGCGTTGGAAATGCCGCCGGCGCCCACGTCGTGGATGAAGGCGATCGGGTTGGCGTCGCCCAGCTGCCAGCAACGGTCGATGACCTCCTGGCAACGGCGCTCCATTTCCGGGTTTTCGCGCTGCACCGAGGCGAAGTCCAGGTCGGCGGAGCTGGCACCGGTGGCGACCGACGAAGCGGCGCCGCCGCCCAGGCCGATCAGCATGGCCGGGCCACCGAGCACGATCAGCTTGGCGCCAACGGTGATCTCGGCCTTCTGCACGTGGTCTTCACGGATGTTGCCCATGCCGCCAGCGAGCATGATCGGCTTGTGGTAGCCGCGCACTTCTTCGCCGTGGGGGGTGTTGATCGACTGCTCGAAGGTACGGAAGTAACCGGTCAGTGCCGGACGACCGAATTCGTTGTTGAACGCAGCGCCGCCCAGCGGGCCTTCGATCATGATGTCGAGGGCGTCGACAATACGCTCCGGCTTGCCGTAGTCCTTCTCCCATGGCTGCTCGAAGCCCGGAATACGCAGGTTGGAAACGGTGAAACCGGTCAGGCCAGCTTTTGGTTTGGCGCCACGGCCGGTAGCACCTTCGTCGCGGATTTCGCCACCGGAGCCGGTAGAGGCGCCGGAGAACGGGGCGATGGCGGTCGGGTGGTTGTGCGTCTCGACCTTCATCAGGATATGCACCGGCTCCTGCACCGCACCGTACTGGCGGGTTTCAGGGTTCGGGAAGAAGCGACCGGCCACCGAGCCGACGATCACCGAGGCGTTGTCCTTGTATGCGGACAGTACGCCTTCGCTGTGCATCTGGTAGGTGTTCTTGATCATGCCGAACAGGCTTTTTTCCTGCTCCTCGCCATCGATATCCCAACTGGCGTTGAAGATCTTGTGGCGGCAGTGCTCGGAGTTGGCCTGGGCGAACATCATCAGCTCGATGTCGTTCGGGTTGCGTTTGAGGCCCTGGAACGCGTTGACCAGGTAGTCGATCTCGTCTTCGGCCAGCGCCAGGCCCAGGTCGATGTTGGCCTTGGCCAGGGCGTCGCGGCCACCGGCCAGGATGTCGACCGAGGTCATCGGTTTGGGCTGGGCGTGGCTGAACAGGTCGGATGCCTGCTCCAGCTGGGCCAGCACGCGCTGGGTCATGCGGTCGTGCAGTTCGGCCGCAACAACGGCAGCGTCGGCATCGCTCAGCGCACCGGCGACGTAGTAGGCGATGCCACGCTCAAGGCGCTGGATCGACTGCAGGCCGCAGTTGTGGGCGATGTCGCTGGCCTTGGATGCCCAGGGCGAAATAGTGCCCAGGCGCGGCACGACCAGGAACAGGCGGCCGGTCGGCTCCTGCACCGGCACGCTCGGGCCGTACTTGAGCAGACGGCCCAGCACCTGCTGCTGGTCGGCGGTCAGCTCGCCGTCGACATCGGCGAAGTGGGCAAATTCGGCATACAAACCAGTAACAGCGGGGACTTTCTGGCTCAGTTGCTCGAGTAATTTACCGTGGCGAAAGGCAGAAAGGGCAGGAGCGCCGCGCAGGATCAACATCGTCGGGACAGCCTCAGGAAGGGGTGTGCTTAGAGGCCGTGCATTCTAGCCTAATTCAACGGCTTTCGGCACCCGCCAGAAGCCAATGCTGCCGGGCGGCGGAACCGGACTTCAGGGTCAAAAAAACCGGTGCCGGGCTTTAGCTGCTACCAGACAAGCAATCGGATGTCGAGATATGGCGGGCTCCATCCTTTGCGTATACTGCAAGCTATGTTCACCCACACTGCTTTGCGCCAGCGTTGCGCCAAATGGCTTTTCGCAACCGGACTCTTTCTGCTGCTCGGTGCCTGCGTTGAAAAACCCAGCACCCTCGAGCGCGTGAAGGAGGATGGCGTGCTGCACGTGATCACCCGCAACAGCCCGGCCACCTACTTCCAGGACCGTAATGGCGAAACCGGCTTCGAATACGAGCTGGTCAAGCGTTTCGCCGATGATCTTGGTGTCAAGCTGGAGATCGAGACCGCCGATAACCTCGACGAGTTGTTCGACGACCTGAGCAAACCGTCCGGCCCGGTACTGGCAGCAGCCGGCCTGGTCAGCAGCGAACGGCGCAAGACCCAGGCGCGGTTCTCCCACCCGTACCTGGAAGTGACCCCGCAAGTTATCTACCGCAATGGCCGTTCGCGCCCCACCAACCCCAAGGGCCTGGTCGGCAAGAAGATCGTGGTGCTCAAGGGCAGCAGCCATGCCGATCAGTTGGCCGACCTGAAACGGCAATACCCAGGGCTGGAGTACGAAGAGTCCGACGCGGTCGAGGTGGTCGACCTGTTGCGCATGGTCGATGAGGGGCAAATTGACCTGACGCTGGTCGATTCCAACGAGCTGGCGATGAATCAGGTGTACTTCCCCAACGTACGGGTGGCCTTCGACCTGGGCGACACGCGCGACCAGCGCTGGGCGGTTGCTCCCGGTGACGACAACAGCCTGCTTAATGAAATCAACGAATTTCTCGACAAATCGCAGAAAAATGGCACCCTGCAGCGCCTGAAAGACCGCTACTACGGCCATGTCGACGTGCTTGGCTACGTCGGCGCCTACACGTTCGCCCAGCACCTGCAGCAGCGCCTGCCCAAATACGAAAAGCATTTCAAAAGCTACGCGAAGGTCGAGCAGGTCGACTGGCGCCTGCTGGCGGCGATTGGTTACCAGGAATCCATGTGGCAACCGGAAGTCACCTCCAAGACCGGCGTGCGCGGCCTGATGATGCTCACCCAGCGCACCGCCCAAGCCATGGGCGTGTCCAACCGCCTGGACCCAAAACAGAGTATCCAGGGCGGCGCCAAGTACTTCATGCTGATCAAGGAACAACTCGACGACAGCATCAAGGAGCCGGACCGCACCTGGTTTGCCCTGGCCGCCTACAACGTCGGCAGTGGCCACCTGGAAGACGCCCGCACTTTGGCCAGGCGCGAGAAGCTCAACCCGAACAAATGGCTGGACGTGAAGAAAATGCTGCCGCGCCTGGCGCAGAAGCAATGGTTCCGCCAGACCAAGTACGGCTATGCCCGCGGCGGCGAACCGGTGCACTTCGTGGCCAACATCCGCCGCTATTACGACATCCTCACCTGGGTGACCCAGCCGCAGCTAGAGGGGCAGGTCGCCGAGGGCAACCTGCATGTGCCGGGGGTCAACAAGGACAAGCCGGCGGAGCAATCGCCGCCGATGTGAAACTGCACGGGCCTCTTCGCGGGACAAGCCCGCTCCCACAGGTGTTGCGCATATCCTGTGTGTGGGCTTGACCCGCAAAGAGGCCAGACCAAGTTAGCCCTTGGCCCGTCGGGCCTTGAAGAAGTCACTGAGAATCTGCCCGCACTCCTCCGCCAGCACCCCGCCCTCGACCATCACCCGATGGTTGAGAAAGCTCTGCCCGAAGAACTGACCCTGGCTCTGCACGATCCCCGCCTTGGGCTCCAGCGCGCCGAATACCACCCTGGCCACCCGCGAGTGCACGATCAAACCCGCACACATGCTGCAGGGTTCCAGCGTTACATACAGCGTGCTGCCCGGCAGCCGATAGTTGCTGGCGGACCTCGCCGCCGCTCGAATGGCGACCATCTCGGCATGAGCGCTGGGGTCGCTGTCGAAGATTGGCCGGTTGAAGCCCTGCCCTATGACTTGGCCATGCTGCACCAGCACCGCACCCACCGGCACCTCGCCCATGGCTGCACCTTCGCCAGCCAGGGCCAGGGCCAGGCGCATGAATTCTTGATCGCGGCTGCGATCGATGATCTGGGGGCGCATCAGACCACCGCGATTGCGGCCATCAGGCCGGTTTCCATGTGATCGATGACATGGCAGTGGAACATCCAGGTGCCTGGGTTATCCGCCACCAGCGCCACCTGGGCGCGCTCGTTCTTGCCCAGCAGATAGGTATCGGTGAACCAAGGCTCGACGATCTTGTGCCGGTTGGAGGCGATCACCTTGAAACTCATGCCGTGCAAGTGGATCGGGTGCTGATACTGGGTCATGTTCTTCAGCTCGAAGATGTAGCTCTTGCCCTTCTGCAGCGTGGCGATGGGCCGGTCTGCGCAGGTCTTGTCGGTAATGTCCCAGGCCTGGCCATTGATCTGCCACAGGCTCGGTGGTTTGCCATTCTCGGTGTTGACCGAAACCTTGCCGACCCACTCGAAATTGAAGTTCAGCTTCTCAGCATTCTCCAGGTCCGGCTCAGCCACCGGATTCGCTGGCAGGGCGGCTGGCCAGTCGCTCGGCGCGTCGTTGCTGGCCACCGAACGCAAGGTGCCCAGGCGCACGAAACCGTCGCGCAGGGAAATCTCTTCGCCCGCCTCGGGGATGCGGATCGCCAGGCAGATACGCATGCCGGGGCCGAGCCAGTACTCATCGTCCAGCTCGCGCGGAGTGACCGGGTTGCCATCGAGGGCGTAGATCTTCGCCTCACAGTTGCCCTTGAGGTTCAGGCGGTAGGTCCAGGTGTTGTCCAGATTGAGCAGGCGCACGCGTACCACCTGCCCCGCCGGCAGCTCGGTCACCGAGCCGGCCTGGCCGTTGATGGTGATCAGCCGCCCGGCGGTGCCGTTGCGCGCCGCCTCGCGTGGGATGCTGAACGGCAGCCAGGCGCCCTGCTCGTCGACGTGCCAGTTTTTCAGGCTCAGGGTGCGTTCATGCTTGAAACCGGTCGGCTCTCGCTCCTCGACAATCAGCGGGCCGACCAGCCCGCGCCCCAGCTCTTCGGAGCTGCTGACATGCGGGTGGTACCAATAGCTGCCGGCATCAGGCACGCGGAACTTGTAGTCGAAGTACTCGCCCGGCTTGACCGGCAATTGTGAAACGTAAGGCACGCCGTCCATTTCCAGCGGCAGGCGGATGCCATGCCAGTGAATGGTGGTTTCCACCGGCAGGTGGTTGATGAAGCGCACCCGCAACCAGGTGCCCTGGCGTACCCGCAACTCGGTGCCGGGCGCCGACGGGCCAAAGGCCCACGCCTCGGTCTTGAAGCCCGGCACCAGTTCGACGTCCAAGGGCGCGGCGATCAGCTCGTAGTCGTGCCCCGCATTGTCATCCTCGACCTTGCCCAGCCAGTAACGCGCGGCGCCCCCGGCGCCCAGGCCAACCACAACCAGGCCGGTCAGGCCTTTGAGCATTTGTCGACGGGTGAAGGACATCGGTGCGGGTACCTCGTGTTCTGCGCAATCAGTCTGCCAGCAGGTGCTGGCGATGAAGGGCGAATACGATACACCTGCAAATAGGAAAGATTAAGTGAAGTGTTGCCTTTGATGGGCGGTGCAGGAAGCCAAGGCCGATATCTATGTACTGCACCAGCTACCCAAGCCCGCTTAACACTGGCCTTCCCCTTTCCCAGGTGCATAGGCCATGACTCTCTCTTCACAGCAGTTGAGCACTCAGCAAACCCTGCGGGATTTAGCTACCCAGGTGACCGCAGCCTGCCCAGACATGCGACAAGCCGCACGCACGCTAGCGCAAGCAATCTTGAGCAAATTCGGTCACTCGAGCCTGGACCCTGACAAGGTTTTCCTCCACCGCTTTGAAAGCGCCCATTCCAGCCCTCGCACATTCAGTGGATGGGCCCACAACCAAGCGCCGTATCAATCGTTCACGCTGCCCCAATTGGTGATGCATCGGTTCGATGTCCACGACCAGGACAATGCCGACCTGCTCACCTACCTGACCGGGTTCTATACCGATGGCGCCGACGCTGAGTCCTTCGACGAGCACAACGAGCTGGCGATTGCTCCCCGGGAAGTGCTGGAGTATTTCTGGCAGGTCGACTTCTGCAGCGACTTCAAGCAACAGGTCGAGGCGTTTTGGGCGGCACACAACGACGATTACCGGGTCCTCGCCAAGGTCAATTTCCTGAGCAAAGTGCTGGACGTGTGCGTGAGCGAACCCGGTACTGCGCTGGCAACGCAAGCGGCCCGGGTGTCCGAGGCGCTGGTCGGCGACGCTTCGTGGCCACCGACCCTGGAGCAGCTACGCCAAGAGGTACAACCTGCCCCTGGCTTCAGGGTGTGCACCTTCGACATTGGCGGCCACCTGGCATCAGACATCCTGCGTGTCGAACTGCCGGACGGCCAGCAAATGCTGTACCTGCCAGGCGAAGTGGACCCGCTACACCTGTTTGCCAGCCATGACGACTTGTATTGGTGGCTCCTCACCCAAAACAACCAAGCGGACAATCGGTCGCGGTTCATGGGGCACTTCCCCCTGGAAAGCCACGCGCAGAAAAACAGCAGTGTCGGCCTGAATCACATGATCGACCTGCTGTTCTTCAACTGGGGTGGTGCCGCGCCTGGCCCGCTCAACCAGATCGACCGCAGCATTGCCACGGATGCGTTCAGCCATCTGCGTGATACGTGCCAGCAGCGGATGCTCGATGATGAGCATTTCGCCCTGCGCTCCAACGCCGACCTGCGCAAGCAACTGTGGATTGGCTACCTGCGTGCTTTCGGTGAAATCAGCGGTGCGCTGGCCGCCCTGGATTGGCCGATAGCCCTGGCAGCCGTGGGCGCGGGGCTCGCGGAAATCGGGCTCAATATCGACCAGGCCATCAACGGGCATACCACTGGCGAACGCAAGGCCGGCGTCGTGGGCGCAGTACTGGCGGCGATCAATACCCTGTTCAATGCGACCTTCCTGCTCCACGCCCCAGGCGCCGCGATTGACCCGGCCCTGGACCCGGCGCATGCCGAAGACTCCGTACGCACGCCTGAACAGACGTCCGAGCCGACCGAAGATGAGTCCATCGCCGTGGGCGCGGACCTCGTCACCTGGGTGCCTGAGCCCTTGCGCCCCGCACAGGCCGAGGACTTGTTGGCCCCCTTCGAAACCAACGTCATCCTCACCGGCAATCCCGGCACCGGTGACATGGCGGGGATTTATACCCAGGCGGGCAGGTTTTACGCGCTGGTCGACGAGACTCCCTATGAAGTTCGCCATGTCGGCGAAATGAACACCTGGGTAGTCATCGATCCGGAAAACCCCTACTCATTCGCGCGCCACCAGCCCATTCGACTGGACGCCGATGGCAACTGGGAGGCAATCTTACCGCCGAGCTTGAAGGGCGGTATGCCCGTATCCCGTTTGAAGATTTTCGGCAGGCCTGCAACCACGGCGGCACTGCCTGATCTGCCACCCACGGCGTACGAAATACCGGTAGAGCAACGACCCTCTCTGGAAAAAACCGCCTCATTATCGAATCAAACACAATTCCTCAGGGGCGACCATGGCAACCTCTTCGACCCGCAAGGTGAAGCCGCTGCCGAAAAATTTCGTCAACTAAGCGACCAACTTGCAGCGGACGCTCAGCAATTCGTCAAGACGTACGAGCTTCCGGCGCGTCCGCCCCTTCCTCAGCTCGCCGACCCCGCCCAAGTCAAAGCCTTCTTGCGCGACGTATACGAACAGGCCGATGGCCTGGTGATCGGCGAGTCCCACTCTGAAATGGGCAGCAAGCGCTTTTTGATAGACAACATGAAACTGTTGCGCAAACAAAAAGTGAAGGTGCTGTATATGGAGCACTTCCTGACAGATATTCACCAGGCCGACCTGGATCTCTTCAACCGTACAGGCGTCATGCCGGAAGAATTACTCGACTACGCCAATGCTCAAGGTGAGCGACGCGGGCTGACAAAAACCAACCCCTACACATTCACCGAAGTGCTGCGTAGCGCGCAGAAAGAGAACATTCGAATTCAGTCAATTGATTGCATGACCAGCTACTGGGAAATTCAGCCAGCCCGCTTGGCCCGCCAGGAAATGATGAATTATTACGCGCACCTGATCATCGACGCCGACCAAGCGACCCGAGGTAAATCCAAGTGGGTAGCGCTGATGGGTAACAGCCACTCGAGTACCTTTGAAGGGGTGCCTGGCGTCAGTGAGATGCAAGGTGCCATTGGCCTGCGAATCGAAGACGTGCCTGTGGGTCAGCCAGAACGGTTCGAGATCGACCCTGGCAGATCGTTCACCGAGGATAGGCTAACGCGCTTCATCAAAGGGGACATACGCCTGCAAGCTGCGTTGAAAAAACCCGAGGTCGTCACAGATTCTCTCGAGGCACTTCTGCGACAACCCGGCGATTACCACGTTGGCGCGGAACAGAATCGGTTAGTTCTGACACACCGCTCTGGGGATGGCAATCTGGTGCGTACGCCGATCCAGAAAGAGGGCAAATACTTCTTCATCAACCGCCCGAAATGGCCTTGGATCAGTGGCCAGCGGTTCAGCAGCCTCAGCCAGTTACGCGGCATCCTCTCACGCCATGGCATGGTCATGAAGGAAGCGAAAACCTTATAAGACATGCCTCAAATAAAAGGGAGACCCTGAGGTCTCCCTTTTGTTAAACAGGTACAACCTGTTTGATCATTCCCACTCGATCGTCGCTGGCGGCTTGCTCGACACGTCGTAAGTCACCCGCGAGATACCGTCGATCTCGTTGATGATACGGCCGCTGACAGTCTCCAGCAGCTCGTACGGCAGGTGCGCCCAACGCGCGGTCATGAAGTCCACGGTCTCAACGGCGCGCAGGGCCACGACCCAGGCGTAGCGACGACCGTCGCCGACGACGCCGACCGACTTGACCGGCTGGAACACCACGAAGGCCTGGCTGGTCTTGTGGTACCAGTCGGCCTTGCGCAGCTCTTCGATGAAGATGTGGTCGGCGCGACGCAGGATGTCGGCGTATTCCTTCTTCACTTCACCGAGGATGCGCACGCCCAGGCCCGGGCCTGGGAACGGGTGGCGGTAGACCATGTCGTACGGCAGGCCCAGTTCCAGGCCGATCTTGCGCACTTCGTCCTTGAACAGTTCACGCAGTGGCTCGACCAGCTTGAGGTTCATTTCCTCTGGCAGGCCACCGACGTTGTGGTGCGACTTGATCACGTGGGCCTTGCCGCTCTTGGCGCCAGCCGACTCGATCACGTCCGGGTAGATAGTGCCTTGGGCGAGGAACTGGATGTTGTCCAGCTTGCTGGCTTCGGCATCGAACACGTCGATGAAGGTGCGGCCGATGATCTTGCGCTTCTTCTCCGGGTCAGCTTCGCCTTCCAGGTTGTCGAGGAACTGCTTCTCGGCATCGGCGCGGATAACCTTGACGCCCATGTTCTCCTTGAACATGGCCATCACCTGGTCGCCTTCGTGCAGACGCAACAGGCCGTTGTCGACGAACACGCAGGTCAGCTGGTCGCCGATGGCACGGTGCAGCAGCGCGGCAACCACCGAGCTGTCGACGCCGCCAGACAGGCCCAGCAAGACGTTGGCCGAACCGACTTGGGCACGCACCTGGGCGATAGCGTCTTCAACGATGTTGGACGCAGTCCACAGGGCTTCGCAGCCACAGATGTCCTGGACAAAACGGGACAGGATGCGTCCACCCTGCTTGGTGTGGGTCACTTCCGGGTGGAATTGCACGCCGTAGTAGCCGCGGGCGTCGTCGAACATCCCGGCGATCGGGCAGCTCGGAGTGCTGGCCAGAACGCTGAAGCTGCCCGGCATCTGGGTGACCTTGTCGCCGTGGCTCATCCACACGTCCAGGCCCAGTACGCCGTCGTCGTCGACGTGGTCTTCGATGCCGTCGAGCAGGCGGCTCTTGCCGACCACGTCAACGCGGGCATAACCGAACTCGCGCAGGTCGGAACCTTCGACCTTGCCGCCCAGTTGCTCGGCCATGGTCTGCATGCCGTAGCAGATGCCCAGCAGCGGTACGTTCAGGTCGAACACGGCCTGCGGTGCACGCGGGCTATTGGCTTCGTGGACCGACTCGGGGCCGCCAGCGAGGATGATGCCGCGCGGGTTGAATTCGCGGATCGCTTCATCGTCCATGTCGAACGGGTGCAGTTCGCAGTACACGCCGATCTCGCGCACGCGGCGGGCGATCAGCTGGGTGTACTGGGAACCGAAATCGAGGATCAGGATGCGGTGAGCGTGAATGTCGAGGGCCATGACTCAATCTCGTCAGTGGAAATCGGAAACGACGCGGGGCTGTCGTGACAGCCCCGCATGCAAATGTTGCTAAAAGCCTCAGCCTACGCGGTAGTTAGGGGCTTCTTTGGTGATCTGCACGTCATGCACGTGGGACTCGGCCATGCCGGCACCGGTGATACGTACGAACTCCGGCTTGGTACGCATCTCTTCGATGGTCGCGCTGCCGGTGTAGCCCATGGACGAACGCAGGCCGCCCATCAGCTGGTGGATGATCGCAGCCAGTGCGCCTTTGTAAGGCACGCGGCCTTCGATGCCTTCCGGTACCAGCTTCTCGGCACCGGCCGAGGAATCCTGGAAGTAACGGTCGGACGAGCCTTGCGCCTGTGCCATGGCACCCAGCGAGCCCATGCCGCGGTAAGCCTTGTAGGAGCGGCCCTGGAACAGTTCGACCTCACCCGGAGCTTCTTCGGTACCGGCGAACATCGAACCCATCATCACGCAGGACGCACCAGCGACGATGGCTTTGGACAAGTCACCCGAGAAGCGGATGCCGCCGTCGGCGATCAGCGGCACGCCAGTGCCTTCCAGTGCGGCGGCAACGTTGGCGATGGCGCTGATCTGCGGCACGCCGACACCGGCGACGATGCGGGTGGTGCAGATCGAGCCTGGGCCGATGCCGACCTTGACGGCGTCGGCGCCGGCATCAGCCAGTGCCTTGGCCGCAGCGCCGGTGGCGATGTTGCCGCCGATCACCTGCACCTGCGGGTAGGTTTCCTTGACCCAGCGAACGCGGTCGATCACGCCTTTGGAATGACCGTGGGCGGTGTCGACCACTACCACGTCAACACCAGCAGCCACCAGGGCGGCAACGCGCTCGCCAGTGTCCTTGCCGGTGCCGACCGCAGCGCCTACGCGCAGACGACCTTGGTCGTCCTTGCTGGCCAACGGGTAGGCCTTGGCCTTTTCGATGTCCTTGACGGTCATCATGCCCTTGAGGCTGAACTTGTCGTCGACGATCAGGACTTTTTCCAGGCGGTGCTTGTGCAGCAGCTCGCGGACTTCATTCTTGTCGGCGCCTTCGCGCACGGTGACCAGGCGCTCTTTGGGCGTCATCACGTCACGCACCTTGGCATCCAGGCGGGTTTCGAAGCGCACGTCACGGGAAGTGACGATACCGACCAGGTCGCCGTTCTCCAGCACCGGAACACCCGAGATGTTGTTCAGCCGGGTCAGGTCGAACAGGTCGCGCACGGTGGCGTCGGCTTCGATGGTGATCGGGTCCTTGACCACGCCAGCCTCGAACTTCTTGACCTTGCGTACTTCGCCGGCCTGCTGTTCGATGGTCATGTTCTTGTGGATGATGCCGATGCCGCCTTCCTGAGCCATGGCAATGGCCAGACGCGCTTCGGTCACGGTATCCATGGCGGCGGAAACCAGAGGAATGTTCAGCTCGATGCCACGAGTCAAACGGGTCTTGAGACTGACTTCATTGGGTAGTACCTCGGAATAGCCAGGTACAAGGAGGATATCGTCGAAAGTCAGGGCTTCTTGGCTGATACGCAGCATCGCGGGGGCTCCCGGGCGGGAAAAATGGAAGCGCGCCATTATACTCATCCACGGCGCGCCGCTCAATGCAAAATAAGGGCCTTCGGTCAGCGTTCTGGCAGTTTTACCTGCACCACCGCCACTGGCTGGTCCAGCCAGTCGGCGAAGCTGTCGAGAAAGGCCTGGGTGAACCCGGCCTCGCCCCAGTTGTTGAAGATGAACCCCAGGTTGGAAAAGGCACATGGCTGCAGGTAAATGAAGCCATTGATGTCGTCCTCATGGCCGCACAGTGGGCAGGTGAAGTTATCACTCACCCCCGGCATCCATTCTTCCAGGCTTTCGAACAAGGGCTCACCCACTTCGCGGCGGCACTCGGGGCAACCGGCTTCTTCGAGGAAACCATCATGGGGGGTATAAATGCAGCGCTTGAGCACCACTTCCAAGCCGTTGATCGACTCGCCGAATGGCAGCGTTTCAGGGTGCAGGGCGACCTTGCGTGCGCCTTCGGCCAGGGCATAGCCCATGCGGTTGCCGGTGCGCCCGCAGGTGGTCAGTTGCTCCTCGACCACTTTTTCGCGCACCAGCCAGCGCAGGATGGCCCGGGCACGGGCCTCGTGAACTGGCACGGTGGAGAGTTTCGGGACGATGATGCTCTGGGTGTTCATGGATCGGACGGGCCTGGCAACTGCGTTAATGGGCTGATTCTACCGCAAATCTCCCAACACGGACTTGGCGCCCCCCACCCACCCCCTTATGATGCCCCCATGATCAAAGACCCCTTCGAACGACTCGGCCTGGACCGCGAGGTCCTCACCGTCAGCCAGCTCAACGGCCGCGCCCGGGTGCTGCTGGAAGACGTATTCCGCAGCGTCTGGGTGGAAGGCGAAATCTCCAACCTTGCCCGCCCGGCCTCCGGCCACCTGTACTTCACCCTCAAGGACAGCGGCGCCCAGGTGCGTTGCGCGCTGTTCCGGCAGAACGCCACGCGCGTGCGCCAGGCCCTGCGTGACGGCCTGGCGGTGCGGGTGCGCGGCAAGGTATCGCTGTTCGAAGGTCGCGGCGACTATCAGCTGATCCTCGATACCGTCGAGCCGGCCGGTGACGGCGCCCTGCGCCTGGCCTTCGACGCCCTGAAGGAAAAGCTCGGCGCCGAAGGCCTGTTCAGTGCCGAACGCAAGCGGCCGCTGCCCGCCCACCCGCGACGCATAGGCATCATCACCTCGCCCACCGGTGCGGTGATCCGCGACATCATCAGCGTGTTCCGCCGCCGCGCGCCGCAGGTCGAGCTGAACCTGATCCCCACCGCCGTGCAGGGCCGCGAGGCCATCAAGCAGATCGTCCGCGCCCTGCAACTGGCCGACAGCCGCGGCTTCGATGCGCTGATCCTGGCCCGCGGCGGCGGCTCGCTGGAAGATTTGTGGTGTTTCAACGAAGAAGCCGTGGCCCGAGCCGTGGCCGCCTGCGTCACGCCCATCGTCAGCGCCGTGGGCCATGAGACCGACGTGTCGATCAGCGACTTCGTCGCCGACGTGCGCGCCCCCACGCCATCGGCCGCCGCCGAACTGCTGGCCCCCGACAACAGCGGCCTGCAGCAGCGCCTCGAAGGCCTGCAACGGCGCCTGCTGCTGCGCATGCAGAATCGCTTGACCCACGACCGCTTGCGGCTGGATTCGCTGACCCGGCGCCTGCGCCACCCGGGCGAACGCCTGCGCCAGCAGGCCCAACGCCTTGACGACCTGGACATGCGCCTGCGCCGGGCCTTCACGCTCTCCCTCAACCAGCGCCGCGAGCGCCTGGCTCGCCTGGACACGCGCCTGGCCGCGCAGCATCCGGGGCGTGCACTGAAACTGCTCGGCCAACGCCTGGACAGCCTCGCCGAACGCCTGCCAAAGGCCATGCGCGATGTGCTCAAGGACCGCCGCCAACGCTTCCAGGCCCAGCTGCAGACCTTGCAGGTGGTCAGCCCGCTGGCGACCCTGGCGCGCGGCTACAGCATCCTCCTCGACGAGCATGGCCAGGCCATCCGCAGCGCCGAGCAGACCCGCAACGGCCAGCGTCTGACTGCGCGCCTCAACGAAGGCGAGCTGCAGGTGCGGGTCGAGGACAATCACCTGACCCCGGTCACCCTTTCCCTACTGGACTGACACATGCCCCGCCTGTTCGCGCCCCTGCTTGCCCTTTCCCTGATGCTGCTGGCCGGCGCCGCTCAGGCCAGCTACATCACCCGCACCCTGAACAAACCGGTGCCCGGCGGCGTCGCCGTGGTCGATCTTGGCCCTGCGGCCACGGCACCGAGCGCACGCTTCGATGGCAAGCCGGTGCTGGTGGTCAAGGAGCAGGACAACTGGCTGGCCATTGTCGGCATCCCGTTGACGCAAAAACCTGGCACTGCGGTGCTGACCGAGGGTGCTCGCAGCCTGCCGTTCAACGTGGGCAGCAAGAAATACCCGGAGCAACGGATCACCCTGAAGAACAAACGCCAGGTCAACCCAGACCCGGCCGACCTCAAGCGCATCGACCGCGAGCTGGCCGAACAGATAAAGGCCTACCGCAGCTTCAGCCCGAACCTGCCGAGCAACCTGGTGCTCGACAAGCCGGTCAGCGGCCCGCTGTCGAGCAAGTTCGGCGTGCGCCGCTTCTTCAACGGCGAAGAACGCAACCCGCATGCGGGGCTGGACTTCGCGGTGCCTGCGGGCACACCGATCAAGACCCCAGCCAACGGCAAGGTGATCCTGGTCGGCGATTACTTTTTCAATGGCCGCACCGTGTTCGTCGACCACGGCCAGGGGTTCATCAGCATGTTTTGCCACATGTCGAAGATCGACGTGAATGTGGGGCAGCAGCTGCGCCGTGGCGAGGTGGTCGGGCGAGTGGGATCGACCGGGCGCGCGACCGGCCCGCACATGCACTGGAACGTCAGTCTCAATGATGCACGCGTGGACCCGGCAATCTTTATCGGCGCGTTCCAGCCTTAGAATTGGTGCGCGCTCTTCGCGGGCAAGCCCGCTCCCACAGGGGTCTGCAGCGCTGCCGACCTTGTGGGAGCGGGCTTTCCCGCGAAGAGGCCGGCACATTCATCATCAATTCCCTTGTCTTGCGCCTTCAAAAAAATCAGCGCAAAAACCTCGAAACCTTGAAAGATTAAGCGCTACAAAATCTCGCAATCTGGCTTTTTTTAAGCATTTATCTCAATTTTTTTCGAACGCTTGCCATCCCTGACACCACTGGTTAGGGTTGAGGCATGAAAACCTTCAGCACCCTCATCCTGCTCCGACAACATCGCAGCCTCTGCCTGGTCAGCGCTCGACTACCAGGCTGAATCGCGTCGCCTCGCCCTTTCATCTTGTTACAGCTCGGCAGGCCCGATCTCGGCCGCACACAAAAGGATTGCTTCCATGACCATGCTCAAAGACCCATCGAAGAAGTACCGCGCTTTCCCGACCATCGACCTGCCTGACCGTACCTGGCCGTCGAAGACCATCACCGAAGCGCCAATCTGGTGCAGCTCGGACCTGCGTGATGGCAATCAGTCGCTGATCGAGCCGATGGACTCGGAGAAGAAGCTGCGTTTCTGGAAGACCCTGGTGCAGGTCGGTGTGAAGGAGATCGAAGCCTCGTTCCCGTCCGCCTCGCAGACCGATTTCGACTTCGTGCGCAGCCTGATCGAAGACGGCCACATCCCGGACGATACCACCATCCAGGTGCTTACCCAGGCCCGTGAAGACCTGATCGCGCGCACCTTCGAATCGCTGCGCGGCGCCAAGAAGGCCATCGTCCACCTGTACAACGCCACCTGCCCGTCGTTCCGCCGCATCGTCTTCAACCAGGACAAGCAAGGCGTGAAGGACATCGCGGTAAACGCGGCCAAGCTGTTCGTCAAATACGCCGCCCAGCAGCCGGAAACCCAGTGGACCTTCCAGTACTCGCCGGAGACCTTCAGCGCCACCGAGCTTGAGTTCGCCAAGGAAGTCTGCGACGCGGTGATCGAAGTGTGGAACCCGACGCCTGAGCACAAGGTCATCCTCAACCTGCCGGCTACCGTGGAAGTCGCCACACCGAACATCTACGCCGACCAGATCGAGTGGTTCTGCCGCAACGTCAGCCGCCGTGACAGCGTGATCATCAGCCTGCACTGCCACAACGACCGTGGCACCGGCATCGCCGCCACCGAGCTGGGCCTGATGGCCGGCGCCGACCGCGCCGAAGGCTGCCTGTTCGGCAACGGCGAGCGTACCGGCAACGTCGACCTGGTGACCCTGGCGCTGAACCTCTACACCCAGGGCATCGACCCAGGGCTGGACTTCTCCGACATCGACGGCGTGCGCAAGGTCGTCGAAGAGTGCAACCAGCTGCCGGTGCACCCGCGTCACCCGTACGTCGGTGACCTGGTCCACACTGCATTCTCAGGCTCGCACCAGGACGCCATCCGCAAGGGCTTCGCCAAGCAGCAGGAAGGCGAATTGTGGGAAGTACCGTACCTGCCGATCGACCCGGCCGACATCGGCCGCAGCTATGAGGCGGTGATCCGCGTCAACAGCCAGTCGGGTAAAGGCGGCATCACTTACTTGCTCGAACAGGAATACGGCATCAGCCTGCCGCGCCGCATGCAGATCGAGTTCAGCCAGGTGGTACAGGGTGAAACCGACCGCCTCGGCCTGGAAATGACTGCCCAGCAGATCTACAGCCTGCTGCACAAGGAATACCTCCAGGCCAACAGCCCTTATGCCCTGGTCAGCCACCGCCTGCAGGAAGAGAACGGCCACAGCGCCGTGGAAGTGGAAGTCGCCGGTGAAGGCGAAACCACCCTGCACTGGCGCGGCAAGGGCAATGGTGCCCTGGAAGCCCTGGTGGCCGGCTTGCCGATCGCCGTGGAGATCATGGACTACAACGAGCATGCCATCGGTGCCGGCACCAACGCCAAGGCGGCGGCCTACATCGAGCTGCGTGTGGCGGGTGGCCGCCCGGTACATGGTGTGGGTATCGACGAGAACATCACTACGGCCAGCTTCAAGGCACTGTTCAGCGCGCTGAATCGCTCGCTGAGCCTGCAAGAGGCGAAGGCGGCCTAAGCTGTGATTTGATGGTAAGAAGCCCGCATCCATGATGCGGGCTTTTTTGTTGCCTGTGCCGGCCTCTTCGCGGGCAAGCCCGCTCCCACAGGTACTTCACAAGACCTGACATCTGTGCTGAACCTGTGGGAGCGGGCTTGCCCGCGAAGAGGCAGCTCCCACAGGTACTTCACAAGACCTGACATCTGTGCTGAACCTGTGGGAGCGGGCTTGCCCGCGAAGAGGCAGCTCCCACAGGTACTTCACAAGACCTGACATCTGTGCTGAACCTGTGGGAGCGGGCTTGCCCGCGAACAGGCCGGAACAAGCAGCACAAAAATTACAGACAAAAAAAGGGGCGCCGACCAAGCGCCCCATAAGCCGTAAAACACACAACACATTCAGTTTCAGTCCAGCAGCGCCATCGCCTCGGCGCTACACGCCTCGATCCGCGCCCAATCGCCGTTCTTGATCCAGCTGCTGTCGAGCATCCAGGTCCCGCCGACGCACATCACATTGGGCAGGGCCATGTAGTTACGCACGTTGGCCGGGTTGACTCCGCCCGTCGGGCAGAAGCGGATATCACCAAATGGGCCGCCAAAGGCCTTGATCGCCGCCACCCCGCCGCTGATTTCTGCGGGGAACAGCTTGAATCGACGGTAACCCAGGGCATAGCCCATCATGATTTCCGAAGGCGTGCTGATGCCCGGCAGCAGCGGGATATCGCTGTCTACGCCGGCTTCGAGAAGGTCCTGGGTAATGCCCGGCGTTACTACAAACTGCGCGCCTGCGGCCTCGACCGCTGCATACATGCCGCGGTCGAGCACGGTACCGGCACCGACGCACAGCTCCGGGCGCTGCTCACGCAGCACCTGGATGGCCTTGAGGCCATGCTGCGAGCGCAAGGTCACTTCCAGCGTGCGGATGCCGCCAGCGGCCAGGGCGTCGGCCAGGGGCAGGATGTCTTCCTCACGGGCGATGGTGATCACCGGCAGGATGCGCGCCGCACGGCAGATGGCATCGATGCGGTCGGCTTTCTCGGCCATCGACAGCAGAGGCTGTGGGCGTTCAAGGGTGGTCATGACAGTGGATCCTTTGCTCATGGGCACCAGTAGATGCTCAAGGGGTCGTGAAGAAAGGCGCGAATCGGCATTTCGTTAAGGTCGTTGCCCGCCAACGCGGCGCGCAGGGTAGCGAGCTTGCCCGGGCCCTGCACCGACAGCGCGATGAAGGCGGCGCTGGCCAGCAGCGAACGGGTTAGCGACAGGCGCTGGTGCGGCACACTCGGGGCCAGCATCGGCAGGCAGCGGCGCTTGGTGTTCAGGTCGAGGCCTTCGGCCAGGTTGGGGCTGTTGGGAAACAGCGACGCGGTGTGACCGTCGTCGCCCATGCCCAGCACCAGCACATCGATGGCCGGCAACTCGGCCAAGGCCTGATCGGCCTGTGCCGCGGCCGCGTCGAGGTTTTCCGCCTGCTGATACAGGCTGACAAAGCGCGCCTTGGCAGCCGCACCCTGGAACAGGTGGCGGGCTAGCAAGCCGGCGTTGCTGTCGGCGTGTTCCACCGGCACCCAGCGCTCGTCGGCCAGGCTCACGGTCACCTTCGACCAGTCCAGCGCCTCGGTTGCCAGCTTCTCGAGAAACGGCACCGGGCTGCGGCCACCGGACAGCACCAGGCAGGCCTGCCCTTTCGCGGCAATGGCTGCGCGCAAGCGGCCGGCCACATCGGCGGCCAGCGTTGCTGAGAGCGCTGTGGCATCCGTCAGCGCATGCGCTGTAACGCTCTTCGGCAATTGAAGTTCAGATATCGCCATACCAGGCCCTCCCATCACGTGTAATCAGTGCAATCGAACTCATCGGCCCCCATGACCCGGCCGCATAGGGCTTGGGCGCGTCCCCGGCGCTCTGCCAGCCAGCGATCAGCTGGTCGCACCACTTCCAGGCGTATTCGATTTCATCCTTGCGCACGAACAGGTTCTGGTTGCCGCGCATCACTTCGAGCAGCAAGCGTTCGTAGGCATCCGGAATGCGCGCGGTGCGCCAGGTGTCGGAAAAATTCAGCTGCAATGGGCCGCTGCGCAGCTGCATGCCTTTGTCCAGGCCCTGCTCCTTGGTCATCACCCGCAGCGAAATACCCTCGCTCGGTTGCAGGCGGATGATCAGCTTGTTACCGACCTGCAGGCGCTGTTCCGGGGCGAAGATGTAGTGCGGGGTTTCCTTGAAATGGATGACGATCTGCGACAATTTTTGCGGCATGCGTTTGCCGGTGCGCAGATAGAACGGCACCCCCGACCAGCGCCAGTTGCGAATGTCGGCGCGCAGGGCGACGAAGGTTTCGGTGTCGCTCTGGGCGTTGGCATTGTCTTCTTCCAGATAACCGGGCACCGGCTTGCCATCGCTGTAGCCGGCGATGTACTGGCCGCGCACCACGCGGGTACTCAAGCCCTCGCCAGTGATCGGTGCGAGGGCCTTGAGCACCTTGACCTTCTCGTCGCGGATGCTGTCGGCGGACAGCTCGCTGGGCGGATCCATGGCGATCAGGCACAGCAGCTGCAGCAAGTGGTTCTGGATCATGTCGCGCAGCTGGCCAGCCTTGTCGAAATAGCCCCAGCGGCCTTCGATGCCAACCTTCTCGGCGACGGTGATTTCCACATGGGAGATCGAATTCTGGTTCCACTGGGTTTCGAACAGGCTATTGGCGAAACGCAGCGCGATCAGGTTTTGCACCGTCTCCTTGCCCAGGTAGTGGTCGATGCGATAAACGCGGCTTTCCGGGAAGAAGCGCGCCACGGCATCGTTGACCCGGCGCGACGATTCCAGGTCGTGGCCGATGGGCTTTTCCAGCACAACCCTCGTGCGTGAGGCCAGGCCAGCCAGGTCGAGGTTTTCGCAGATCGCGCCGTACACCGCTGCTGCGGTGGCGAAATAGGCAATCAACGGCAGCTCGGCAGGCGCTTGCTCGGCCAGGGCCTGATAGCCCTCAGGCTGCAGGAAGTCCAGGTGCTGATAGCTAAGGCGCCCGAGAAAACGCCCCAGCGCCGCAGGCTCCAAATCCTCCTCGGCCACGTGCTTGCGCAGATGGGCCTCGATGCTTTGCAGGTGCTCTTGCGGGCTGCCAGGCTCGCGGGCCAGCGCCAACAGGCGAGTGTCCGCGTGCAACAAATTGGCGCGGTCGAGCTGGTAGAGCGCAGGAAACAGCTTGCGCAGTGCCAGGTCGCCAAGGGCGCCAAACAGGGCAAAGGTGCAAGGTTCGACACTGATCGCTGCCATGATGTTGGTTCTTTCCTAAAGTTGGTCTAGGAATACCGCTTTCACTTACGGTTTTCAAGGAATAATGTAGTAAAAACCACAACATTACATACAAGTGTTACAGACAAGTGGTGCGCCACCCGTACCGCCAGTACGATAGACGACCGTGCAAAAAGCCTGCTGCTGCGCCAGCCGGCTGTCTTCCCGACCCAAGGACACACCCATGGACCGCGTGCGAAACCTCCTGGAGCAGATCCAGGGACGCCTCGACGAGCTGAACAAGGCCGAACGCAAAGTCGCCGAAGTCATTCTGCTCAACCCGCAACAAGCTACCCGCTTCAGCATTGCCGCGCTGGCCCAGGCGGCCAAGGTCAGCGAGCCGACCGTCAACCGCTTCTGCCGCTCGTTCGGTGTCAGTGGCTACCCCGAGCTCAAGCTGCAACTGGCACAGAGCCTGGCCAGCGGCGCCGCCTATGTCAGCCGTGCGGTGGAAGCCGACGATGACCCGGCGGCCTACACCCAGAAAATCTTTGCCAGCGCCATCGCCTCGCTTGACAGTGCCTGCCAGCAGCTCGACCCGCAGCAGGTCAGCCGCGCCGTGGACATGATGATCCAGGCCCGGCAGATCCACTTCTTCGGCCTCGGCGCCTCGGCCCCAGTGGCCCTGGACGCTCAGCACAAGTTCTTCCGCTTCAACCTGGCCGTGTCGGCCCATGCCGATGTGCTGATGCAGCGCATGCTGGCCTCGGTGGCGCACACCGGCGACCTGTTCGTGATCATTTCCTACACCGGGCGCACCCGCGAACTGGTCGAAGTGGCGCGCGTGGCCCGCGAAAACGGCGCCTCGGTACTCGGCCTGACCGCTGCCGGTTCGCCACTGGCCCAGGCCTGCAGCTTGAGCCTGCACATTCCGCTGCCCGAAGACACCGACATCTACATGCCGATGACCTCGCGGATCATCCAGCTGACCGTGCTCGACGTGCTGGCCACCGGCATGACCCTGCGCCGTGGCGTGGACTTCCAGCCGCACCTGCGCAAGATCAAGGAAAGCCTCAATGCCAGCCGCTACCCGGTCGAGGACGACGAACTCAGCTGAGCCTATGCGCCTGCAGCCGCAGGTGGGCGCGCTGCCCCGGCGCCAGGCTCAGGCCCTCGCCGCTGCCGCTGGCCGCCTCGACACAAACGAAGCCCTGGCTCTCGCGCCCGCTCACGCCCATCAGCGGCCGGCTGCCGGGGTGCCAGACCACGGTGTCGTCGCTGTCACCGGTGTCGATGCACAGCTCCCGCTGCCAGGCCGGATCCTGCAACTGCACCCGAGGCGTACCCGGGTAGACCTTCTGGCAACCGCCCTTGAGCTTCAAGGCGCCCTCTTCGCGGCAGGCCTGTCGGTTCAGGCGGTCGTAACCCTCGATATCTTCAAGCCCGGACAGCGCTATCTCGGAAACGTTACTGATACGCCAATAGGCCAGCAGTGCATGGCTCAGCTGGCACGGTTCGCTGTCCTGGTGCTCGGTGCTCAGGCTCAGCTCCATGCGGCTACCGAGCCGGGCATGCAGGTCGACCTGCCAGTCGCACAGGTCGAGGCGCCATTTCAGGCTCACACCTTCTTCGTCTTCGCGGCTGTCGACCAGCTTCCAGTCCAGCAGGCGCGCCCAACCATGCGCCGGCCACAAGTCCTCACTGGGGTGACGGCCATACCACGGCCAACACACCGGCACGCCACCCCGAATTGCACCCACCTGCGGCCACTGTTCGGCACACCACAGCCAGGGCCGTTCGCCGGCCGGCTGGAAGTGCAGCAACTGGGCGCCCTGGCGGCTGAATACCGCCTGGCAGCGGGGATGATCGATGATCAGCACATCGCGCTGCTGGTAACGCTCCCACTCGAATGTCGGCCTGGGCCTCTGTGCGGAAAAGAAGCGATGTAGCGGATGTTCAGGCATGGTTCCAAGCTCTTGTTGTTTGAGATAGCGCTGTCTCGGCCTATCCCCGACAACCACTGCAAGCCAGTGGGTGCCGGGAGCCAAAATTGGATTGGCGTAAATTTACAACAATTGGCCTCAGAATGACGACTGAATCTTCAAGCCAGCGACCAGCGCGTTGTCCACCTCATCCACCCCACCGGGGCTCTTGATGTACTGAAGGTTCGGCCGCACGGTCAGCCAGTTGGTGACGTGGAAGCCGTAGTACAGCTCGGCGTTGTACTCGGTACGCTGCAGTGGCACGAAGCCCGGGTTGTCGTAATCGTCGATGCCGCTTTGGGCATTGAGCAGCTCAGCGCGCTTCTTCACGTCGTCGTTGACGTGGATACGGGCCACGCCGAAACCGATGTCATCCTTGGGCCGAGCATCGAATGCGCCCTTGTACACCAGGCCGACCTGTTGGTAGTTGTCGACCACGTTGGTGGCCTTGTCATGCACGGTAAAGTTGGCGAACAGGCTGAGGCCGCGGCTGACGTCGCCGCCGTGGGCCGTGACCTGCTGCTGCGCCACCACCCACCAGCCATGCTTGCTCGAATGCGACTTGAAGGCTGCACCCGTCAAGCCTTGTGGATTGCCGTTGACATCGTCGTACACATCATCGGCCTTGGCCGTGCTGTAGTAGTACCCCAGGCGGTATTCGCCCGGCAGGCCGTTGACTTGCGGTGACCACACCGCTTCCACCGGGATGATCGCGCCCTTGGTGCCGCTGCCGCTGAGCTTGAAGCCGTTACCGGTTTCCAGGTTCGATGGATTCTGCTCGAAAGCCCCGACCTGGACGAAGAATTCCGGCGTGATGTTGTACTTGACCCGCAGCGCCCATTGGCTGACCGGCCAGTTGTACCAGATGCCGCCGACCCAGTTGCCCACCTGCGAGCCGCAAAAGGCCAGGTTCTGGAAATCGCACGGGAAGCTGTTGAAGTCCTCGCCCTCGCCGAAGCGGCCGAATTTTACATCCAGGGCTCCGTCGAAATACTTCTGCTTGACCCACATCTGGGTCAGCCGCCAGGTCTGGCCACGGCCCCAGACTTCCTGCACCGAACTGAACTGGCCGGCTCGCGGGTCGCTGATACGGTCGTTGGACAGATTGCGACCGCTGCGCTCGGTGATCGCCAGTTTGAACTCGGCATCCTGCCAGCCGAAAATCTTCTGCAGGTCCAGGTGCGCGCCAAGGGCGAACTGGTCGCTGTAGCGCGCAGTCTTGTCGTCGTTGTAGCCGCCATTGAGGTTGCCGGCCACCTCGCCCACGTAGTCGAGGGTGAAGTCATAACCTTTTTCCAGCAGCTCGGTGCGGATGCCACCCCAGTCGCCGGTCATCCATTTCGACTCGCTGGAAAAGGCCTCGGCGGCCTGAACCCCACTGCTACCGACTAAGGCAAGCAGGGCCAGTGAGCCCAAGGTCTTGATGCGATTGCGCTGTTCCATCCCTTTGCGTCCTCTTTTTTCTTATTGATGGTGTAGACGATTCAACGGCCCTTGAGCCGGGTGACGTTGTCCTTCACTGAAGCGTTGGCAATGTTCAGGTCCAGGCGTTCGCCGCTGGCGGCGTCGAACAGCAGCACCCGCGCCGGGTCGAATTGCAGGTTCAGGCTGTCGCCGACCCGGCACGCCACGTCCGGCGCCAGGCGGCAGCACACCTTGGTCTGGTTGAGGGTGACGAACACCAGCAAGTCCGGCCCGGTCGGCTCGGTCACCTGAACCTCGGCGCGAATGCCTGGCAGACCATTGCCCTCCCCTGTGCCCAGGGTGATTTGCTCGGGGCGGATGCCGAGGATGATCTCGCGCCCGTCCAGTTCGTCACTGGCCACCCCCAACGGCAACTCGCAACGCGCCTGGCCGCTGTCGAGCAGGGCCAGCAGGCGACCGTCCTGCTTGGCTAGGCGCACGGGAATGAAGTTCATCGGCGGCGAGCCGATAAAGCTGGCGACAAACTGATTAGCCGGGTCGTTGTAGATCTGCTGCGGGGCGCCGAACTGCTGGATGATGCCGTCCTTCATCACGGCCACCTTGTCGCCCAGGGTCATGGCCTCGATCTGATCGTGGGTGACATATACCGTGGTGGTCTTCAGGCGCTGGTGCATCAGTTTCATTTCGGTGCGCATCTCGACCCGCAGCTTGGCGTCGAGGTTGGAAAGCGGCTCGTCGAACAGGTAGATCTTCGGCCGCCGCGCCAATGCCCGGCCCATCGCCACGCGCTGCTGCTGGCCACCGGACAACTGCGCCGGCTTGCGCGCCAGCAGGTGCTCGATCTGCAGCAGCTTGGCTACCCGCGTGACTTCCTCTTCAATGGCCGCCTGCGGCATCTTGCGAATCTTCAGGCCGAACTCGATGTTCTCGCGCACCGTCATGGTCGGGTACAACGCGTAGGACTGGAACACCATGGCGATGTCGCGATCCTTGGGGCTCATGCCGCTGACGTCCTGGTCGTCGATCAGGATCGCCCCGCCGGTGATGTTTTCAAGGCCGGCAATGCAGTTCATCAAGGTCGATTTGCCACAGCCCGAAGGGCCGACCAGGATCAGGAACTCGCCGTCCCTGATCGACAGCTGGATGTCCTTGAGGGTGTCTGGCAGGCCGCTGCCGTAGGTCTTGTTCACATTGCGAATTTCAAGCGTTGCCATGACTCACCCCTTGACGGCGCCGGCACTGAGGCCGCGGACGAAATACTTGCCTGCCACCACATAGACCAGCAGGGTTGGCAGGCCGGCGATCATCGCCGCCGCCATGTCGACGTTGTATTCCTTGGCCCCGGTGCTGGTGTTGACCAGATTGTTCAGGGCCACGGTAATCGGTTGCGAGTCGCCGCTGGAAAACACCACGCCGAACAGAAAATCGTTCCAGATCTGGGTGAACTGCCAGATCAGGCAGACCATGATGATCGGCGTCGACATCGGCAGGATGATGCGGCGGAAGATGGTGAAGAACCCGGCCCCGTCCAGGCGCGCGGCCTTGACCAGCGCATCGGGGATGCTCACGTAGAAGTTGCGGAAGAACAGCGTGGTGAAGGCCAGGCCGTAGACCACGTGCACCAGCACCAGGCCGCTGGTGGTGCTGGCCAGGCCGAGCTTACCGAGGGTGAACGAGGCCGGCAGCAGCACGGTCTGGAACGGCAGGAAGCAGCCGAACAGCAGCAGGCCGAAGAACAGCTGCGAACCCCGGAAGCGCCACATCGACAGCACATAGCCGTTGAGCGCACCGATGGCAGTGGAGATCAGCACCGCCGGCACGGTGATCATGATCGAGTTCCAGAAGTAACCGTTCACGGTGCCCCAGGCCTTTACCCAGCCAATGCCGCTGACCACGGTCGGCCAGCTCAGCAGGTTGCCGCTGCTGATGTCTTCGGGGGTCTTGAAGCTGGTCAGCAGCATCACCACCAGCGGCACCAGGTACAGCAACACGGCCAGCAGCAGCACGGCGTGGATGGCGATGCGGCTTAGGCTCAACGCCGGTTTGTCGGCAGGGCTATGCATGGCGTTTACTCCGCAGCTCCGAGTACAGGTAAGGCACGAGGATCGCCAGGATCGCCCCGAGCATGAGAATGGCGCTGGCCGAGCCCATGCCCATCTGGCCGCGGCTGAAGGTGAACGAGTACATGAACATCGCCGGCAGGTCGGACGAGTACCCCGGGCCACCGGCGGTCATCGCCGCCACCAGGTCGAAACTCTTGATGGCGATGTGCGAAAGGATCATCAGCGAGCTGAAGAACACTGGGCGCAGGCTGGGCAGCACCACGGTCCAGTAGATACGCGGCAGGCTGGCGCCATCCATTTGCGCGGCGCGGATGATCGACTGGTCGACGCCGCGCAGGCCGGCGAGGAACATTGCCATGATAAAGCCCGAGGCCTGCCACACGGCGGCGATCACCAGGCAATACACCACCCGGTCGGGGTCGATCAGCCAGTCCAGGCGAAAGCCTTCCCAGCCCCAGTCGCGCAGCAGTTTGTCGAGGCCCATGCCAGGGTTGAGCAGCCACTTCCAGGCGGTGCCGGTGACGATCATCGACAGTGCCATGGGGTACAGGTAGATGGTGCGGATGAAGCCTTCGCGGCGGATGCGCTGGTCGAGCAATACCGCGAGGAACACGCCGATGGCCAGGCTGATGGCGATGAACAAGCCGCCGAACACCAGCAGGTTCTTGCTGGCGACCCACCAGCGGTCGTTGTCGAACAGCCGGGCGTATTGCGCCAGGCCCGCCCACTTGTAGGTCGGCAGGAAGGTCGAGGTGGTGAAGGAGAGGACGAAGGTCCATAGGATGTAGCCGTAGAAGCCTACCAGGACGATGAACATGCTCGGCGCCAGCACCAGTTTGGGTAGCCAGCGCTGTAGAGCGTCCATGGGTGAGGCCCGCAGTTGGGCGGTTGTCGTGATCATGGCGTGAATCCTGAGGTATGGGCGGTGCTGCGCACCGCTTCGCGGGCAAGCCCGCTCCCACAAGGGCCCTGCTCACCACAGGTTCTGGGCATGGCACCAGGCCTGTAGGAGCGGGCTTGTCCCGCGAAGGGGCCTACTTGGCCGACTTGACCGCCGCCGCCAGCTTTTTCGCGGCATCGGCAGGATCGGCCTTGGGGTCGTTGATGAAGTTGGTCACCACATCGAAGAAGGCGCCCTGCACGGCCAGCGTGGTGGCCATGTTGTGCGCCATGCTCGGCTGCAGGCCCCCGGTCTTGGCGTCGGCCATGAAGTCTTTGGCGGAAGCCTGGGCGCAGGCGTCGAAGCCATAGCTATTCATGTCGGCGAGCATGTCGTTGCGCACCGGGATCGAACCCTTGTTGGTGCTGAAAACTTTCTGGAAGTCCTGGCCGAGTACCTTTCTGGCGATGTCCTGCTGGCCAGCGGCAGTGCCCGCGTCCTTCTGCTTGAACACCACCAGCGAGTCGATGTTGTACAGAAAGGCTTTTTCGGTACCTGGGAACGGTACGCACTGGTAATCCTTGCCTGCGGTCTTCTTGGCCAGGGTCCATTCGCTTTTGGCCCAGTCGCCCATGATCTGCATGCCGGCCTTGCCGTTGATGACCTTGGCCGCTTCCAGGTTCCAGTCCTGGCCCTTGCCGTCCGGGTCCATGTAAGTGGCGACCTTTTTAAGCTCGGTCAGCGACTTGACCATCTCGGGGCCAGTCAGCGCTTTCTCGTCCAGATCGACCAACGCCTTCTTGTACCCGTCAACACCCATCACCGACAGCACCACGCTTTCAAATACAGTGCTGTCCTGCCACGGCTGGCCGCCATGTGCGAGAGCGATGAAACCTGCGGCCTTGAGCTTGTCGGCAGCGGCGTAGAATTCGTCGAGGGTGATCGGCGCCTTGTCGATGCCGGCCTTCTTGAACACTTCGGGGTTGATCCACAGCCAGTTGATACGGTGGATGTTCACCGGCACGGCCACGTAGTCGCCTTCGTATTTCACGGTGTCGGCGACTTTCTTGTCGAGCAGCGTGTCCCATTTCTCTTCTTTGGCAACGTTCTTGAGCACATCGGTATCGAGCAAGCCTGTAGAAGCCCAGTCCTGGATGTCCGGCCCTTTGATCTGGGCAACGCCTGGAGGATTCCCGGCAACGGCGCGGCTCTTGAGCACGGTCATGGCCGTGGCGCCACCGCCACCCGCTACGGCGCCGTCCTTCCAGGTGAAGCCGTCTTTCTCCACCTGGGCCTTGAGCACGTCAACAGCCGCTTTTTCGCCACCGGACGTCCACCAGTGCACCACCTCGACACTGCCTTTGGAGTCGGCGGCGAAGGCACTGAGCGGGAACAGGGAGGCGAGAGAGATCGCGGCAGCGAGGCGGAGGGTCGAATTCATCGGAATACCTTTCTTGTTGTTATGCCGGGCAAGTCGGTCGCTTGCATTGCATGGAGTCTAATCAGAGTGCCCGCTGCGCCAGGTAACGAAGCGATGCGTGAATGTCATCGTTTGGTTACATTGCGCGCGAGCGCGGTAGCCAGGCTCGGTGCCAATGGCAGGGTGGGCAGCAGCACGGCCTGGTAGGCATGGTAAAGGTCGGGCTTGCCGGCCCAGATGGTCGCGGCGGGCTGGTTGGCAAGGTCGAGTTCATGGTGCCAGCTGCCGGCTGCGCGGTCGATGAAGTGACTGTCGGTGAAATCCCAGAAGCAGCGGTACCAGCGCGCGTACGCTGGCTCGCCGGTGCGCCGCAACAGGGCCGCAGCGCTGGCGCAGGCTTCGGCGTGAACCCAGTGCAGACGCTCGCGCACCTTGGGTTGATTGTCCCAATCCAGGGTATAGACAATGCCGTTGGCACCGTCGACGTTCCAGCTATGCCGGCAGGCGCTGGCAAACAGGCCACGGGCACAGCCCAGCAGCCACTCCGGCGTATTCAGCCTCACCAGGCGCAGCGCCGCTTCCAGGTGCAGCAACAGCCGCGCCCATTCGAACGCATGCCCAGGGGTGGCGCCATAGGGCCGGAAGTGATCGGCGGGGTTATCCCGGTTGTAGTCGGGCAAGGGTTGCCAGTGCCCATTGAAATGCTCGACAACCCGGTAATCGTTGGCAGCGGCATGGCCATGGATGATGCGCTCGACGATGCGCAACCCGCGTTCCAGCCAAAGCGTATCGCCGGTGACATCTGCCAGGGCGAGGAACGCCTCGGTGGCGTGCATGTTGCTGTTGGCGCCACGGTAGGCTTCCGGGTGCAGCCAGTCGCAGGAGAAGGATTCGCGCAGCGCGCCTTCCTCCTCGCTCCAAAACCGCTCCTCGATCACCCCGATCGCGTCCACCAGCAATCCTTGCGCACCCGCTGCACCCGCCACCACTGCGGAGCTGGCGGCCAGCGCGACGAAGGCGTGCAGGTAGGCTGCCTTGCCGTCACCGCTGATCCAGCCACCGTGAATGCCATCGTGCAACGGCCCGCGCAGCGCCTGCACGCCATGCTCGACAAGCGTCAGGCAGCCGGGCTCACCCTGAATGTGAGCCAGAGCAAAGCTGTGGGTCATGCGGGCGGTGATGAGGGTGTCGGCGACGGCCGAGGGCGGCAGCTTGCCATGCACGTCAAGGCCGGCGAAGCCGTCAGGCACTTGCGCGGCCTGGGCGAATGACAGCAGTCGCCTGCCTTCGGCGCTGAGCCAGGCGATATGTTCCGGGGAGTCGATGTAGTCCATGCACCCGCTACTTCCATGCCAGAGGTTTGCAGATTCTAGCCAGCCGTCCTGGCTGGGATGTCACGAAGGCCCGCGGGTATGTCACCACTCAGTGACATTCCCTCAGTCAATGCCTCGCGGCAAATAGAGGGTCACCCGCAACCCACCCTCGCGCAAGTTCAACAGGCTTACCTCACCGCCATGGCTGTGGGCAATGTTGCGCGCAATCCCAAGCCCCAGCCCGTATCCCTGCTGCTGCCCGGCCAGCCTGAAATGCGGCTCGAACACCTGCTCCTGCTGCTGCTGCGGCACCCCAGGGCCTTGATCGTCCACTTGCAGAACAAAGCCTTCGGCACTGTCGATGATGCGCAAGCGGGCGCGCTCGCCATACTTGATGGCGTTGTCGATCAGATTGCCGATGCAGCGCCGCAACGCCAGCGGCTTGCCCGGATACGGCGCCAGCACCTGGCCCTCGACGGTAATGCGTCCGTCACGCACGTAGGGTTCGGCGAGGATTTCCAACACCTGATCGAGGTCGACTGGCTCGATGTTCTCGTGGATGTCGGTGTCTTTCACGCACTGCAATGCGCCCTTGACCAACAGCTCCAGTTCATCCAGGTCCTGGCTGAACTTGGCCTGCATATGCTCACCCTCCAGCAGTTCCACACGCAGGCGCAGGCGAGTGATCGGCGTGCGCAGGTCGTGGGAAATGGCACTGAACAGCTGGCTGCGCTCGGTGAGGTAACGGCTGATGCGTTCGCGCATGCTGTTGAACGCCCGCCCGACTTCGACCACTTCACTGCCGCCCCCCTCGGCCACCGGCGCCACGTCGGCGCCCAGCGACAGCTCGCGCGCGGCCCGCGCCAAGCGCTTGAGCGGCCGGGTCTGCCAGTGCACCAGCAGGCCGATGAACAGCAGCAGCAAGGCGGTGGTCAGGGCAATGAAGCCGATCTGCTGACGGGGCAGGCGCTCGGCTTCGAGGCTGGTGTAGGGCTCGGGCAGCAGCGAGGCGATGTACAGCCACTCGCCCTCGCCCAGGCGAATCTGCGTGACCAGCACGGGCGGATTGAGCGGTTCCAGGGTCAGTGAGTAATGGGCCCAAGAGCGCGGCAGTTCGTCGAGTTTCAGACCGCTGTTGAAGATCCGCAGGTCATCGGGCCCGACGAACTCCACTGAAATTTCCATCTGCGCGCCCAGCCGCTCGTGCAGCACCTGCTGGAACACGTCAATGACCGCCTGTTTGCGTGGCGTGATGGGCAATACCGGCATGTCCAGTGGCTTGTCGTTGAGCGAAACGAAGAAGCGCGTGCCGCCCATGCTGCGCAACTGGTCGAGCACCATCGGCCGGTACGCCACCGGCAGTGAGCGAAAGTAACTGACGCTGGCGCTCATCGAATGCGCCAGGCTGCCGGCACTGGCGCGCAGGCCCTGCAACTGGCTGGCGCGTAGCTGGGCGACCCAGATAAAGCTCGACAGGCTCTGGGCCAGCAGTACCACCAACAGGGTCAGCAGCAGCATGCGCCCCAGCAGCGAGCGCGGCAGCAGGCGCCAGCGCCGCTCAGGAAGCGCAGCAGACATTTGCAGCCAGCAGGTAACCACTGCCGCGCACGGTGCGGATCAGCCGCGGCGGCTTGTCGGTATCGCGCAGGCGCTGACGCAGGCGGCTGACCGCCATGTCGACGATACGGTCCAACGGCATCGGTTCACGGCCACGGGTGGCGTTGCCAATGGTGTCGCGATCGAGAATCTGCTGGGGGTGATCGAGAAACAGCTTGAGCAGGGCAAAATCGGCACCGGACAGAATCACTTCTTCGCCGTCACGGTGGAACAGCCGGTGGCTAACCGTGTCCAGGCGCCAGTCGTCGAAGACCAACACGGCGGTGGCCGGTGCAGCGTGACCGAACTCGGCGCGGCGCAGCAGGGCCTTGATGCGCGCCTGCAGCTCGCGCGGGCTGAACGGCTTGCCCAGGTAGTCGTCAGCGCCCAGTTCCAGGCCGATGACCCGGTCGGCCTCGTCGGAGCTGGCAGTCAGCATGATGATCGGCACCCGCGACTGGCGCGGGTGCTGGCGCACCCAGCGGCACAGGCTGAAGCCATCCTCGTCGGGCAACATCACATCGAGAATGACCAGGTCGCAGGAGGTGTTTTCCAGGGAATGGCGAAAGCCCTGGCCGTCGGCTGCGGCATGCACCTGGAAGCCGGCGCGGCTCAGGTAGGTTTGCAACAGCTCGCGGATTTCCTGATCGTCGTCGACCATCAGGATCGATTTTCCGGCAGTGCTCAAGGTGTCCCGCCCTCTTGTTTTTGATCGCAGGTCTTCAGTGCCTGCTACGGGGCTACAAAGCGGCCCCAGCCACGCATCAGTGATCCAGCGTCTGCTGTAATGCCACCCCCGCGCCCAGCAGTCCAGAGAATTCCGCTGTCACCAGCCACACCGGCACACCCGCGAAGTACCCGCTCATGCAGCCCTTGTCGGCAAAGCTCGCGGCAAATCCGCTGCCGAGGAACAGTTCGGCGAACCGTGGAATCACGCCGCCGACAATATAAACGCCGCCGCGCGCGCCCAGGGTCAGCACATTGTTACCGGCCACACGCCCAAGGAAGCGGCAGAACTGCTCGATGACCGCCAACGCCCGTGGTTCGCCGCCCAGGGCGGCATCGGTGATCTGGGCTGGAGTTTTGTGTCGCGGTGTATCACCGTCCAGCGCGCAGATGGCCTGATACAGGCGCACAAGGCCGCCACCACTGAGCACGGTCTCGGCACTGACATGGCCGATCTGGCTGTGAATCTGCTGATGGATCGCCGCCTCGCGGGCATTGCCCACCGGCAGGTCGACGTGGCCACCCTCGCCCGGCAGCGCCTGCCAGTGGCGCTCACCAAGACGCAGCAAGCTGCCGACGCCAAGGCCGGTGCCTGGCCCGATCACCAGCGCGGGCCGCAGCGGGTCGGCCTGGCCGGCGCAGACTTCGTGGTACTCGCCCTGTTGCAAGCGGGTCATTCCCAGGGCCATGGCCGAGAAGTCGTTGATCAGCAACAGCCGCTCGACCTGCAAGGTCTTGCAGAACGCGCTGCGGCTGAGCCGCCAATGGTTGTTGGTGAAACGAAACTCATCGCCGTCGACCGGCCCGGCAACGGCCAGGCAGACCGCCGACAAACCACCACGCGCGATGCCCTGATCGCTCAGGTAGGCCTCGATGGCCTGCTCGGGGCTGGTGTAGTCGGCAGTGGCGAACACCTTCACCTGGTACAGCTGGTTGTCACGCCACAACGCAAAACGGGCATTGGTGCCACCGATGTCGCCAACCAGCAGGTCCTTCATTTTAGGTTCTCCAGAGCCGAAGTGAAGGCGCTCGCGCCCTGTTCGGCCGGGCTGAACGCCACGCGCATGAAGCCGAACAGCTCGCGCCCGCAGCCCAGGTCATTGCCCTGGGGGGCTGGCGGCAGGTCGCGGCTGGCCAGTTCCTCGGCCGACACCATCACCCGCAGCGTGCCTTCGACGCCATCGACCCGCACGATATCACCATCGCGTACCCGCGCCAGCGGGCCACCGTCATAGGCTTCAGGACAAACGTGAATGGCGGCAGGGATCTTGCCCGATGCACCCGACATGCGCCCGTCGGTCACCAGCGCGACCTTGTAGCCGCGATCTTGCAGCACGCCGAGGAACGGCGTGAGCTTGTGCAGCTCCGGCATGCCATTGCAACGCGGGCCCTGGAAGCGCACCACGGCGACGAAATCGCACTCCAGCTCGCCGGCCTTGAAGGCTTCGGCCAGCGAGTGCTGGTCCTGGAACACGCGCGCGGGCGCTTCCACTACCTGATGTTCGGGGGCGACTGCGGACACCTTCATCACGCCGCGCCCGAGGTTGCCTTCCATCACCCGCAGGCCACCTTCGGCCGAGAAGGGGCGCGCCACCGGGCGCAGGATATCTTCGTCCAGGCTGTGCTGCGGGCCATCGCGCCAGACCAGCTTGCCGTTGTCGAGGAACGGTTCCTGGGTGTAGCGGCGCAGGCCGTGGCCGGCCACGGTATTGACGTCTTCGTGGAGCAGGCCGGCGTCGAGCAGCTCGCGGATCAGGAACGCCATGCCACCGGCCGCCTGGAAGTGGTTGATATCGGCTTTGCCGTTGGGGTAGACGTGGGACAGGGTCGGCACCACCTCGGACAGGTCGGCCATGTCTTGCCAGGTCAGCTGGATACCGGCGGCCTGGGCGATCGCCGGGATGTGCAAGGTGTGGTTGGTCGAGCCGCCGGTGGCATGCAGGGCGACAATTGAATTGACCAGCGCCTTTTCATCGACGATTTCGCCCAGCGGCATGAAGCTGCCACTGGCCTTGGTCATGCGCGTGACTTGCTGCGCGGCCTCGGCGGTGAGCGCGTCGCGCAGCGGCGTGTAGGGGTTGACGAACGAAGCACCGGGCAGGTGCAGGCCCATCACTTCCATCACCAGCTGGTTGGTGTTGGCGGTGCCATAAAAGGTGCAGGTGCCCGGGCTGTGGTAGGACTTCATCTCCGAATCGAGCAGTTCCTCGCGGCTGGCCTTGCCTTCGGCATAACGCTGGCGCACGTCTGCCTTCTGCTTGTTGGAGATACCGGAAACCATCGGGCCGCCCGGCACGAAAATAGTCGGCAGGTGACCGAAGCGCAGCGCGCCCATCATCAGGCCGGGCACAATCTTGTCGCAAATGCCGAGCATCAACGCGGCGTCGAACATGTTGTGCGACAGCGCTACCGCTGTGGACATGGCGATCACTTCGCGGCTGGCGATGGCCAGCTCCATGCCCGGCTCGCCCTGGGTCACGCCATCGCACATGGCCGGTACGCCACCGGCGAACTGACCGACCGAGCCAACTTCGCGCAGGGTTTGCTTGATCTGGTCGGGGAAGTGCACATACGGCTGGTGCGCCGAGAGCATGTCGTTGTAAGCCGAGACGATGGCCACGTTGGCGGCGTTCATCAACCGCAAATTCTGCTTGTCGTCGGCGCCACACCCGGCTACGCCGTGGGCGAAGTTGGCGCATTGCAGGCTGGCCCGCATGGGTCCGTCACTGGCCGCGCCGCGAATCAGCTGCAGGTAGCGTTCACGGGTGGCACGGCTGCGTTCAACCAGCCGTTGGGTGACCTCAAGGATGCGCGGGTGCATGTACGGAACTCCAGGCTAACGGTAAGGGCGGTTTACCGGGCATTTCCCCTCCAATCGATTGCGGCCTAGGCTCCAGAGTAATGGGCCCTGCGCATCGAGGAGGCGGCTCACCCGACCACTCGTTGTATATTTAAACAAAATACTGCCAGTAAAAAGGCTTGTTTTCTATCGCTCAGTGAATAATCTTGTAATTCCAACAACAAAACCGTTTCAGTGAAGCTCTTTGTGCCACAGGTTTCACTCGGACTGCCAGAGGTACTGCCATGACCCTACGCATCGCCATCAACGGATTCGGCCGCATCGGACGCAATGTCCTGCGCGCACTGTATACCCAAGGCTACCGCCAGGACCTGCAGGTCGTCGCCATCAACGACCTGGGCGACAGCGCGATGAACGCCCACCTGCTCAAGTACGACAGCGTCCACGGTATTTTCGATGCATCGGTCGAAGCCGATCACGAGAGCCTGACGGTCAATGGTGACCGCATTGCGGTCAGCGCCATCCGCAATCCGGCCGAGCTGCCCTGGAAGGCCGAAGCCATCGACGTGGTGTTCGAGTGCACCGGGCTGTTCACCGACCGCGCCAAGGCGGCCGCGCACCTGGCTGCGGGGGCTGGCAAGGTGATCATCTCGGCGCCGGGCAAAGGGGTCGATGCCACGGTGGTGTACGGGGTCAACCATGACGTGCTGCGCGCGTCGCACAAGGTCATTTCCAGCGCCTCTTGCACCACCAACTGCCTGGCGCCGATCGCCCAGGTGCTGCACCGCGAGTTCGGCATCGAGCAGGGGTTGATGACTACCATCCATGCCTACACCAACGACCAGGTGCTGACCGATGTCTACCACAACGACCCATACCGCGCGCGTTCGGCCACCCAGTCGATGATCCCGAGCAAGACCGGCGCCGCCGAAGCCGTGGGCCTGGTGTTGCCGGAGCTGGCTGGCAAACTGACCGGCATGGCGGTGCGCGTGCCGGTGATCAACGTGTCGCTGGTCGACCTCACTGTCAATCTCAAGCGCGAAGCCACGGCCGAGCAGGTCAACCAGCTGTTCCTCGAAGCCAGCCAGCATTCCAAAGTGCTCGGCTACAACGCGCTGCCGCTGGTGTCGTGCGATTTCAACCACAACCCGCTGTCGTCGATTTTCGATGCCAATCACACCCGCGCCAACGGCAAGATGCTCAAGGTGCTGGCCTGGTATGACAACGAGTGGGGCTTCTCTAACCGTATGTTGGATAACTGCCTGGCGTTGTGCAGCGCCCGCTGATCCGCATTCGCCTTATCGCTGGCATGCCGGCGGCGATAAGGCAGGCAGGGAACTACAATCTTTACCTTTTCCTAACACTTCCGGGCTTGACCAACAGGCAAGATGATAAGCATTATCATTAACCTTTCGTCGGCCAGGTTCCCCCGTGAGTCAGTCCCGGTTCAACTCCATCTTCCTCGTCCAGCGGCTTTCCTTGCTGCGCACTTTGCAGCGCATGGTCGGTAACCCCAGCACCGCCGAGGACCTGCTGCAGGAAACCTACCTGAGGGTATCCCGCGCCTTGGGCGAACGGCCTATCGAGCATCTTGAACCCTTCGTGTTCCAGACTGCCCGTAACCTGGCCCTGGACCATTTGCGCGCGCGCCGGGTGCAATCGCGCATGCTGGTCGACGATGTGCCCGACGAAATCCTGCACAACGTCGCTGCGCCACTTAGCAGCAGCGAGGATGCCGCCCACGCCGAACAACTGCTCAAGCACCTGAGCGTCAGCCTCAACCAGCTGACTGACCGCCAGCAGCGTATTTTCATCCTCAGCCGCCTGCATGGCGCGAGCTACCTGGAGATCGCCGAGCAACTGGACGTCTCGGCCAGCACGGTGCAGAAGGAACTGAAACTGATCATGGCCATCTGCATGGGTGTCGCCGATCGCCTCAAGTGAGACGACCGCTGGCCAGCCGAATGCGGCGAAGCGCTTGCCACGCTGCGCCATAGCCGTGATCATTCGGGAAAATCATTTCAAGGATTCACCGTGACCGACAGCCCCGCCCCTCGCCCGCCGACTGCCGGGCCTCACGCCCGCGCCCGTGCGTTGGACGAGGCGCTGGACTGGCTGGTACGCCTGCAGTGCGCGACTGAAGCCGACACCCTGGCCTTCGAGCAGTGGCTCAGCGCCGCACCGGAAAACGCCGAGGCCTACGTCGAAGCCGAGGCGTTATGGAACGGCGCGCCGCTGCGCCAGGCCGCTACGCAAATGCACCAAGGCCGGCGCCGTTCCGTGCGCGGGCGCCTGCGTAGCCACTGGAAGCCCCTGGCAACCGCCGCCGTGCTGCTGGTGGGGTTGTTCACCGTGGGCAACCTGCCGATGCGCCTGCAGGCCGATCACCTGACGGTGGTGGGTGAGCGCCAACGCCTGCAGCTCGATGACGGAGCCAAGGTGCTGCTCAACACCAACTCGGCGTTCGCCAGTGACCTGCGCGAAGGTCGCCAGGTGGCGCGCCTGCTGCAAGGCGAGGCGTACTTTGAAGTACCCAGCGGCGCCCAACGGCCATTGGAAGTTCAGGCCGGCCCACTGCGGGCGCAGGTGCGCGACACCGACTTTGCCGTGCGCTACCTCGATGGCGAGGCGCAGGTGCGCGTGCAGCGCGGCGATGTCGACCTGCAGGCCGCCAGCGACCAGCGTATTCGCCTTAGCGCCGGTGACAGCATCAGCGTCGGCCCGCAGGGCTTCGGCCAGCGCCAGCGCCCAGACATGCACAAAGACCTCGCCTGGATCGACGGCCGCCTGGTGTTCGAGAACTGCCCATTGAGCCAGGTGCTGGCCGAAGTTCGGCGCTACTACCCGGGCTGGATCATCAACCGCAATGCCCACCTCGACGACATGGCGGTGACCGGCAACTATCGCCTCGACCAGCCGCTGGAGACCTTGCGCGCCCTGGCCCACATCACCTCGGCGCAACTGCACGAATACCCATCCGTGGTCATCATCAACTGACCTGACAATTATTTTTACGCGATCGCGCTGCCCCGCCCGTCTCGTTATAGCCAATGCAACTGATTCTTGTTTGAAAACAAGAACGGTCATCACCTATAACAGTTCGCGCGTCAGGGAGCGCTTTCGATGTCCACAGGTCTTACTCGCCCGTCCACCCTTCCCCGCCGTACCGGCCAACTGTCTCTGCTGACCCTGGCGCTTCTCGCCAGCGGTGCCTGCAGCCTGCCGGCGCTGGCCGTGGAGCCGGCCCAGGCGAGCAGCCCGCGCATGGGCGATTACCGCTTCAGCATCGCTCAGCAACCTCTGGTTGAGGCGATCAATGCCTTCAGCCAGGTGACGGGTTGGCAGGTCGGCTTCAGCGCCGAACTGGCCGATGGCGTGGCTTCGCCCGGAGTGCGCGGCTCGCTGCCCCCTGAAGCGGCCTTGAAGCAGCTGCTGCAAGGCACTGGCCTGGGCTATCGCAAGATCGGCAATGGCAATGTGGTGCTCGAACGCCAGTCGGCAGGCAATGCCATTGCCCTGCAGCAGATGACCGTCAGCGCCACCCGCAGCGCCCAGGATGTCAGCCAGGTGCCGAGCACCGTCAGCGTGCATACCCGCGAAGAACTGGACCGACAGAACGTCAGCAACATCCAGGAACTGGTGCGTTACGAGCCGGGTGTATCGGTTGGCGGCACTGGCCAGCGCAGCGGCCTGAACGGCTACAACATTCGCGGCATCGACGGTGAGCGCATCCTGACCCAGATCGACGGCGTGTCGATCCCCGACAGCTTTTTCTACGGCCCGTATGCCCAGACCCAGCGTAATTACGTCGACCCCGAGATCGTCAAACGCGTCGAAATCCTGCGTGGCCCGGCCTCGGTGTTGTACGGCAGCAACGCCATCGGCGGTGCGGTGAGCTACTTCACCCTCGACCCGGACGACATCATCAAGCCCGGTAAAGACGTCGGTGCCCGCTTGAAGACCGGCTACAGCTCGGCTGACGACAGTTGGCTGACCTCCGCCACCGTGGCTGGCCGGCAGGGCGACTTCGATGGCCTGTTGCACGTGAGCCAGCGCAACGGCCACGAAACCGAATCCTACGGCGAGCATGGCGGCACCGGCCTGTCGCGCACCGAAGCCAACCCCGAAGACGTGCGTACCACCAATGTGCTGGCCAAGCTCGGCTGGAACTACGCCGACGACGCGCGCCTGGGTTTCACCTACGAGCGCTACAAGGATGACCGCGACCAGAACATTCTCAGCGCCGTGGGTGGGCCGTTCAGCAACGGCGCCGGCATGGGCATGTACCGTAGCCGCACCGGTAACGACACCGTGACCCGCGAGCGCTTCGGCATCAACCACGAATTCGGCCTGGATTCGCTGGTGGCCGACCACGTCAAGTGGAGCCTCAACTACCAGATCGCCAAGACCGACCAGCACACCGAAGAAGTCTACTTCCCGTTCAGCCGCACGGTCTTTCGTACCCGCGACACCACCTACAAGGACCGCCAGTGGGTCTTCGACGCCCAGCTGGACAAGGCCTTCAGCATCGGCGCTACCGACCACCTGCTGACCTACGGCACCACCCTCAAGCACGAGAAGGTCACCGGCTCGCGCAGCGGCACCGGCACCTGCCTGGCGGTCGGCGGCACATGCCGCGCCATCGGCCAGGTCAGCGCCAGCGACGCCCAGGCCTTGGTCAGCGATTTCCCGGACCCGACCGTCAACACCTACAGCCTGTTCGTGCAGGATGAAATCCGCTGGAACAACTGGACCTTCCTGCCAGGGGCCCGCTACGACTACACGCGCATGGAGCCGAAATTCACCGACGAATTCCTGCGCGGCATCCAGGGCTCGGGCGCAGCCCCAGGCAGCCTCGACGATTCGGACAAGAAGTGGCACCGCGTGTCGCCCAAATTCGGCCTGACCTACGCGTTCAACGACAACTACACCTGGTACGGCCAGTACGCCGAAGGCTTCCGCACGCCGACCGCCAAGTCGATGTACGGCCGCTTCGAGAACCAGGCTGAGGGTTATGTGGTGCAGGGCAACCCGGGTCTTGAGCCGGAGAAAAGCAAGAGCTACGAGACCGGCCTGCGCGGCAACTTCGATGCCGGTAACTTCAGTGCCGCCGTGTTCTACAACAAGTATCGCGACTTCATCGATGAAGATGCCGTGCAATCGGCCAACCTGGAAACCACCTTCCAGGCCAACAACATCAAGCACGCCACCATCAAGGGCGCCGAGGTCAAGGGCCGTCTCAACCTCGACCACTTCGGTGCGCCAGAGGGCCTGTATACCCAAGGTTCGATTGCTTACGCCCATGGCCGCAACGATGACAACGGCCAGCCGTTGAACAGCGTCAACCCGCTGACTGGCGTGTTCGGCCTGGGTTACGAACAGCCGAACTACGGCGGCTTGCTGAGCTGGACCCTGGTCAAGCGCAAGACCCGCGTCGACGACACCACCTTCTTCGCCCCCGACGGCCAGAGCTCGCAGTTCCGCTCCCCGGGCTACGGTGTGCTGGACCTGAGCGGCTTCTACAAGGTGACCGACGATGTGACGGTCAACGCTGGCCTGTACAACCTGACCGACAAGAAGTACTGGCAGTGGGATTCGGTACGCGGCTACGACGGCCAGGGTGAAGCGGGTGTGACCCAACCGGCCAACCTCGACCGCTTGACCATGCCGGGGCGCAATTTTGCCATCAATGTGGTTTGGGATATCTGATCTGAACGCATAGTCAGTTTCGGCCTCTTCGCGGGCAAGCCCGCTCCCACAGGTAACCTGCTGCCCTCAGGCTCAGTGCGGTCCTTGTGGGAGCGGGCTTGCCCGCGAAGAGGCCGGAACATTCAACACAAATACCCAGCTTTTTTTACTCTCCCGCCCCCGCTGCTTCGTCTTGTCACTAGACGCCCTCATTTTCCAAGGACACCCCATGACCGACCGCCCAGCCCTGCGCTCGCAACGCCTCAACCAGGTCACCCACGCCCCGCACACCGAACTCGACGCCCTGGTCAAATCCCACGCGCCGTTCGACAGCCGCGAAAGCTTCGCCCGTTTCGTCGTCGCCCAGTACCTGTTCCAGTCCGAACTGCAGGCGCTGTACAACGACCCGCAACTGATCGCCATCGTCCCGGACCTCGCCGAACGCTGCCGCGCCGAACAGGCCCGCCTGGACCTCGCCGACCTCGATACCGAGGTGCCGGCCGCCGTCGCTGGCGCACTGCAGAACCCTAACCTGGCCGAGGCTTTGGGCTGGATCTTCGTCTCCGAAGGCTCCAAACTGGGCGCTGCGTTTCTGATCAAGCGTGCCGTTGCGCTGGAACTGTCCGACAGCTTCGGTGCCCGTCACCTGGGCGAGCCTGTCGGTGGCCGCGCCGAAGGTTGGAAGCAGTTCACCCGCATTCTCGATGGGCTGGAATTGACCGCCGAGCAGGACGCTGCCGCCGAGCGTGGCGCTGTTGCCGCCTTCGAGCGCTTCACCGAACTGCTCAAGCATGCCTACGCTGCAGACCGCGCGCTGGCCTGATACGCTTTACCCGGCCACCTTTCCGGTGGCCGGACCGTTTTTCGTAGTGAGACCATGACCCAACCTGCCCGATCGAAACTAGCGCGCCTGCTGTATGGCATCCTGGCTTACGTGAGCTTGGGCATTGGCCTGGTCGCCATCGTCATCCCCGGCCTGCCAACCACCGAATTCATCCTCCTGGCTGCCTGGGCTGCGACCCGCAGCTCACCGCGCCTGTCGGCGTGGCTGGAGAACCATCGGCTGTTCGGGCCCATCCTGTTCAACTGGCGCAATGGCAAGGTGATACAGCGCCGGGCCAAGGTCAGCGCAACCATCAGCATGCTGGTGTGCGCCGGCGCGATGCTGACCTTCCTCGACCATCACTGGCCGGTGTTCCTGGCCATCGCTGGCATGACCCTGGGCAACCTGTGGATCTGGTCCCGGCCAGAGCACCCTTGCGCGCCGGCGTCACAGGCTCAGCACCCCTGAATACAGCCCGTAGGCTGCCAGCGCAGCACCCAGCAGCACCGCCGCGAAAATCAGTTTTTCCCAGGTGGTGAACAGCGCCTGCCCTTGCTCGCGCTTGGCCCGGACAAACAGGATCACCCCAGGCGCATAGAGCAGGGCCGACAGCAGCAAGTACTTGAGCCCGCCGGCATACAGCAACCACACCGCATACAACAGCGCCACCGCCGCCACCAGCAGGTCCTTGCGCCGCAGCCCCTCTTGCCCGCCATAACTCTCACCCCGCAACGCCAGCAGCACTGCATAGGCAGCCGACCACAGGTATGGCACCAGGATCATCGACGACGCCAGGTAGATCAGGCTGGTGTAGGTGCCTGCCGAGAACAGCGTGATCAGCAGGAACCCCTGGATCATGCAATTGGTCAGCCACAGCGCGTTGGCCGGCACGTGGTTGGCGTTTTCCTTGGCGAGGAAGCGCGGCATGGTCTTGTCCCGCGCCGTGGCGAATAGGATTTCGGCGCACAGCAGCGCCCACGACAGCAGCGCACCGAGCAGCGAGATCGCCAGGCCGATACTGATCAGCAAAGCTCCCCACGGGCCGACGATATGCTCAAGCACCGACGCCAGCGACGGGTTCTGCAACCCGGCAAGTTCCGGCTGGGTCATCACCCCCAGCGACAGCACGTTGACCAGCACCAGCAGCGCCAGTACGCCGAGAAAGCCGATGACCGTGGCCTTGCCGACATCCGAGCGGCGCTGCGCCCGGCCCGAATAGACGCTGGCACCTTCGATGCCGATGAACACGAACACGGTGACCAGCATCATGTTGCGCACCTGGTCCAGCACATTGCCGAACTGCGGGTTGCTCAGCCCCCAGATATCGCGGGTGAAGATGTCGGCACGGAAGGCAAACGCGGCGATGACGATGAAGATCAGCAACGGCACCACCTTGGCCACCGTGGTCACCTGGTTGATGAACGCCGCTTCCTTGATGCCACGCAGCACCAGAAAATGCACCGCCCACAGCAGCAGTGAGGCACAGCCGATGGCGATCGGCGTATTGCCTTCACCGAACACGGGAAAGTAGAACCCCAGGGTACTGAACAACAGCACGAAGTAACCGACGTTGCCCAACCAGGCGCTGATCCAGTAGCCCCAGGCCGACGAGAAGCCCATGTAGTCGCCAAAGCCGGCCTTGGCATAGGCGTACACCCCTGAGTCCAGCTCCGGCTTGCGGTTGGCCAGGGTCTGGAACACGAAGGCCAGCGCCAGCATGCCCACTGCGGTGATGCCCCATCCAATCAAGACCGCCCCAACATCGGCGCGAGCCGCCATGTTCTGGGGCAACGAGAAGATCCCGCCGCCGATCATCGAACCGACCACCAGTGCGATCAACGCGCCGAGGCGCAGTTTCTGTCCCGGTTCGCTCATGTAAATCCCCATCGTTTTTGCGTGATGTCACACGCCTGAAACAGCTTCAAGTGCATACAAAAAAAAACGGTCAGTTATAAGGAGCAAAGCTATTAAAGCTATAGCACTCATAACTCCCTTGTCTATACCGGCCTGCTGACAAAAACGCATGTCCGCCGGGCAACTTTAACGAAACATTTTAACTATGGCATTTGTTGAGAAATATTTGCGAAAACCTCAAAACCGACTAGCTTCTAAGCTCGCAGGTTGAACAGAGCGTTTGCTCTGGATGTACATGGAGGTGCCAGCGCACGTGGCCTGCAGCAGAGCTGTCGGCACTCTCCAGGAGTCATGTGAAGGAAATTTCTTACTTCACTTGCCATGCACTGATCCAAGTCAGGTCATGGCTCGGGCGGCGGATTTATTCTGTTGTCAACTTTCTCCTGGTACGGAGTTGTTAAATGTCTGATTCCTCTGGAAAACTAAAACTTGGTGCATTAGTTGCCCTCGTCGTTGGTTCGATGATTGGCGGCGGCATCTTCTCTCTTCCACAAAACATGGCGGCCAGCGCGGGCGTCGGTGCTGTGCTGATCGGCTGGGCAATCACTGCCGTCGGCATGCTGACACTGGCATTCGTGTTCCAGACCCTGGCCAACCGCAAGCCTGACCTGGACGGCGGTGTATACGCCTACGCCAAGGCCGGCTTCGGCGACTACATGGGCTTCTCGTCAGCCTGGGGTTACTGGATCAGTGCCTGGCTGGGCAACGTCGGTTACTTCGTGTTGCTGTTCAGCACGCTCGGCTATTTCTTCCCGATGTTCGGTGAAGGCAACACCCCGGCCGCCATCATCGGCGCGTCGATCCTGCTGTGGGCGGTGCACTTCCTGGTGCTGCGCGGCATCAAGGAAGCGGCGTTCATCAACCTGGTCACCACCGTGGCCAAGGTCGTGCCGCTGGTGCTGTTCGCGCTGATCTGCCTGTTTGCCTTCAGGCTCGACATCTTCACCGCCGATATCTGGGCCACCGGCACGCCGGAACTGGGCAGCGTCATGAACCAGGTGCGCAACATGATGCTGGTCACCGTCTGGGTATTCATCGGCATCGAGGGCGCGAGCATCTTCTCCTCCCGTGCGGAAAAACGCTCCGATGTCGGTAAGGCCACGGTGATCGGCTTCATTACCGTGCTGCTGTTCCTGGTGCTGGTGAATGTGCTGTCGCTGGGCATCATGACTCAACCAGAGTTGGCCAAGCTGCAGAACCCATCGATGGCCGCCGTGCTTGAACATGTGGTCGGCCACTGGGGCGCGGTGTTGATCAGCGTTGGCCTGATCATCTCGCTGCTGGGTGCACTGCTGTCCTGGGTGCTGCTGTGCGCCGAGATCATGTTCGCCGCGGCCAAGGACCACACCATGCCAGAGTTCCTGCGCCGCGAGAATGCCAACCAGGTGCCGGCCAACGCCCTGTGGCTGACCAACGCCATGGTGCAGATCTTCCTGGTGATCACGCTGTTCTCCGCCAGTACCTACCTGTCGCTGATCTACCTCGCCACCTCGATGATCCTGGTGCCTTACCTGTGGTCGGCGGGCTACGGCTTCCTGCTGGCGCTGCGCGGTGAAACCTACGAGAACGCCGCTGGCGAACGTAGCAAGGACCTGTTCATCGGCGCCATCGCTTTGGTGTACGCCATCTGGCTGCTGTACGCCGGCGGCATGAAATACCTGCTGCTCTCGGCCCTGCTGTACGCCCCTGGCGTGATCCTGTTCGCCAAGGCCAAGCATGAAATTGGCCAACCGATCTTTACCAACGTGGAAAAACTGATCTTCGCAGCCGTGGTCATCGGCGCCCTGGTGGCGGCCTATGGTCTGTACGACGGCTTCCTGACCCTGTGAACCACGCCTTTGCACTCAATGGAGGATTGAATAATGTCCACTGAAAAACAGAAGTACGGTGTCCATTCCGAAGCCGGCAAGCTGCGCAAAGTGATGGTCTGCTCCCCGGGCCTGGCGCACAAGCGCCTGACGCCGAGCAACTGCGATGAGTTGCTGTTCGATGACGTGATCTGGGTGGACCAGGCCAAGCGTGACCATTTCGACTTCGTCACCAAGATGCGCGAGCGCGGCGTGGATGTGCTGGAGATGCACAACCTGCTGACCGACATCGTGCAGCAGCCTGAAGCACTGAAGTGGATCCTCGACCGCAAGATCACCCCTGACACCGTCGGTGTCGGCCTGACCAACGAAGTGCGCAGCTGGCTCGAAGGCCTGGAGCCTCGCCACCTGGCCGAGTTCCTCATCGGCGGTGTTGCCGGCCAGGACCTGCCGCAAAGTGAAGGCGCCGATGTGGTCAAGATGTACAACGACTATCTCGGCCACTCAAGCTTCATCCTGCCGCCGCTGCCCAACACCCAGTTCACCCGTGACACCACCTGCTGGATCTATGGCGGCGTCACCCTGAACCCGATGTACTGGCCGGCGCGACGCCAGGAAACCCTGTTGACCACGGCCATCTACAAGTTCCACAAGGAGTTCACCGACGCCGACTTCCAGGTCTGGTACGGCGACCCGGATAAAGAGCATGGCAATGCCACCCTTGAAGGCGGTGACGTGATGCCGATCGGCAAAGGCATCGTCCTCATCGGCATGGGCGAGCGCACCTCGCGCCAGGCCATCGGCCAACTGGCGCAGAACCTGTTCGCCAAGGGTGCGGTGAAGGAAGTCATCGTCGCCGGGCTGCCGAAGTCCCGCGCGGCCATGCACCTGGACACGGTCTTCAGCTTCTGCGACCGCGACCTGGTCACGGTCTTCCCTGAAGTGGTGAAGGAAATCGTGCCGTTCATCATCCGTCCTGACGAAAGCAAGCCTTATGGCATGGATGTTCGCCGCATCAACAAATCGTTCATCGAAGTGGTCGGCGAACAACTGGGTGTGAAGCTGCGTGTGGTCGAAACCGGCGGCAACAGCTTCGCCGCCGAGCGCGAACAGTGGGATGACGGCAACAACGTGGTGGCGGTGGAACCTGGCGTGGTCATCGGCTACGACCGCAACACCTACACCAACACCCTGCTGCGCAAGGCCGGCATTGAGGTCATCACCATCAGCGCCGGCGAGCTAGGCCGCGGCCGTGGCGGCGGCCACTGCATGACCTGCCCAATCATCCGCGACCCAATCGACTACTAACGACCATTCCCCCGGCCGCCCCCACAAGGCGGCGGCCGGGCCGATTACCGAATTCAAGGAGAATCACCATGGCGTTCAACATCCACAACCGCAACCTGCTCAGCCTCGAACACCACACCACCCGCGAGCTGAGGTATCTGCTGGACCTGTCTCGCGACCTCAAGCGCGCCAAGTACACCGGCACCGAGCAGCAACACCTGAAAGGCAACAACATTGCCCTGATCTTCGAGAAAACCTCGACCCGCACCCGCTGCGCCTTCGAAGTGGCCGCCTATGACCAGGGCGCCAACGTCACCTACATCGACCCCAACTCCTCGCAGATCGGCCACAAAGAGAGCATGAAGGACACCGCCCGCGTGCTCGGGCGCATGTACGATGCCATCGAGTACCGCGGTTTCAAGCAGGAGATTGTCGAAGAACTGGCCAAGTTCGCCGGTGTTCCAGTGTTCAACGGCCTGACCGACGAATACCACCCGACCCAGATGATCGCCGACGTGCTGACCATGCGCGAGCACAGCGACAAGCCGCTGCATGACATCAGCTACGCCTACCTGGGCGACGCCCGCAACAACATGGGCAACTCGCTGCTGCTGATCGGTGCCAAGCTCGGCATGGACGTACGCATCGCTGCGCCCAAAGCGCTGTGGCCGCATGACGACCTGGTAGAACGCTGCCAGAAGTACGCCGAGGAAAGCGGCGCGCGCATCACCCTCACCGAGGACCCGAAAGCCGCAGTCAAGGGCGTCGACTTCGTGCACACCGACGTCTGGGTGTCGATGGGTGAGCCAATCGAAGCCTGGGGCGAGCGCATCAAGCTGCTCAAGCCTTACCAGGTGAATGCCGAGCTGATGAAGGCCACCGGCAACCCGCGTTCCAAGTTCATGCACTGCCTGCCGGCCTTCCACAACTCCGAGACCAAGGTCGGCAAGCAGATTGCCGAGCAATACCCGGACATGGCCAACGGCATCGAAGTGACCGACGAGGTATTCGAGTCGCCGGCCTGCATCGCCTTCGAGCAGGCGGAAAACCGCATGCACACCATCAAGGCGATCCTGGTATCGACCCTGGCTGATCTGTAACGGCCTCACTTACACCCTGTGGGAGCGGGCTTGCCCCGCGAATAGGCCAGCCGCAACACCCTCGTTGCCCGAGCTGACGCCTTCGCGGGCAAGCCCGCACCCACAGGGTCGGTGTCGACTTTCATCTATTCGTTAAAGGACATTCCCCATGCGTATCGTTGTTGCATTGGGCGGCAACGCCCTGCTGCGCCGCGGCGAACCCATGACCGCTGAGAACCAGCGCGCCAATATCCGCACCGCCACCGAACAGATCGCCAAGATTCACCCTGGCAACGAGCTGGTCATCGCCCACGGCAACGGCCCACAAGTCGGCCTGCTGTCGCTCCAGGCGCTCTCTTACAAGCCCGACGAAGCTTATCCGCTGGACGTGCTCGGTGCCGAAACCGAAGGCATGATCGGCTACATGATCGAACAGGAGCTGGGCAACCTGCTGGCGTTCGAAGTGCCGTTCGCCACCCTGTTGACCCAGGTCGAAGTCGACGCCAACGACCCCGCCTTCAAGGACCCCACCAAATTCATCGGCCCAGTCTATGGCAAGGAAGAGGCCGAGCGCCTGGCCAAGGAAAAGGGCTGGGTGGTCAAGGCCGACGGCGACAAATACCGCCGCGTAGTGGCCAGCCCAAAACCCAAGCGCATCTTCGAGATCCGTCCGATCAAATGGCTGTTGGAAAAGAGCAGCATCGTGATCTGCGCAGGCGGTGGCGGCATCCCCACCATGTACGATGAAAACCGCAAGCTCAAAGGCATCGAGGCGGTCATCGACAAGGACCTGTGCTCGGCACTGCTGGCCGAGCAATTGGAAGCCGACCTGTTGATCATCGCCACTGACGTCGATGCGGCTTACATTGATTGGGGCAAGCCCACACAGAAAGCCATCGCCCAGGCCCACCCCGACGAGCTCGAACGCCTGGGCTTCGCCGCCGGCTCCATGGGGCCGAAGGTGCAGGCTGCCAGTGACTTTGCCCGCAATACCGGCAAGGTGGCGGTGATCAGCTCGCTGGAGAACATCGAGGACATCGTCAAAGGTACCGCCGGCACCCGCGTTTCCACGGCCAAGCCGGGTATCAGCTACCGTTGAATGCAGTAGGCGGGCGCAGGTCGCCCGCCGTTTTCGACCTTCCGGAGGATTCCGCCATGGCCCAGTACCAACCCGGTCACGTGCATATCGAGCGCAAAGCGCTGAACAAAAACGACCATAGCTACGACCTCAACATCGAATACGAAGCGACTCAGGATCCCAAGGAAGGCCGAGGCATACAGTTCCGCATGCATGGCAGCATCGAAGGCGAGACGGTGGACGAGAAGTTCTTCCTGGCCAAGGATCAGGTATTGCCGAGCTTTCTGATGGTGCTGAGCCGCAAGGCCCAGGCCCACCTCGCACCGCCCAAGAAATTCGAGACCTTGGGTTCCCCGCACAAGATCTACGATGCGATGTTCGAAGACATCCGTGAAAAGCTGGATGTGAAGTCCGGCGACCCGATCAAGCCTGAACATCTCGAGTGACCTTCGCGGGTAAGCCCGCTCCCACAGGTACTGCACAGGTCTAGATGACTGAGAAGCACCCGTGGGAGCGGGCTTGACCGCGAATGGACCACCGCCGACATTGGGCTTGAACGCCGACTCAGGGCATACTTGCGCCTTCCTCGCTCAATTCACCTATCCCATGCGCATCCACGTCAGCTTCATCGACCGCGTCGGCATCACCCAGGAAGTCCTCGCCCTGCTCGGTGCCCGCAACCTCAACCTGGACGCCGTGGAGATGGTCCCGCCGAACGTCTACATCGACGCCCCGACCCTGAGCCCCGCCGTACTCGAAGAATTGCACGACGCACTGTTCGAAGTGCGCGGCGTACAGTCGGTGGACGTGGTCGACATCCTCCCCGGCCAGCGCCGCCACCTGCAGCTCGATGCCCTGCTGGCCGCCATGAGCGACCCAGTGCTGGCGGTGGACAGCGCCGGCCAGGTACTGCTGGCCAATCCGGCGCTGATCGCCCTGTGCGGCCGTGAGTCGGCCGGGCGGTCGGTGAGCGAGCTGTTCGGTGACCCCGCACTGTTGCAGGCCCTGTTGGACAACAACTTCCACCTGCCCATGCGCGAAATGCAGCTCAACGGCCAGAGCCTGCTGCTCGATGCCACGCCCATCACCAACGCCGGTGGCCTGCTCACGCTGTACCCACCCAACCGCATGGGCGAACGCCTGTCGGCCCTGCACCACGACCACGCTGAAGGCTTCGATGCGCTGCTTGGCGAATCGCCGGCAATCCGCACCCTCAAGGCCCGCGCCCTGCGCGTCGCGGCGCTGGACGCACCGCTGCTGGTGCATGGCGAAACCGGCACCGGCAAGGAGCTGGTGGCCCGCGCCTGCCACGCCATCAACAGCCGCCACGCGGCGCCTTTTCTCGCACTCAACTGCGCTGCACTCCCCGAGAGTCTGGCCGAGAGCGAGCTGTTCGGCTACGCCCCCGGCGCCTTCACCGGCGCACAGCGCGGGGGCAAGCCGGGCCTGATGGAACTGGCCAACCAGGGCACGGTGTTCCTCGACGAGATCGGCGAAATGTCGCCGTACCTGCAGGCCAAACTGCTGCGTTTTCTCAGCGACGGCAGTTTCCGCCGCGTCGGCGGCGACCGTGAGGTGAAGGTCGATGTGCGCATCATCAGCGCCACCCACCGCGACCTCGAACGCATGGTCGCCGAGGGCACCTTCCGCGAAGACCTGTTCTACCGCCTCAACGTGCTCAACCTGCAGGTGCCGCCCCTGCGTGACCGGGGCCAGGACATCCTCATGCTCGCGCACTACTTCATGCAGCAGGCCTGCACGCAGATCCAGCGCCCTGCCTGCCGCCTGACTCCGGCCACCCACTCGGCCCTGCTGGCCAACCCCTGGCCGGGCAATGTGCGCCAGCTGCAAAACGTGATCTTCCGCGCCGCGGCGATCTGTGAAAGCAACCTGGTGGACATCGGTGACCTGGACATCGCCGGCACCTCGGTGGCGCGCGGGCAGGATGGCGAGGTGGCAAGCCTGGAGCAGGCGGTGGGCGATTTTGAGCGCGAGCTGCTGCAGCGGTTGTATGCCAGTTACCCCTCTACACGCCAGTTGGCAGGGCGCCTGCAGACCTCGCACACCGCCATCGCTCAACGGTTGCGTAAGTACGGCATTCCAGGCAAGGCCTGAGTTTCGCGGCGTAAAATCCGAATAATTATCAGATTTTTCCTAGCCGCTTATCGCTGGCTTAGCACCTACACTCGCTCCCCCACAGGCGCACCAAGGACTGTTCGCCGCTAACAGAGCAGAGAGTATTTTGCATGCTTGCACTCGATTTCTACGGCACTTTGGTGGCCGCCTCCCTGGTGCTTCTACTGGGTCGCGGCCTGGTCACACGCGTTGGTTTTCTGCGTGCGTACAATATTCCCGAACCAGTAGCCGGCGGCCTGGTAGTGGCGCTGCTGCTTCTGGGGTTGCGCGCCCTCGACATTCAGGTGCAGTTCGATACTTCTCTGCAAACGCCTTTGATGCTGGCCTTCTTTGCCACCATCGGCCTGAGTGCCGATCTCGCCAGCCTGAAGAAAGGCGGCCGTATCGTCGGTGTGTTTCTGCTTGCGGTCACCGGGTTGCTGCTGGTTCAGAATGCCATGGGTATCGGCCTGGCCACGGCGTTGGGGCTCGACCCATTGATGGGCTTGCTGTCCGGTTCGATCTCACTGTCCGGCGGCCACGGCACCGGCGCTGCCTGGGGGGCCACCTTCAGTGAGAAGTACGGCCTCGCATCTGCCACTGAACTCGCGCTGGCGGCGGCCACCTTTGGGCTGGTACTTGGCGGGCTGATTGGTGGGCCGGTCGCCCGCCTGCTCATCAAGCGCGTGCAAACGCCGGGTCTTGAGCAGGACCAACCCCGAGTGCCAAGGGGCTTTGAACAACCGAACAAAGAACGCCTGATCACACCATTTTCGATGATCGAAACCCTCGCGCTGATCGCCGTCAGCCTCATGATGGGCACCTTGCTGAACAAGATACTCCACGACACCGCATTCGAATTGCCGACATTCGTCTGTGTCTTGTTTGTGGGCGTAATACTGCGCAATGGGCTTTCGGCATTGGGCCGCTATCAGGTATTCGAGCGCGAAGTTTCGGTACTGGGCAATGTCAGCCTGTCGCTGTTCCTGGCGATTGCACTCATGTCACTCAAGCTGTGGGACCTGGCGGCACTGGCATTGCCGTTCTTCATACTGCTGGCGGCGCAGACATTGCTCATGGCGCTGTTTGCGATATTCGTGACGTTCCGCATCATGGGCAGCAACTACGATGCCGCCGTACTGGCAGCAGGTCATTGCGGATTTGGCCTGGGCGCAACGCCCACGGCCATCGCCAACATGCAGGCGGTGACGCAACGCTTCGGGCCTTCGCAAATCGCCTTTCTGGTGGTGCCGATGGTGGGGGCCTTCTTCATCGATATCATCAACGTCATCGTAATCAAGCTGTATCTGGCGTTGCCGTTTTTCGCTCCGCTGTAACCATCAGACATTATCTTGTATCGAAATCAATACGATGTACTGTTTTCGATACAAGACAACTCCAGCCCCGCACTGCAAGGGTTTGATCCTGTGGATATTTCACGAACCGATCAGGCTGTAGCGTTTTCATTCCAAAGGATGCGCTAGCGCGCTTTATAAGTTAGATAACCTCATGATTTTCATAGCTTTTTTATGAGTGGCCACAATTTTGCTTAGGAATCCTCAACCCAAGAGCGCGGACCCACCGCGCCCAACGCCCTGCTTCCCGAGGATTTCCCATGAGCGAGTTGCGTTTCACCGAAGATCACGAATGGCTGCGCGCCGAAGCTGACGGCAGCGTCACTGTAGGCATCACCGCCTACGCCCAGAACGCCCTCGGCGATGTGGTCTATGTGCAACTGCCGGAACTGCAGCAATACGAGAAGGGGGCCGAAGCCTCCACCGTTGAATCGGTCAAGGCCGCCAGCGGTGTGTACATGCCCCTCACCGGTGAAGTGGTCGCCGTCAACGATGGCCTCAACGACAGCCCCGAGCTGGTCAACGAAGACCCGCTGGGCGAAGGCTGGTTCTTCCGCTTCATCCCCGCCGACATGAAAGAAGTCACCGCCCTGCTCGACCAGGACGCCTACGACCGCCTGATCAAAGCCAACGACGACGCCTGAGGAACCTGACCATGACCATCAACCTCGGTACCGCCAACGAATTCATCGCCCGCCACATCGGCCCACGCGCCGCTGACGAGCAGGCCATGCTGGCCACCCTGGGCTTCGACTCGCTGGAGGCGATGAGCGCCGCTGTCATCCCCGACAGCATCAAGGGCACCAGTGTGCTCGGCTCGGAAGACGGCCAGAGCGAAGCTGACGCCCTCGCGTCGCTCAAGGCCATCGCCGGCAAAAATGAGTTGTTCAAGAACTTCATTGGCCAGGGTTACTACAACACCCATACTCCGGCACCGATCCTGCGCAACCTGCTGGAAAACCCGGCCTGGTACACCGCCTACACCCCGTATCAACCCGAAATTTCCCAAGGCCGCCTGGAAGCCCTGCTGAACTTCCAGACCCTGATCAGCGACCTGACCGGCCTGCCAATCGCCAACGCCTCCTTGCTCGACGAAGCCACCGCCGCCGCCGAGGCCATGACCTTCTGCAAACGCCTGTCGAAGAACAAGGCCAGCCATGCCTTCTTCGCCTCCGTGCACTGCCACCCGCAGACCCTCGACGTGCTGCGCACTCGTGCCGAGCCGCTGGGCATCGAGATCGTGGTCGGCGACGAGCGCGAGCTGGGCGACGTCAGTGCCTTCTTCGGTGCACTGCTGCAATACCCGGCCAGCAACGGTGAAGTGTTCGACTACCGTGAGTTGGTGCAGCGCCTGCACGCCGCCAACGCCCTGGTCGCCGTGGCCGCCGACTTGCTGGCCCTGACCCTGCTGACCCCGCCGGGCGAGTTCGAGGCCGACGTGGCCATCGGCAGTGCCCAGCGCTTTGGCGTACCCCTGGGCTTTGGCGGCCCGCACGCGGCCTACTTCGCCACCCGCGACGCGTTCAAGCGCGACATGCCGGGCCGCCTGGTCGGCGTGTCGATCGACCGCTTCGGCAAGACCGCCCTGCGCCTGGCCATGCAGACCCGCGAGCAGCATATCCGCCGCGAGAAGGCCACCAGCAACATCTGCACCGCCCAGGTGCTGCTGGCCAACATCGCCAGCATGTACGCCGTCTATCATGGACCTGCAGGCCTCAAGCGCATCGCCGAGCGCACCCACGCGCTGACCGCGATCCTCGCCGCTGGCCTGAAGACGCTCGGCCTGGACGTCGTCGGCGAAACAGCTTTCGACACCCTGACCCTGGCCACCGGCAGCACCACTGCCGCACTGCACGAAAAAGCCCGCAGCCAGCGTATCAACCTGCGCCAGATCGATGCCGATCACCTCGGCCTGTCGCTCGACGAAACCAGCACTCAGTCGGACGTCGAAGCACTGTGGCAACTGTTCGCTGGCGAACAGGCGCAACCGGACTTCGCCGCCCTGGCCGCCAGCACCGGCTCACGCCTGCCGGCCGCCCTGCTGCGCCAGTCGGCCATCCTCGAACACCCAGTGTTCAACCGCTACCACAGCGAAACCGAATTGATGCGCTACCTGCGCCGCCTGGCCGACAAGGACCTGGCGCTGGACCGCAGCATGATCCCGCTGGGTTCCTGCACCATGAAGCTCAATGCCGCCAGCGAAATGATCCCGGTGACCTGGGCCGAATTCGGTCACCTGCACCCGTTCGCCCCGGCCGAGCAAAGCCAGGGCTACCAGCAGCTGACCAGCGAACTGGAAGCCATGCTCTGCGCCGCCACCGGCTACGACGCCGTGTCGCTGCAGCCCAACGCCGGCTCCCAGGGCGAGTACGCAGGCCTGCTGGCCATCCGCGCCTACCACCGCAGCCGCGGCGAAAGCCATCGCGACATCTGCCTGATCCCCTCCTCGGCCCACGGTACCAACCCGGCGACCGCACACATGGCCGGCATGCGTGTGGTGGTCACCGCCTGCGACGCCCGCGGCAACGTCGATGTCGATGACCTGCGCGCCAAGGCCATCGAGCACCGCGAGCGCCTGGCCGCGATCATGATCACCTACCCGTCGACCCACGGCGTGTTCGAGGAAGCGATCGGCGAGATCTGCGCGATCATCCACGATAACGGTGGCCAGGTGTACATCGACGGCGCCAACATGAACGCCATGGTCGGCCTGTGCGCCCCTGGCAAGTTCGGCGGCGACGTCTCGCACCTGAACCTGCACAAGACCTTCTGCATTCCGCACGGCGGCGGCGGCCCGGGCGTCGGCCCGATTGGCGTCAAATCGCACCTGGCGCCGTTTTTGCCGGGCCACGCCCAGCTGGACAACCGTGAAGGCGCTGTGTGCGCAGCGCCGTTCGGCAGCGCCAGCATCCTGCCGATCACCTGGATGTACATCCGCATGATGGGCGGTGCCGGCCTCAAGCGCGCCTCGCAGATGGCGATTCTCAACGCCAACTACATCGCCCGCCGCCTGGAAGAGCACTATCCTGTACTTTATACCGGCGGCAATGGCCTGGTTGCCCACGAGTGCATCCTCGACCTGCGCCCGCTGAAGGACACCAGCGGCATCAGCGTCGACGACGTGGCCAAGCGCCTGATCGACTTCGGCTTCCACGCCCCAACCATGTCCTTCCCGGTGGCCGGCACGCTGATGATCGAACCGACCGAAAGCGAGTCCAAGGAAGAGCTGGACCGCTTCTGCGACGCGATGATCCAGATCCGCGAAGAGATTCGCGCCGTGGAAAATGGCAGCCTGGACAAGGACGACAACCCGCTGAAGAACGCCCCGCACACCGCCGCCGAGTTGGTTGGCGATTGGGCCCATGGCTACAGCCGCGAGCAAGCGGTTTACCCGCTGCCAAGCCTGGTAGAAAGCAAGTACTGGCCACCCGTGGGCCGGGTCGACAACGTATTCGGTGACCGTAATTTGGTCTGTGCCTGCCCGTCGATCGAGAGCTATCAGGACGCCTGATAGCGTTCAGGCCCGCCTTCCCACTGTGGGGCCCAGGACCACTGTGGGAGCGGGCTTGCCCCGCGAATGCGATAGTGACTTCACCGACGCTTTCGCGGGACAAGCCCGCTCCCACAGGATTCGCCGTAAACCTGATAGAGCCGGTTAGGAGGTCCACCATGTCATTGAGCGTTTTCGACCTGTTCAAGATCGGCATCGGCCCCTCCAGCTCCCATACGGTCGGCCCGATGCGCGCCGCCGCACGTTTCGCCGAAGGCTTGCGCCGTGACGGCCTGCTGGCCAGCACGGCGAGCATCAAGGCTGAGCTGTATGGCTCGCTGGGCGCCACCGGCAAGGGCCACGGCAGCGACAAAGCGGTGTTGCTCGGCCTCGAAGGCGAGCACCCCGACACCGTCGACACCGAAGCCATCCCCGCTCGCCTGCAGGCGATCCGCAGCAGCGGCCACCTGCGCCTGCTCGGCGAACACGGCATCGCCTTCGATGAAAAGCAGCACTTGGCGATGATCCGCAAGCCGCTGGCCTACCACCCCAATGGCATGATCTTCCGCGCCTTCGACGCCGCCGGATTGCAAATCCGCAGCCGCGAGTACTACTCGGTCGGCGGCGGCTTCGTGGTCGATGAGGATGCCGCTGGCCAAGACCGTATCGTCGAAGACAGCACGGTCCTGGCCTACCCATTCACGACCGCCAAGCAGCTGCTCGCACATTGCACCAGGCAACACCTGTCGGTGAGCCAGGTGATGCTGTGCAATGAGGCGGCCTGGCGTCCGGAGGCCGAGACCCGTGCCGGACTGTTGCGCATCTGGCAGGTGATGCAGGATTGCGTCGAGGCCGGCTACCGACATGAAGGCATCTTGCCGGGCGGGCTCAAGGTCAAACGCCGCGCGCCGGCGCTATACCGCCAGCTTAGCCAGCACCCGGAAGCCAACCTGCGTGATGCGCTTTCGGTACTCGACTGGGTCAACCTCTACGCCTTGGCAGTCAATGAAGAAAACGCCTATGGCGGGCGCGTGGTCACTGCGCCCACCAATGGCGCGGCCGGCATCGTCCCAGCAGTGCTGCACTACTACATGCGCTTCGTCCCGGGTGCCAGCGAAGACGGCGTGGTGCGCTTCCTGCTCACCGCTGCGGCCATCGGCATCCTGTACAAGGAAAACGCCTCGATTTCCGGCGCCGAGGTCGGTTGCCAGGGCGAGGTCGGCGTGGCCTGCTCGATGGCCGCCGGGGCCTTGTGCGAAGTGATGGGCGGCAGCGTGCAACAGGTGGAAAACGCCGCCGAGATCGGCATGGAACACAACCTGGGCCTGACCTGCGACCCGATTGGCGGGCTGGTCCAGGTGCCCTGCATCGAGCGCAACGCGATGGGCTCGGTGAAGGCCATCAACGCGGTGCGCATGGCCCTGCGCGGCGACGGGCAGCATTACGTATCACTCGACAAGGTCATCCGCACCATGCGCCAGACCGGCGCCGACATGAAAAGCAAATACAAGGAGACCGCCCGCGGCGGTCTGGCCGTCAACATCATCGAATGTTGACCCGACAACAAACCTGAGGAGTCATCGATGTCCGAAACACTGCAAAAGACCCCGCTGCACGCCCTGCACCTGGAACTGGGCGCGCGCATGGTGCCATTCGCCGGCTTCGACATGCCGGTGCAGTTCCCGCTGGGCGTGCTGAAGGAACACCTGCACACCCGCGAGCAGGCCGGCTTGTTCGATGTGTCGCACATGGGCCAGATCATTCTGCGCGGCGCCGAAGCGGCTGCGGCACTCGAAAGCCTGGTGCCGGTGGACATCATCGACCTGCCGGTGGGCATGCAGCGCTACGCCATGTTCACCAATGAGCAAGGCGGCATCCTCGACGATCTGATGGTCGCTAATCTGGGCGATCACACGCTGTTCCTCGTGGTCAACGCCGCCTGCAAGGAGCAGGACCTGGCGCACCTGCGCCAACACATCGGTGCCCGTTGCGACATTCAGCCGCTGTTCGAGGAACGTGCCCTGCTCGCCCTGCAAGGCCCGGCAGCGGTCAAGGTGCTAGAACGCCTGGCCCCGGAAGTGGCCGGCATGACCTTCATGCAATTGCGCCCAGTAACGCTGCTGGGTGCAGAGTGCTTCGTCAGCCGTTCGGGCTACACCGGCGAAGACGGCTACGAAATTTCGGTACCGACCCAGGCCGCCGAAGCCCTGGCCCGCCGCCTGCTGGCCGAGCCAGAAGTACAACCGATCGGCCTGGGTGCGCGCGATTCGCTGCGCCTGGAAGCGGGCCTGTGCCTGTACGGGCATGACATGAATGCCGGTACCACGCCGGTCGAGGCCAGCCTGCTCTGGGCGGTGTCCAAAGTGCGACGAGCCGATGGAGCCCGCGCTGGCGGCTTCCCCGGCGCCGAAGTAATCTTCGAACAGCAGCAATCGGGTGTGTTGCGCAAACGTGTGGGCCTGCTGCCACAGGAACGTACGCCAGTACGTGAAGGTGCAGAGATCGTCGATGCCTCTGATAAGCCCGTAGGCAATGTCTGCAGCGGTGGCTTCGGCCCGACACTCGGCGCACCGGTTGCAATGGGTTATGTCGATATCGAACATGCGGCAATCGATACCCCCTTGTTTGCGCTGGTGCGCGGTAAGAAGGTTGCCCTTAAAGTCAGCAAAATGCCTTTCGTGGCGCAACGTTACTATCGCGGTTGAAGAACGAACATGAGGTTTGCGAGCGGGTTCGACTTATTCGTTTTCGAACCTGCCCAATAACTTTTGAACATGGCGCCAGGCCAGGCGCCATGCCGTTTCCAGGGAAACGTGCGGTTATCGAAAAAAGCGCCGTTTTCCATTCGACCAAGGGCTTGTTTTTTTCTTGGGAGTTGGCGTAGAGTCTCTGCACTGTGTTTGCATGGGTCGCAACAGTTCGTGACCTGGGCCAGTAGCCGCAATCTGCTACAACCCGTTCGACGTGACTTACTTTCCAGCAACCCAGCCCAGTAATCTTTCACTGTTAATAACGTGAAAGTGACTGTCATTAAAATTTAAGATTTTTAGGAAATAAGACAATGGCTGAGCGTCAGAACGGTACCGTCAAGTGGTTCAATGACGAGAAAGGTTACGGCTTCATCACTCCAGAAAGCGGCCCGGACCTGTTCGTGCACTTCCGCGCTATTCAAGGCAATGGTTTCAAGAGCCTGAAAGAAGGCCAGAAAGTGACTTTCGTGGCAGTGCAAGGCCAAAAAGGCATGCAGGCTGACGAAGTCCAGCCAGAAGCCTGATAATCGTTATAAAAAAGCCCCTGCGTTGACGCGCAGGGGCTTTTTTGTGCCCGCAATTCCATAGAATGGGCCTTTGCCACATGGAGCTGTCGAGCGATGTCCACGCGCCCCCTCTATCCCCAGGGTGATTTCCCACCGGTTGGCCTCGGCCGTCGCCTGGCGGCGATGTTCTATGACTTCCTGCTCTGCACTGCGCTGCTGATCGTCACCGCAGGCGCCTACAAGATGATCCAGATGGCGGTCATCGGCGAGGCGCGCATGCGTGAACTGACCGACGCCGGCGCACTGGATGGCGACCCGCTGCTGTCGACGATCCTGTTGTTCGCGCTGTTCGGCTTCTTTGCCAAGTTCTGGACCCACGGCGGCCAAACCCTGGGCATGCAGGTATGGGGCATACGCGTGCAGAACGCCGATGGCAGCGCGATCAGCCTGTGGCAGGCGCTGTTGCGCTTTGTAGTATCAATCGCATCGTGGCTGTGCCTGGGCCTGGGCTTTTTCTGGTCGTTGATCGACAAGCGCCAGCGCGGCTGGCATGACATCTATTCAGAGACGCAACTGGTACGGGTGCCGAAGCAGAAAAGATGACACGCACAAAAAAGCCGACCTCAGGGTCGGCTTTTTTTTAGCTCAGGCCGTCATCCCGCCCGGCGCAGCAACCACACGCCCGCCAGGGCGCAGACCCCCGCCGGGATCACCACCGCCAGCAGTGGTGGGAAGCCGAACACCTGGCTCGAAGGGCCGAGCAGGTCGCCGGCAATACGGAACACAAAGCCCACCAGTACGCCGGTGAACACGCGCTGGCCGAGGGTTACCGAACGCAGCGGGCCGAAGATGAAGGAAATCGCCATCAGCACCAGCGCGGCAGTCACCGCCGGTTGCAGCACCTTGGTCCAGAACGCCAGCCAGTAACGGGCATTGTTCAGCCCCTGGTCCGAGAGGTAGTGGATGTAGTCCCACAGGCCGGTGATCGACAGCGACTCCGGCGCCAACACCACGGTGTTGAGCAGCTGTGGCGTCACGGAAACGTCCCACTGTTCTTCCGGGCTCTTGACCACCTCGGTGTGGTCGCCACGGAAGTAGGTGGTGCTGACATCGCTGAGCACCCAGTGATCATCCTGGTAGCGCGCGCGGCGCGCGAAGCTCGAGGTGACGATCTTGCGCTCGTCATCGAAGCGGTAGCGGGTCACACCCAGTAGCAGACCGTTGGGCTGCACCGAGTTGATGTGCACGAACTCATCGCCCTGGCGGTGCCACATGCCGCGCTTGGAGCTCTGCGCCTCGCCTCCACCCTGGGCCAGGGAGCGGTCGGCCTGGGCCTTGTTCTCGCTGACAGGAGCTACGTACTCGCCAATCAGCAGGCCGACCAGCATCAGTACCAGCATCGGTTTCATGACTGCCCAGACGATACGTCCGATGGAAACCCCGGCGGCACGCATGATCGTCAGTTCGCTGCTGCTGGCCAGGCTGCCCAGGCCGATCAGGCAGCCGATCAAGGCGGCCATCGGCAGCATGTCGTAGAGCCGGCGCGGCGCGGTCAGCAGAGTGAACCAGCCAGCGTCCAGGACCGTATAGGTATCGCTCAGGTCGCTCATCTCATCGATGAAGGCAAACAGCGACGCCAGGCCAAGGATAATGCCCAGCACGGCCAGGATGGCCAGCAGCACGCTCATGCCGATATAACGGTCGAGCTTAGCCATGGGCCACCTCCGCACGACGGGCGGCGCGCTTGAGGCGCAGCGGCTCCCAATACATCAGCCCCAAGCCGATGAGCAGGAACAGCCCATGGACCCACCACATGCCCAGGGCGATCGGCAATTTGCCTTTCTCCAGGGCGCCACGTACGGAAATCAACATCGTCAGGTAGGCCATGTACAGAAGAATCGCCGGCAGCAGCTTGAGGAAGCGGCCCTGGCGCGGGTTGACCCTGGACAGCGGCACCGCCAGCAGGGTCACGATGAACACCAGGATCGGCAGCGAAATGCGCCACTGCAGCTCGGCGCGCTCGCGCAGGCCGTCCTGACCGATCAGTTGCGACGTCGGAATGGCCTCGCGCTCGGTCACTTCCTCGCTGACCTCCGGTTTGGGCAACAGCACGCCATAGGTGTCGTACTTGATCGCGCGGTAGTCGGCCTGGCCGGGGTTGCCGTCATAGCGGTAGCCATTCTGCAGCACCAGGTAGCGGTTGCCATCGGCCTGCACTTCCTGATGGCCCTTTTCGGCGACCAGCACGGACGGTGCGCGGTCCTTGGTCTTGTCCTGGTTGAAGCGTTTCTCGGAGATGAACACACCGGTGAGGTTGCTGCGGTCATCGGTCAGCTCTTCGGTGTAGGTCACCCGCGAGCCGTCGCGCAAGGTCTGGAAGCGGCCCGGCACCAGGGTGTCGAACTCGGTCAGGGCGTCCTGCTGGCCAATGATCTGCTGCACCTGAGCGACGCCCAGGGGCGCCAGGCTGAGGCTCAGCCAGGCCACCAGCAGCGCGACCAGCGCCGCAGGGGCCATGGTCATGCCGAGCAGGCGCTGCTGGCTCATGCCGGTAGCCGAGAGCACGGTCATTTCGCTTTCCAGGTACAACCGGCCATAAGCCAGCAGAATGCCCAGGAACAGCCCTAACGGCAGGATCAGTTGCAAGAAACCAGGCAGGCGGAAGCCCATGATCAGAAACAGCACGCTCGGATCGAGCACGCCCTGGGCCGCCTGGGCCAGGTACTTGATGAAGCGCCCGCTCATGATGATCACCAACAGCACGGCGCTGACGGCGCTCAAGGTCACGAGGACCTCGCGGGACAGATAACGAAAGACGATCAAACCAGACACTCCTGGGTTGTCAGGGGCGGACTGCCAAACAAAGGCTTACGACAGCCAAGACCAATGCCGGTTCGCCGGGGGCGAACCTCCTTGTAAAGTGCGCGCATTATCCTGTGATTGCCCTCGCCTGTCACTTGGCCGCGCATGAAGGCGGACAACGGGGTTGTCAGCACGCTTGCCAGAGGCTCAAACTGGCAACTTTTCCACTGGCCCGCGACCACGCGGCCAGGCCCGCCCAGAGCGCGAACATTCAACGCGCCACCTGCACAGATCATTCGGGGACCCTGACATGGAACTGGTTGTAAAAAGCGTAGCTGCTGCATCGGTAAAAACCGCCACGCTGGTCGTAGCGGTGGGTGAAGGACGCAAGCTCGGTGCCGTCGCCAAAGCGGTCGACCAGGCTGCCGACGGTGCCATCAGCGCCGTCCTCAAGCGTGGAGACCTGGCCGGCAAGCCTGGCCAGACCCTGCTGCTGCAAAGCTTGCCTGGCCTCAAGGCCGAGCGTGTACTGCTGGTCGGCAGCGGCAAGGACGCAGCGCTCGGTGACCGCGCCTGGCGCAAGCTGGTGACCAGCGTCGCCGGCGTGCTCAAAGGCCTGAACGGCAGCGATGCGGTGCTGGCGCTGGACGACATCGCCATCAACAACCGCGACGCCCACTACGGCAAATACCGCCTGCTGGCCGAAACCCTGCTCGACGGTGAATACGTGTTCGACCGTTTCAAGAGCCAGAAGGCCGAGCCCCGCGCCCTGAAAAAGGTCACCCTGCTAGCTGAAAAAGCCGGCCTGGCCGACGTCGAGCGTGCGGTCAAGCATGCCAGCGCCATCGCCACCGGCATGGCCTTCACCCGCGACCTGGGCAACCTGCCGCCCAACCTCTGCCACCCGAGCTTCCTCGCCGAACAGGCCAAGGACCTGGGCAAGGCCCACAAAGGCCTCAAGGTCGAAGTGCTGGACGACAAGAAGATCAAGGACCTGGGCATGGGCGCGTTCTACGCCGTGGGCCAGGGCAGCGACCAGCCGCCACGCCTGATCGTGCTCAACTATCAGGGCGGCAAGAAGGCCGACAAGCCCTTCGTACTGGTCGGCAAGGGCATCACCTTCGACACCGGCGGCATCAGCCTCAAGCCAGGCGCCGGCATGGACGAAATGAAGTACGACATGTGCGGCGCCGCCAGCGTGTTCGGTACCTTGCGCGCGGTCCTCGAACTGCAGCTGCCGATCAACCTGGTGTGCCTGCTTGCCTGCGCCGAAAACATGCCAAGCGGCGGCGCCACGCGCCCGGGCGACATCGTCACCACCATGAGCGGGCAGACCGTCGAGATCCTCAACACCGACGCCGAAGGCCGCCTGGTGCTGTGCGACACCCTGACCTACGCCGAGCGCTTCAAGCCACAGGCGGTCATCGACATCGCCACCCTGACCGGCGCCTGCATCGTCGCCCTGGGCAGCCACACCTCGGGCCTGATGGGCAACAATGACGATCTGGTCAGCCAACTGCTCGACGCCGGCAAGCGCGCCGACGACCGTGCCTGGCAGCTGCCGCTGTTCGACGAGTACCAGGAGCAACTGGACAGCCCGTTCGCCGACATGGGCAACATCGGTGGCCCGAAAGCCGGCACCATCACCGCAGGCTGCTTCCTGTCGCGCTTCGCCAAAGCCTACAACTGGGCACACCTGGACATCGCCGGCACCGCCTGGATCAGTGGCGGCAAGGACAAGGGCGCCACTGGCCGCCCCGTGCCACTGCTGACCCAGTACCTGCTCGATCGCGCCAGCGCCTGATGCCATGAGGCCGGTGGTGCCCCTGGCACCACCGGTCGGCAGAGCCAACCATGAGCAAAGTCGATTTCTACATTCTGCCCACCGACTCGCTGTCGGCGCGGCTGGATTTCGCCTGCAAGCTGTGCGAAAAGGCGTGGCGCCTCGGGCATCGGGTCTACCTGCATTGCCAGGACGCCGAGCAGCGCAGCGAGCTGGACCAACGTTTGTGGCGCTTCAAAGGCGAAGCCTTCGTGCCGCATGACCTGGCCGAGGCGCATGCCGATGCCACCGTAGCCTTGGGCCTGGGCGACAGCGCCGGCGAGCACCGCGACCTGCTGATCAACCTGGGCGCCGATGTGCCCGGGTTCGTCGGGCAGTTCGAGCGGGTCGCCGAGATCGTTGTCGAAGAGGCCACTATCCGCCAATCCGCCCGCGAACGATTCCGTTTCTACCGCGAACAGGGCTATGCTCTGCAAGACCACCGCTTACAGCGACTTTGACGACGATGGACAAGCATTCCGACCGACCCGATTCTGCCCACCTGCTCGACGACCTGGAGTCGATTCGCCAGCTGTTGGGCGATGCCGACCTGCAACCGCCGCTGCTTACCGAGACGGTGGAGCAGATTCCGCTGTTGCTCGACACCCCGGCTGGCAATGTTGCGCCAGTGGCTGCCGAGCCTGAAGAAGACCCACAGACCCGCCGCCAAGATACGCTGCTGCACCTTGAAAGCGAGCTGCGCGCTGCGGCGCAAATGATCATGCAGGACGTGATCAACGACTTCACCCCGCATATCGAGACCGAGATCAAACGCCGGCTCGATGCGCGCATCGAGCGGTTGATCAAGCGTTCGGAATAAAACCCTGGGGCCGCTCTGCGGCCCATTCGCGGGGCAAGCCCGCTCCTACAGGGACTGCAGCTGTTTCAGCAACTGTGTGCGTTTCTCTGTGGGAGCGGGCTTGTCCCGCGAATGGGCTGCAAAGCAGCCCCAGCGGCTGTCGCCTCATCCCCCCAGCTCCGTTATACTTCCCGGCTTTCCCGAATAAATGCACAGGGTCCCGCCGCGCATGGATAAGACCTACCAGCCGCACGCCATCGAAACTTCCTGGTACAACACCTGGGAGTCCGAGAACTATTTCGCTCCACAAGGTGCAGGCGAGTCCTACACCATCATGATCCCGCCACCGAACGTGACGGGCAGCCTGCACATGGGCCACGGCTTCAACAACGCCATCATGGATGCGTTGATTCGTTTCCGCCGCATGCAAGGTCGCGACACCCTGTGGCAGCCGGGTACCGACCACGCCGGTATCGCCACCCAGATGCTGGTCGAGCGCCAGCTCGAAGCCAAGGGCCAAAATCGCCACGACCTGGGCCGTGAAGCCTTCCTGGACAAGGTCTGGGAATGGAAAGAGCAATCCGGCGGCAACATCAGCCGTCAGATTCGTCGCCTGGGTTCGTCGGTAGACTGGAGCCGCGAGCGCTTCACCATGGATGACGGCCTGTCCGAAGCGGTCAAGGAAGCCTTCGTGCGCCTGCATGAAGACGGCCTGATCTACCGCGGCAAGCGCCTGGTCAACTGGGACACCAAGCTGCACACGGCAATTTCCGACCTCGAAGTGGAAAACCACGACGAGAAGGGCCACCTGTGGAACCTGCGCTACCCGCTGGCCGACGGCGCCAAGACTGCAGAAGGCAAGGATTACCTGGTAGTTGCCACCACTCGTCCGGAAACCCTGCTGGGTGACGCCGCCGTCGCGGTCAACCCGAACGACGAACGCTACCAGGCACTGATCGGCAAGTTCGTCGAGCTGCCGCTGGTCGGCCGCCGCATCCCAATCATCGCCGATGATTACTGCGACCCCGAGTTCGGCACTGGCTGCGTGAAGATCACCCCGGCCCACGACTTCAACGATTATGAAGTCGGCAAGCGCCACAACCTGCCACTGCTCAACATCTTCGACAAGAATGCCCTGGTGCTGTCCGCCGCCCAGGCCTTCAACCTCGACGGCAGTGTCAACGAGCAGGCCGACACCGCCCTGCCGGCCCAGTACGCCGGCCTCGACCGCTTCGTCGCACGCAAGCAGATTGTCGCCGACCTGGATGCCCAGGGCCTGCTGGTCAGCATCGACGACCACGCGCTGAAAGTGCCGAAGGGCGATCGCTCCGGCACCATCATCGAGCCGTGGCTGACCGACCAGTGGTACGTCTCCACCAAGCCGCTGGCAGAGCCTGCCATCGCCGCCGTGGAAGATGGCCGCATCCAGTTCGTACCCAAGCAGTACGAAAACATGTACTTCTCCTGGATGCGTGACATCCAGGACTGGTGCATCAGCCGTCAGCTGTGGTGGGGCCACCGCATCCCGGCGTGGTACGACGAGGCCGGCCAGGTCTATGTCGGCCGCAACGAGGAAGAAGTGCGTGCCAAGCACAACCTCGGTGCCGACGTGGTGCTGCGCCAGGACGACGACGTTCTCGACACCTGGTTCAGCTCGGGGCTGTGGACCTTCTCCACCCTTGGCTGGCCGGAGCAGACCGAATTCCTCAAGAAATTCCACTCCACCGACGTGCTGGTCACGGGCTTCGACATCATCTTCTTCTGGGTCGCCCGGATGATCATGCTGACCATGCACCTGATCAAGAACGAGGATGGCACCCCGCAGGTACCGTTCAAGACCGTGTACGTGCACGGCCTGGTGCGTGATGGTCAGGGCCAGAAGATGTCCAAGTCCAAGGGCAACGTCCTGGACCCTCTGGACATCGTCGACGGCATCACCCTGGACGCCCTGCTGGAAAAACGCACCAGCGGCATGATGCAGCCTAAACTTGCCGAGAAGATCGCCAAGCAGACCAAGGCCGAATTCCCCGAAGGCATCGCCAGCTACGGCACCGACGCCCTGCGCTTCACCTTCTGCTCGCTGGCCTCCACCGGCCGCGACATCAAGTTCGACATGGGCCGCGTCGAAGGCTACCGCAACTTCTGCAACAAGATCTGGAACGCTGCCCGCTACGTGCTGGACAAGGGTGAGGACTGCGGCCAGAACGGCGAAGCCTACGAGCTGTCGCTGGCCGACCGCTGGATCATCTCGCAGCTGCAACGCACCGAAGCCGAAGTGACCCGCCAGCTTGAGCAGTTCCGCTTCGACCTGGCCAGCCAGGCCTTGTACGAGTTCATCTGGAACCAGTACTGCGACTGGTACCTGGAGCTGTCCAAGCCGGTGCTGTGGGACGAAAACGCCCCGGTCGAGCGCGCCCGCGGCACCCGCCGCACCCTGGTGCGCGTGCTGGAAGTGGCGCTGCGCCTGGCCCATCCGTTCATGCCGTTCATCACCGAAGAAATCTGGCAGCGCATCGCGCCGCTGGCTGGCATCGACGGCAAGACCATCATGCTGCAGCCGTGGCCGGTGGCTAACGAAGCACGCATTGATGCCGCCGCCGAAGGCGACATCGAATGGCTCAAGGAACTGATGGTCGGCCTGCGCAACATCCGCGCCGAGATGAACATCGGCCCAGGCAAGCCGCTGCCGCTGTTCCTGAAGAACGCCAATGCCGACGACCAGCGTCGCCTGCAGGAAAACGAAGCGCTGCTGAAGAAGCTGGCCAAGGTCGAATCGTTCACCGTGCTCGGCGATGCCGACGAAGCGCCGCTGTCGGCTACTGCGTTGGTTGGCGACCTGCAGGTGCTGGTGCCAATGGCCGGGCTGATCGACAAGGACGCCGAACTGGCGCGCCTGAACAAGGAAATCCAGCGTCTGCAAGGTGAAGTGCAACGGGTCGGCGGCAAGCTGTCCAACGCTGCCTTCGTCGACAAGGCACCGCCTGCGGTGATCGAGAAGGAGCGCGCCAAGCTGGCCGAGTCCGAGCAGGCCCTGGCCAACTTCACCGAGCAGCATGCGCGGATTGCTGCGCTGTAACCTGACAGCGCTGATCTGACCGGCGAGGGCTTCGCCCTCGTTCGCGGCACAAGGCCGCTCCCACAGGAGAAAGTAGCCAGTGATGGCTCCACTATCCTGTGGGAGCGGCCTTGTGCCGCGAATGGGCCGCACAGCGGCCCCAGGCCAGCGATGCCCAATTGGATTCAAGAATGACCCAGAAACCCACGCTTCACCCGCGCAACCGCCACCAAGGCCGCTACGACTTCCCCAGCCTGATCAAGGCCCACCCTGATCTGGCCCGCTTCACCATCACCAACCCCCACGGCAAACCCAGCATCGACTTCGCCAACCCCGAGGCCGTGCGGGTGTTCAACCGGGCGCTGCTCAAGGCCCAGTACGGCATCCAGCACTGGGACATCCCCGCCGACTACCTGTGCCCGCCCATCCCCGGCCGTGCCGACTACCTGCATGTGGCCGCCGACCTGCTGGCCGAAGACAATGGCGGCGAAGTGCCCAAGGGTGCCCTGGTGCGTGCGCTGGACATCGGCGTGGGCGCCAACTGCATCTACCCCCTGCTCGGCCACAGCGATTACCGCTGGCGCTTTCTCGGCTCGGATATCGACCCGGTGGCACTGGCATCGGCCAAGGCCATCGTCCAGGCCAACGGCCTGGTCAAAAACATTGCCCTGCGCCAGCAAGCCAATGCCAAATGCATCCTCACCGGCCTGCTGCAGACGAACGAGCGCTTCGACCTGACGCTGTGCAACCCGCCCTTCCACGCCTCACGCGAGGAAGCCACCCGTGGCAGCCAGCGTAAGTGGAAGAACCTCGGCAAGCAGGATCCGAAGCGCAAGCTGCCCGTGCTCAACTTCGGCGGGCAGAACAATGAGCTGTGGTGCGAGGGAGGCGAGATTCGCTTCGTCAGCCAACTGGTCGGCGAAAGCGTGCAATACGCGCAGCAGGTGCTGTGGTTCACCAGCCTGGTGTCCAAGGCCAGCAACCTGCCAGGCATCGACGCGGCGCTGAAAAAGGCCGGCGCCAAGGCCGTGCGCATCATCGAGATGGGCCAAGGGCAAAAGCAGAGCCGCATGGTCGCCTGGAGCTTCCATGACGACACCGCACGCCAAGCCTGGCATGTCTCGCGCAAATCGCAGGCATGAAAAAACCGCGCCCGGGCAAGCCGGGCGCGGTTTCGTCAAAGCGTCAACACATTACTTGTTGATGGCGTCGGTCAGCGACTTGGCTGGAACGAACTTGACGACTTTTTTGGCAGCGATTTCGATGGCTGCGCCAGTCGAAGGATTGCGGCCGGTACGGGCAGGACGCTCGGAGACTTTCAGCTTGCCGATGCCTGGCAGAGTGATTTCAGCGCCGTTTTCCAGTTGGTCGGCAACGATCTGGCCCAGTTGCTCCAGAGCGTTTTTAGCGGTGGCTTTAGGCTGAGCGATCGACTCGGCGATATCGGCAATCAGTTGGTCTTTGGTCAATGCCATGGTGGTGTTCCTTCCCTATCAAATTCAGTGGTTATGCAGCGCGCTACGACGTTATCGGGCCAGCCCCTGAATGCTGGAGGGCCGCGCCAATCGGGCATGTAGATGCATAAATTGGCGTTTGGTTCGACACGCTGAATACGCGCTGCCAGCAATGCGCCACCCGAGGTGCGCAAGACCGCGCAAAGCTACCACAGGAAAGGATAAATATCCGCTGCGCGCTTCAATTTAGTGCAGGTTTTTCGGGGGTTTTAGCCGAAAACGCAAAAAATTGAACAAAAAATCAACAACCGGCATTTCTGCCAACATCCGGCCACTGCATCACCTGTGGTCTGCGGTAAACTGGCCCACTTTTGCGCGCGGCGCCTGGCCGCCCCCGACTGACCGAGAATTCCATGCCAATCCGTCATTGCATCGTTCACCTGATCGACAAGAAGCCCGATGGCAGCCCCGCCGTGCTCCATGCACGGGATACCGAACTGGGCGCGTCGGACGCGATCGAAAATCTGCTGGCCGACCTCAACGACAGCTACAACGCCAAACAAGGCAAAGCCTGGGGTTTTTTCCACGGCGAGTCTGGCGCCTACCCGTTGAGTGGCTGGCTAAAACAGTACCTGGATGACGAGAAGGACTTCGCCGCGTTCAGCCGTGTGGCCGTCGAGCACCTGCAAAAGCTGATGGAAGAATCCAACCTCTCCACTGGCGGCCACATCCTGTTCGCCCACTACCAGCAAGGCATGACCGACTACCTGGCCATCGCCCTGCTGCACCACAGTGATGGTGTGGCGGTGAATGCCGAGCTGGATGTGACGCCGTCACGCCACCTGGACCTGGGCCAACTGCACCTGGCAGCGCGTATCAACCTGTCGGAGTGGAAGAACAACCAGAACTCCAAGCAGTACATTTCGTTTATCAAGGGCAAGAACGGCAAGAAGGTTTCTGACTACTTCCGCGACTTCATCGGCTGCCAGGAAGGCGTCGATGGCCCAGGTGAAACCCGCACCCTGCTCAAGGCCTTCAGCGATTTCGTCGAAAGCGAGGACCTGCCCGAAGAAGCCGCCCGTGAGAAGACCCAGACCCTGGTCGAGTACGCCACCTCCCAGACCAAACTGGGCGAACCCGTGGCTCTGGACGAGCTGTCCAGCCTGATCGACGAAGACCGCCCGAAAGCGTTCTACGACCACATCCGCAACAAAGACTACGGCCTGTCGCCGGAGATCCCGGCAGACAAACGTACCCTCAACCAGTTCCGCCGCTTCACCGGACGCGCCGAAGGCCTGTCGATCAGCTTCGAGGCGCACCTGCTGGGTGACAAGGTGGAGTATGACGAGGTGGCCGGCACCTTGATCATCAAGGGCCTGCCGACACAGCTGGTGGACCAGCTCAAGCGCCGCAAGGACTGATCAGGCGCCTGCATAGGAGGCGACCAACGCCTCCTTCGCCGACTTGCGCAACTTCTTCACCAGGCGCTCCTGACGCAGCGCCTCGCCCTTGTCCGGCCACTGCTCGACATAGACCAGCGCCTGCGCCGGACTGGTCTTGAAATAACGCGCACCCTGCCCTTTCTGGTGCGCCGCAAAGCGCCGCTGCGGGTCGTCGCTGATCCCGCAGTACAGCGAACCATTGGCGGCCCGAACCAAATACAGATACCAAGGCTTGCAGGTGGGGGTTTCGGCAACTTCGCTCACGGCAGTCAGCGCGCCTGCTGGAACGTGCGCAGGCCTTTGAATGCCTGCTGACGGACCTTGCTCTGCAGCATTGGCGACCAGCCCAACAGCACCCCCGGCGCACCCAGCGCCTGCCGCGACCAGCGCCACAGGTCGAAGCTGTCGTCATGCTGGCAGATCAGCCCGTCGCGGATGACGAAGCGCGCCTGGATGTCGTTGACCACGGTGCGGCCGGTCTGGCTGAACAGGTAAGTCGCCAGCCAATGGGCGCTGGCGCTGCGCTCGTCTGCGCGGATCTGGTCGAAGGTCAGGGAAAAGTCCTTGGCACGGGTGGTCAGCATGCGCCACATGTCACCCGCATCACGCCCGCGCAGGGTACCGAACACCGGGTCGCTGAACACGATGTCGTCGCTGTAGCAGGCCACCATCGCCTCGGCGTCCAGGCGCTGGAAGGCTTGATAGAAGCGAGTGATCAGGTCGCGGTTGGCATCGCTCATGGGCTGGTCCGTCCTGGGATTGAAGGTTGCACGATAATCTTCCCCGGTTGCTTTAGCCAGTGCCGGCCCTTTCGCGGGGCAAGCCCGCACCCCCAGGTACTGCACAGATTGTGAGGGCGGCGGTGAATCTGTGGGAGCGGGCTTGCCCCGCGAAAGCGCCGGCACTGGCGGAACAAGTTTCAGACTTTTTCGCTGCTCACCTGCACATGCAGCGCCCGCCCGGCACCCAGACCGAACACGATGGCACCCACACCCAGTACGGCAAAAATCCACCCCACCGCCGCCCAGCCGCCAGTCAAATCATGCACCAGCCCCACCGCGAACGGCCCCATGGACGCCAACGTGTAACCCACGCCCTGGGCCATGCTCGACAGGTTGGCCGCCACATGGGCGTCCTTGGAGCGCAGCACGATCAGCGTCAGTGCCAAGGCAAAGGTCCCGCCCTGCCCCAACCCCAGCAGCACCGCCCAGCCCCACAGCCCGGAGAGCGGCGCATACAGGCAACCGAACAGGCCGGCCAAGGTGATCAGCATGACCACTACGATCGCCAATCGTTGGTCCTTGCCTCGGGTCGCCAACCAGGGCGCACTGAGCGAGCTGACCAACTGCACGATCACCGAACCGGAAAGCACCAAGCCCGCTTCGGTGGGGCTCAGTCCACGGCCGATGAGAATCGACGGCAACCAGCCAAAGACGATGTACGCCAGCGACGACTGCAAGCCCATGTACAGGGTCACCTGCCAGGCCAACGGGTCACGCCACAGGCCACGCACACGGTAGGCGACCTTGTGCAGGCCATGGCCCTGGCGCGCCTGAGGCAGCCAGACCAGCATGGCCAGCAATGCCGGGATCATCCAGAAGCCCAGGCCCAACGCCCAACTGCCCTCGAAACGCTCGCTCAGCGGCACCGTGGCGCCCGCCGCCATGGCCGCGCCCAGGCACAGGGCCATGGTGTAGACCCCGGTCAAGGTGCCGGCATGCTTGGGAAAGTCGCGTTTGACAATGCCCGGCAACAGCACGCCGATGATGCCGATGCTGGCACCGGCCATGACACTGCCAAGAAACACCCCGGCCTGGCCAAATACGCTGCGCACCACGATGCCCAGCGCCAAAGTCGACAGGATGCCGAGGATCACCCGCTCGCTGCCGAAGCGGCGGGCAAGTATGGGCGCCAGCGGCGCGAACAGGCCCAGGCACAGCACCGGCAGGGTCGTCAGCAGCCCGGCCTGCGAAGCACTCAGGCCCAGGCCCTCGCTGACCAGGCCAAGCACGGGGGCCATGCTCGACAGCGCCGGGCGCAGGTTCAACGCCACCAGCACCAGGCCCACCAGCAGCAACCAGGGCCGCTTCAACTGCACCGGGTGTTGCTGCACCTGCGTATCGTCGGCTTCGGCATCGATCAGCAGCTGTTCGAGCTCCCGTTCGCGAACGGGGGTATTACGGGTCATTGGTTCAGCCATGGCCTACTCGCTTTCAGGATTCGATGAGGGTCCGGCTCAGGCGCTTGGCCCGCTGCGGATCACGTTGTTCGATGGCGTCGAGGATCTGCCCATGCAAGTCGAAGGTCGCCTGGCAGCGCGGGACGCTGGCCATGTTTCGCTGCAGCGCAGCGGCCACGACACCAGAGAAATAGCGGTACAACTCGCTCAGTGCGGGGTTGTGCGCGGCATCGATCAGGCGCTGGTGAAACACCATGTCGCAGCTGACGTAAGCGTCGACATTGCCATGAAAGTGTTCGGCGCTGCCCTCGAGCGCGGCGCGCAGGCTTTGCAGGTCGGCATCGGTGCGCCGCAGCGCGGCCAGGCCAATGGCCTCGGTTTCGAGGATATGCCGCGTTTCCCGCGCCTGTTCCAGCGTACATCGTGACATCGCCTGCACGGCCTGCAACGGGTCCTGGCAAGTGCGCAGGTAACTGCCGTCGCCTTGGCGAATTTCCACCAGGCCACTGAACGCGAGCACGCGCATGGCCTCCCGCACGGTGTTGCGACTGATGCCCAATTCAAGGGCAAGCTCCGGCTCGGTTGGCATGCGCTGCCCTACCTGCCAGTCGCCTTGAAGGATGCGTTCACGCATGCGCTCGACGGCGAGCTCGACCAGAGATCGCTTGGACAACTCAGTGCTCATGTTAACTCAACCAATCATCCGATGAATTGATCTAGCTTAAGCCAGCACAGTGAGTGGAGTAAATCACCTGGTAGTTCTACCAGTTGAACACACGACGGCTTGCTGCAACGCTTGTGCTCATGTCAAAGGACACCGAGCGATGCCCCTTTATAGATTGCTACTCCTATTCAGTGTGCTGTTGGCAGGTTGCGACCCCACTCCACAGGCTTTGCAACCTAAAACGTTAATCATTGGTATGGACGGCGTTCAGTTAAGTGAATTTGAAAAACTCAGCGAACCGACAGCTCTGAGGCGCTTGCAGGTCAGCCAGGCATTTACTGGCGGCATCATCGGTAGTGAAAGCCAGCAACAGACGGTGAGCGGACCCGGGTGGATAACATTGCTCACAGGCGTGTGGGCTAACAAGCATGGCGTTATCTCCAACGAACTTCACCTGCGAGTCGATCCGGCCTATCCGAGCCTGTTCAAACGTCTACGCGAGGCAATGCCCAATGCCTACCTTTCCAGCGTGGTGAATTGGTCGCCCATCAACACGGCCTTCCTGCTGGAGGACGCCCAAGGCAGCGATGTGCGCGAAAGCGGCTTGCCGGACGAACGCGTCATTGCACGCGCCCTGGAAATCCTCACCAAGGAATCTGCCGACTTCACCTTCATTCAACTGGATGACCCTGACGTAGCAGGCCACAACCACGACTTCGGTCCCAAATATCAGCAAGCCCTGCGTGAGGTCGACGCACGGTTGGGAGAGTTGCTGGACAAGGTCGCTGAACGCAGTGACCGGTATAAGTTTGAGGACTGGCTGGTCATCGTCACTACCGACCACGGCCGCGACGCATCGGGCAAGGGCCATGGAGGCCAGACGGAAGGGGAAAGGAGCATTTTCATCGCCAGCAACAAACCGCAGACCGGCGTGATGCCGGCTCAGACAGCAGTCGCTGCGATCGTGCTTCGCCACATGGGCATAAAGCCCTAGTATCGGGGCCGCGCTGCGACCCCGATTGCCATCAGCCCAGCGCCTCGATCAACGCCTGGTTCATTTCCGGTGTGCCAATGGTGATTCGCAGGAACTGAGCGATCCGCTGCTGCTTGAAGTGGCGCACGATAACGCCCTGTTCACGCAGACGCGCAGCCAACTGCGCCGCATCTTCCTGCGGATGGCGGGCGAAGATGAAGTTGGCGGCCGAAGGCAGCACTTCAAAGCCTTTGGCAGTCAGTTGCTCGACCAATGCCTCGCGGCTTCCGATCACCTTGCGGCAGGTTTCTTCGAAGTAGGCCTGATCTTCGAAGGCGACTGCTGCGCCGACGATCGCCATGCGGTCCAACGGGTAGGAGTTGAAGCTGTTTTTGATTCGCTCCAACGCCTCGATCAGATCCGGATGCCCCACCGCCAGGCCAACACGCAGACCGGCCAACGAACGCGACTTGGACAGGGTCTGGGTGACCAGCAGGTTGTCGTAGCGGTCTACCAGGCTGATGGCCGTTTCACCACCGAAGTCGATGTACGCTTCATCCACTACCACCACCGAGTCGCGGTTGGCTTGCAGCAGCTGCTCGACCGCCTGCAGCGGCATCAGGCAGCCCGTCGGCGCATTCGGGTTGGGGAAGATGATGCCGGCGTTAGGTTTGGCGTAATCCTCGACACGGATCTGAAACTGCCCGTCCAACGCCACCTGCTCGAATGGGATGCCGTACAGGCCGCAATACACTGGGTAGAAGCTGTAGCTGACATCCGGGAACAGCAGCGGGCCGCGGTCGTGTTGGAACAGGCCGTGGAAGATATGCGCCAGCACCTCGTCTGAACCGTTGCCGACGAAGACCTGACCGGGCGTTACCCCGTAGTACTCTGCCACCGCCTGCTTGAGCCGGTCGCCGTTCGGGTCCGGGTACAGCCGCAGGTTGTCGTTGAGCTCTGCGCGCATGGCCTCCAGCGCCTTGGGCGATGGGCCATAAGGGTTCTCGTTGGTGTTCAGCTTGACCAGCCGCGACAGCTTGGGCTGCTCGCCCGGCACGTAAGGCACCAGGTCCTTGACGAAGGGGCTCCAGAATCGACTCATGCTCAGTTCCCCTTGTCTTGGGTCAGGATACGGTATTCGGCGCTGCGGGCGTGGGCAGTCAGCGACTCGCCACGGGCCAGGACCGAGGCGGTGTGGCCTAGTTCCGATGCGCCCTGCTCGGAGCAGAAGATGATCGACGAACGCTTCTGGAAGTCATACACCCCCAGCGGCGACGAGAAACGCGCGGTACCGGAAGTCGGCAGCACATGGTTGGGGCCGGCGCAGTAGTCGCCGAGCGCTTCGCTGGTGTGTCGGCCCATGAAGATCGCGCCAGCGTGGCGAATCTGCGGCAGCCAGGCCTGCGGGTCGGCGACCGACAGCTCAAGGTGCTCGGGTGCGATGCGGTTGGCCACCTCGATGGCTTGCTGCATGTCGCGCACCTGGATCAGCGCACCACGGCCATTGATGGATTTTTCGATGATCTCGGCGCGCTCCATGGTCGGCATCAGCTTGTCGATGCTGGCCGCGACGCGGTCGAGGAACTCGGCGTCCGGGCTGACCAGGATGGCCTGGGCATCTTCGTCGTGCTCGGCCTGGGAGAACAGGTCCATGGCGATCCAGTCCGGGTCGGTCTGGCCGTCGCAGACCACGAGGATCTCCGACGGGCCGGCGATCATGTCGATACCGACCTGGCCGAACACGTGACGCTTGGCGGTAGCCACGTAGATGTTGCCCGGGCCGACGATCTTGTCGACCTGTGGCACGCTTTCGGTGCCATAGGCCAGGGCCGCGACCGCCTGAGCACCGCCAACGGTGAAGACGCGGTCCACGCCTGCAATGCAGGCTGCGGCCAGCACCAACTCGTTGACTTCACCCCGCGGGGTCGGCACCACCATGACCACTTCGGTCACACCGGCGACCTTGGCCGGGATGGCGTTCATCAACACCGACGACGGGTACGATGCCTTGCCGCCCGGCACATACAAGCCGGCGCGATCCAGCGGGGTGACCTTCTGGCCGAGCACGGTACCGTCGGCTTCGGTGTACTGCCAGGAGTCCTGCTTCTGCCGTTCGTGGTAGATACGCACACGTTCGGCGGCTTTTTCCAGAGCTGCACGTTGGGTGTCGGTGATGCGGGTCAGGGCCAGCTCCAGGCGCTCACGGCCCAGAATCAGGTCATCGATGGACGTGGCGTCGACGCCATCGAAGCGCTGGGTGAACTCCACCAGCGCCGCATCGCCACGCTCGCGCACGGCCTTGATGATGTCGAGCACGCGCTGATTGACCGCGTCATCGGACACACTTTCCCAGCTCAGCAGATGATCCAGATGTCGGGCGAAATCCTGATCAGCGGCGTTGAGACGGGCAATTGCAGTGGACACGGTCATGGCGAGGGCCTCGATTATTAGCGAATGCTCAGGCGCCCTAGGCTACCAGTCCATCCGCGCGGGCACCCGAGAAAAGTGGCTATGACGCGGATAGACGGGCGCGGCAGCGAAGGCCGCGCGCAGGGGTCAGCCGCGGTGTCGCGATTCGACTGCTTGACGCAGCGTGTCGATCAGGCTCTGGATACGGGCGTGCTGCATTTTCATCGAGGCCTTGTTGACCACCAGGCGCGAACTGATCGTGGCGATCAGGTCCTGGGGCTCCAGGCCGTTGGCACGCAGCGTATTACCGGTGTCGACCACGTCGATGATCTTGTCGGCGAGGTTGATTAGCGGCGCCAGCTCCATCGAGCCGTACAGCTTGATGATGTCGACCTGGCGGCCCTGCTCGGCGTAATAGCGCTTGGCTACGTTGACGAACTTGGTGGCAACGCGCAGGCGGCCCTTAGGCTCTGGCGCACCGGTGACGCCCGCAGTCATCAGCTTGCACTGGGCAATCTGCAGGTCGAGCGGCTCGTACAGGCCCTGGCCGCCGTACTCCATCAGCACGTCCTTGCCCGCCACGCCGAGGTCGGCGGCACCATGCTCGACATAGGTCGGCACGTCGGTGGCCCGCACGATCAGCAGACGCACGTCGTCCTGGGTGGTGGGGATGATCAGCTTGCGGCTCTTGTCCGGATTCTCGGTCGGCACGATACCGGCCTCGGCCAGCAATGGCAGGGTATCGTCGAGGATGCGGCCTTTGGAAAGCGCGATGGTCAACATTGGAACGTCGGTCCTTAAGCGGCTACTGCCGGCCGGGCGTGTGTCGCCCGGCCGCATTCAATTCGAAAGGTGCATCCCTGCACCTGCGGGTGATTAGCCCGGTACCCGGCGGATCTTGGCGCCGAGCATCTGCAGTTTTTCTTCGATGCACTCGTAACCACGGTCGATGTGGTAAATGCGATCGATCAGGGTATCACCCTCGGCGACCAGCGCCGACAGCACCAGGCTGGCGGAAGCACGCAGGTCGGTGGCCATCACTGGGGCACCCTTGAGCGTTGGCACGCCTGTGACGATGGCAGTATTGCCCTCGACCTGAATCTGCGCACCCATGCGGTGCATTTCGTACACGTGCATGAAGCGGTTCTCGAAGATCGTCTCGATCACTGCGCCGGTGCCTTCGGCAATGGCGTTGAGCGAGATGAACTGCGCCTGCATGTCGGTCGGGAACGCCGGGTACGGGGCGGTACGCAGGTTGACGGCTTTCGGCCGCTTACCGTGCATGTCCAGCTCGATCCAGTCTTCACCGGTGGTCAGGTCGGCACCGGCTTCCTTGAGCTTCTCCAGGACAGCTTCAAGGATGGTCGGGTCGGTGTCCTTGACCTTGACGCGGCCGCCGGTCACGGCAGCGGCGACCAGGTAGGTGCCGGTCTCGATACGGTCAGGCATGACCCGGTAGTTGGCCGAGTGCAGACGCTCGACGCCATCGATGGTGATGGTGTCGGTGCCGGCGCCTTGAACCTTGCCGCCCATGGCGTTGATGAAGTTGGCCAGGTCGACCACCTCAGGCTCGCGTGCGGCGTTTTGCAGCACGCTGCGGCCCTTGGCCAGTGCAGCGGCCATCATGATGTTTTCGGTACCGGTGACGCTGACGGTATCGAAGAAGAAGTGCGCGCCACGCAGGCCGCCTTCAGGGGCCTTGGCCTTGATGTAGCCACCTTCGACCTCGATCTTCGCACCCATGGCTTCGAGGCCGCGAATGTGCAGGTCGACCGGACGCGAACCGATCGCGCAACCGCCTGGCAGGGCCACTTCGGCCTCACCGAAACGGGCGACCATCGGGCCGAGCACGAGGATCGAAGCGCGCATGGTCTTGACCAGCTCGTACGGCGCAACCAGGGTCTTGATGGTGCGCGGGTCGATCTCCACGGCCAGCTTCTCGTCGATCACAGGCTCGATGCCCATGCGCCCGAACAGCTCGATCATGGTGGTGATGTCGTGCAGGTGTGGCAGGTTGCCCACGGTGACCGGGCCATCAGCCAGCAGGGTCGCCGCCAGAATTGGCAGGGCCGCGTTCTTCGCGCCCGAAATGCGGATCTCGCCGTCAAGACGAGCGCCGCCAGTAATAATCAGTTTGTCCATTGGAGTCTCGCCGCCAAGTTGGCTCAGGTGCGCTCAGCCCAGGCTGCGCTGCTGAAAAATTTCATGGTTACCGCATGGATGCTGCCATTGGCGATCCAGGGATTAAGGTGAGCATAGATCGCCTGCTGACGCTTGACCGGGCTCAGGCCAGCCAATTCGTCGCTGATCACGTTCAACTGGAAGTTGCAGCCTTCGCCTTCAACTTCGACCCGGGATCCCGGCAATTTTTCTTCAAGGAAGCTCTTAACTTCTACGGCCTGCATGCTCAACCTCAATCGGCGCCCGATGCGCACGGGTCGGCCATCATACAAAAAAGCCCCTCGCCTGCGAAGCCCACCGAGGGCGCGCGCTGACCGAGGGGCCTCCAACACTGCCGAGCCATCAGCTCGCCAGCACCTCATCGAGGTCATAGACCTCGGCAATTTCCCGCATGTCATCGGGCATGCCACGTACCTCGAAGGCCTTGCCGCTGGCCTGGCCATCACGAATGAACGCCAGCAGCAGCGACAGGCCGACACTCGACGACTTCTCGACGGCCGAGCAATCGAGCACCAGGCGTGATTCGCGCGAGGCATCGATCAGCGCCTTGCCCTGCTTGCGCAAGGCCGGACCGCTGCGGTAATCCAGCACGCCGGCCAGGCGCAGGACGCCCGGCTCGGCCATGCTTACACCCGCCTCTCTCATTTCACTTCCTTTTCAGGCGAGGTTTCGGCGGTCTCCTTGGCCTTGGCTACTTCGCCGGCCCAGCCGTCGATGGTCTTGTCCAGGTTGTTGCCGTTGCGTTGCATGGCATCGGCGAACTGATCGCGGAACAGCTTGCCAATGTTGATGCCGTTGACGATGACGTTACGCACCTTCCACTCGCCACCCAGGTTTTCCAGGGTGTACTGCACCGGATAGACGGCGCCGTTGTTGCCGGTCACCTTCATGCCGACAGTGGCGCGCTTGCCATCATCGGCCTTGGCCGGGTCGACGACGATGCCCTGGTTGTTGTACTCCAGCAGCGCGTTACCGTAGAACTGGAACAGGCTGCGCTTGAAGTTTTCCTGGAAGCGCTGCATCTGCTCGGGCGTGGCCTTGCGCGAATACTTGACGGTCATGATGCTCTTGGAAATACCGTCGGCATCGACCACCGGCCCGAGGATGCGGTCAAGAGCATCGTAGAAGGCTTGCGGGTTGGCTTTGTACTGCGTCTTGTTGGCCTTGAGCTCACCCAGCAATTGGGTGGTGGTGCCCTGCACCACGTCATGAGGGGTTTGGGCAGCCATCGTCAGCAGGGGAAAAGCCGCCAGCAGGACCAGCAGGCCACGTCGCAGGATCGAAATCATGGAAACTCCTTAATTAGCCGGTTGCGCTTCTTTCGGTTCCTTGCCCACGGTATTGAGCAGGAACTTGCCAATCAGATCTTCCAGCACCAACGCCGACTGAGTGTCATGGATGGTCGCGCCATCCTTGAGCACTTGGTCTTCGCCGCCCACGCTGATGCCGATGTACTTCTCGCCAAGCAAGCCGGCGGTCAGGATCGAGGCAGTGGAATCGGTCGGCAGGTTGTCGACCTTGCCATCCAGCTGCAGCGTCACCCGACCGGTGTAGGAATCACGGTCCAGATCGATGGCGGTGACCTTGCCGATCGTCACACCGGCCATGGTCACTTTAGCTCTGACCGTCAAACCGGCGATATTGTCGAAGTACGCATAAACTTTATAGGTATCGCTGCTCGGGCTGGCCGACAGCCCGCTGACACGCAGGGCCAGCAGCAGCAACGCCAGGATCCCGGCCAGGAGGAACAGGCCGACACCGATTTCCAGGGTGCGGTTTTGCATCAGAAATCTCCAAACATCAAGGCGGTCAGAATAAAGTCCAGACCCAGTACTGCCAACGAGGCATAGACCACGGTCTTGGTAGTGGCACGGCTGATCCCCTCTGAGGTGGGCTCGCAGTCATACCCCTGGAACACGGCGATCCAGGTGGTGACGAAGGCGAACACCAGGCTCTTGACCAGGCCGTTGAGCACGTCGTCGGTAAAGGAAACACTGTTCTGCATGTTGGCCCAGAACGAACCTTCGTAGACGCCCAGCCAATCGACGGCGACCCACGAGCCACCCCAGATGCCGACCACGCTGAAGATCAGCGCCAGCAGCGGCAGTGAAATGAAACCGGCCCACAGACGCGGCGCGACGATGTACTTGAGCGGGTCGACGCCGATCATCTCCAGGCTCGACAGCTGCTCGGTGGACTTCATGTTGCCGATCTCGGCGGTCAACGCCGAACCTGCCCGGCCAGCGAACAGCAATGCGGTGACCACCGGGCCAAGCTCCCGCAGCAGGGTCAGCGCGACCATCTGCCCGACCGCCTGTTCGGAGCCGTACTTGGTCAGGATGCTGTAGCCCTGAAGCGCCAGCACCATGCCAATGAACACACCGGACACGGTAACGATCGCCAACGACAACACACCCACCGAATACAGCTGTTTGGTCAGCAACTGGAAGCCGCCGCCAATGCCGCCACGGCCGACCAGCGCATGGAACAGGAACAGGCAGGAACGCCCGAGCACGGCCAGCACGTCGATCGCCGAGCGGCCGAACAGGCGGATACGTTCGAGTAAGGATTTTCTGCGCATCAACGCGCCCCCAGCAGGTCGGCGCGGTAGTCAGGCGCAGGAAAGTGGAAAGGCACCGGGCCGTCCGGGTCGCCTTTCATGAACTGGCGAATACGCGGATTGTCCGAGCCCATCAGCTCGTCGGGCGTGCCCTGGCCGAGCACCTGGCCGTCACCGACCACGTAGATGTAGTCGGCGATGCTGGCCGTTTCCGCCAGGTCGTGGGACACCACGATGCTGGTGATGCCCAAGGCATCGTTTAGCAGACGGATCAACCGCACCAAAACGCCCATGGCGATTGGATCCTGGCCGACGAACGGCTCGTCGTACATGAGGATCTGCGGATCCAGGGCAATCGCTCGGGCCAAAGCCACGCGGCGCTTCATGCCACCGGACAGCTCGTCGGGCATCAGGTCGATGGCGCCGCGCAAGCCGACGGCCTGCAGTTTCATCAACACGATGTCGCGGATCATCTCTTCCGACAACTGTGTGTGCACGCGCAGCGGGAAGGCCACGTTCTCGAACACATCGAGGTCGGTAAACAACGCACCGCTCTGGAACAGCACGCCCATCTGCTTGCGCGCGTCGAACAGGTCGCTACGCGACAGGCTTGGCAGGTTTTGCCCCGCCACCCAGACCTCGCCGCTGGACGGACGCAACTGTGCGCCCATCAGGCGCAGCAGCGTGGTCTTGCCACAACCCGACGGCCCCATGATGCCCGTGACCTTCCCTCGCGGTATGCGTATGTCGACATTGCTGAAAATGCTGCGCGAACCGCGCTTGAAGGTGACGCCCTTCAACTCGACCGCGTAGGCGCTATCCACACTCATCTAGACTCCTTGCTAGTGCAGCCTCGTCCTAGTGGACGCCGGCCCTCTTCTTGAAGGCACACGCGCCCCTGGCGGGCCGAATTGCGGCGAACTATAGCACCGCTGAGCGGGTGCCCCCAAGGCCATGAAATGCGTCGTTCAGGCCAACGACAGGCTTTGATGACATTTGTTACAGCAATCGAAAGGGTGAGGCTTTCTTCCATTGCGGCTATAATCGCCGCCTTTTCATCAGGCATTGCTTTTCGACATGAGCCAATCCAGTGAGCTGATCCAGTCCGCCCAGCGCACCCTGCGCCTGGAAATCGAGGCCGTACAAGGCCTGGCGGCCAGCATCGATGCCAACTTCGTCAAAGCCTGCGAGCTGATCCTGGCGAGCAAGGGCCGAGTCGTGGTGGTCGGCATGGGCAAATCGGGGCACATCGGCAACAAGATCGCCGCAACCCTGGCCAGCACCGGCACGCCGGCTTTTTTCGTGCATCCGGCCGAAGCCAGCCACGGCGACATGGGCATGATCACCCGTGACGACGTCATCCTGGCCTTGTCCAACTCTGGCAGCACCGCCGAGATCGTCACCTTGTTGCCGCTGATCAAGCGCCTCGGCATCCAGCTGATCAGCCTGACCGGCAACCCCGACTCGCCCCTGGCCCAAGCCGCCGAAGCCAACCTCGACGCCCGCGTCGCCCAAGAGGCATGCCCGCTCAACCTGGCGCCTACCTCCTCGACCACCGCGGCACTGGTGCTGGGCGACGCCCTGGCCATCGCCTTGCTCGAGGCACGCGGCTTTACCGCTGAGGACTTCGCTTTCTCGCACCCGGGCGGTGCCCTGGGTCGGCGCTTGCTGCTCAAGGTCGAGAACGTCATGCACGCCGGCGACGAACTGCCGCAAGTGCAACGCGGCACCCTGCTCAAGGATGCGCTCCTTGAAATGTCCCGCAAAGGCCTGGGCATGACCGTGGTGGTCGAGGCGGACGGCACACTGGCCGGGATCTTCACCGACGGCGACCTGCGCCGCGCCCTGGATCGCAGCATCGACGTGCATACCACCCTGATCGACCAGGTCATGACCGTGCACGGCAAGACAGCCCGCGCCGAGATGCTCGCCGCCGAGGCCCTGAAGATCATGGAAGACCACAAGATCAGCGCCCTGGTGGTGGTCGACAAGGACGAGCGCCCGACCGGCGCGCTGAACATGCATGACCTGCTGCGCGCTGGCGTGATGTAGAGGAGAACAGTGCAAATGAACCAGGACCTGATGCAACGCGGCCAAGCCATCAAGCTGGCCGTATTCGACGTCGACGGCGTACTCACCGACGGCCGCCTGTACTTTCTCGAGGACGGCAGCGAATTCAAGACCTTCAACACCCTCGATGGCCAGGGTATCAAGATGCTCATGGCCTCGGGCGTGACCACGGCCATCATCAGCGGGCGCAAGACCCCGGTGGTCGAGCGCCGGGCCAAGAACCTCGGCATCCCGCACCTGTTTCAGGGCCGCGAGGACAAATTGGTGGTACTCGACGGCCTGCTCGCCGAACTGGGCCTAAGCTATGAGCAAGTCGCTTATCTTGGCGACGACCTGCCCGACCTGCCGGTGATTCGCCGAGTCGGCCTGGGCATGGCAGTGGCCAGCGCCGCGCCGTTCGTACGCCAGCACGCCCACGGCGTGACCCAGGCACGTGGCGGCGAAGGTGCCGCGCGCGAGTTTTGTGAACTTATCATGCAGGCCCAGGGCACCCTGGACGCTGCCAACGCCAACTACCTGTAAGGCTACCCATGTTCAGCAAGAAAGCCCGCAATTTTGCGCTGCTCGCGGTGATCGCCGCCCTGCTGGTGGCCATCGGCTATTGGAATGTCAGCCCCGAGAGCTTCATGGACAAACCGGTGACGCAGGTTGACGAAAGCGCCATCGACTACTACGCGATCAACGCCCATAGCGTGCAGTTCTTGCCAGACGGCAAGCTGCAATACGAGATGACCGCCGCCAAGGTCGAACACCTCAAGGCCACCGAGGTCACACTGGTGACCACGCCCGACCTGCACATGTATCGGGGCACCGAATACCCTTGGCACGTGCAAAGCGTGCGCGCCGAGGTCAACCCCGATGGCACCGAAGTCGAATTGATCGACCAGGTCCGCGTTGCCCGTACCGACGAAAAGCAGCGCGAAACCATCATTACCAGCTCACGCATGACTGTGTTCCCGCAGAAGCAATATGCGCAGACCGAGCAAGCCGTTAGAATCGACGGCGCCGGTGGCACAACTACGGGCAAAGGAATGAAAGCGTATTTGAAAGAAGGCAGGATGGACCTGCTCTCTAACGTAAGAGGACAGTATGAGGCTCGTTAAAACCCTCCCCCTTTTGCTCAGCCTGAGCGCAGCACTGGGAAGCGCGAGCGCCTTCGCCCTGCCGACCGACCGTGACCAGCCGATCCGCATCCAGGCCGACAACGCGCACCTGGACGATAAGCAAGGCGTGGCCACCTATACCGGCGACGTCATCATCACCCAAGGCTCGATGATGATCAAAGGCAACACCGTGACCATGACCCGTGCCGCCAACGGCGACATCGACGTGGTCACCTCGGTGGGCAACCTGGCCTATTTCGAGCAACAGCAGAGCACTGCCAAGCCCGACAAGATGAAAGGCTGGGCCGTGACCATCCAGTACCAGGCGCAGAAAGACACGGTCATCCTCACCGATCGCGCCAAGGTCGAGAACGAAGGCAACACCACCGAAGGCGAGAAAATCGTCTACAACACCAAGTCCCAGGTGGCGACCGCCGGTCGTGGCGGCAACGTCACCGCCCCGCGTCAGCGCATCGACATGGTGATCCAGCCGAAGAAGAAGGCCGAGTAAATGGCAACCCTCAAAGCCCAGCACCTGGCCAAGAGCTACAAAGGGCGGCAGGTCGTGCGCGACGTCAGCCTGTCGATCGACAGCGGCCAGATCGTCGGCCTGCTCGGCCCCAACGGCGCCGGCAAGACCACCTGCTTCTACATGATCGTCGGCCTGGTCCAGGCCGATCAGGGCCGTGTGCGCATCGACAATCTCGATGTCAGCCACCAGCCCATGCACGGCCGCGCACGCGCTGGCATCGGCTACCTGCCGCAGGAAGCGTCGATCTTTCGCAAGCTGTCGGTGGCGGACAACATCATGGCCATCCTCGAGACCCGCAAGGAACTCGACCGCGAGGGCCGTCGCAAGGAGCTGGAAAGCCTGCTGCAGGAGTTCCACATCAGCCACATCCGTGACAACCTCGGCATGAGCCTGTCCGGTGGCGAACGCCGCCGTGTCGAGATCGCGCGCGCCCTGGCGACCGCACCGAAGTTCATCCTGCTGGACGAACCTTTTGCTGGTGTCGACCCGATTTCGGTTGGCGACATCAAGCAGATCATCCACCACCTCAAGGCGAAGGGCATCGGTGTCTTGATCACCGACCACAACGTCCGCGAAACACTGGATATCTGCGAAACCGCCTACATCGTCAACGACGGCCAGTTGATTGCCGAAGGCGATGCGCAGACTATCCTGGCCAATGAGCTGGTCAAGGAAGTCTACCTGGGCCACGAGTTCCGACTCTGATCCCAGGGTGTGCCTGGAGCGCGGGCTTGCCGCCTTGATGGGGCTTAAGTTGTTACAGCGCTCTAGGCAAACGCTACAATTTAAGGCATAAAACTTGCTTGAATTTGGCGCTCCGGCGCCCTCGTGTAGTGGATGGCGCATGCGCGCCGGCGAACAAGGTATTTAGCCCCAGCCATGAAACCATCGCTCGTCCTAAAAATGGGCCAGCAACTGACGATGACCCCGCAGTTGCAACAGGCCATCCGCCTACTTCAGCTCTCCACCCTGGACCTTCAGCAGGAAATCCAGGAGGCGCTGGAGTCCAATCCGATGCTCGAACGTCAGGAAGACGGCGACGACTTCGACAACAGCGACCCGATGGCGGACAACGCCGAGAACAAACCGGTCACCGAAGTCCAGGACAACAGTTTCCAGGAAAGCACCGCCAGTGCCGAGAACCTGGAAGACGGTGAGTGGAGCGAGCGAATCCCCAATGAGCTTCCGGTTGACACGGCCTGGGAAGACATCTACCAGACCAGCGCCAGCAGCCTGCCGAGCAACGATGACGACGAGTGGGACTTCACCACCCGCACCTCGGCCGGCGAGAGCCTGCAAAGCCACTTGCTGTGGCAGCTGAACCTGGCGCCAATGTCCGATACCGACCGCCTGATCGCCGTGACCTTGATCGACAGCATCAACGGCCAGGGCTACCTGGAGGACACCCTCGAAGAAATCTGCGCCGGCTTCGACCCGGAGCTGGACATCGAACTCGACGAGGTCGAAGCGGTGCTGCACCGCATTCAGCAGTTCGAACCTGCCGGTATTGCCTCGCGCAACCTGGGCGAATGCCTGCTGCTGCAACTGCGCCAACTGCCGACCAGCACGCCTTGGATGGCCGAGGCCAAGCGCCTGGTCAGCGATTTCATCGACCTGCTGGGTGGCCGCGACTACAGCCAGCTAATGCGCCGCATGAAGCTCAAGGAAGACGAGTTGCGCCAGGTCATCGAATTGGTGCAGAGCCTCAACCCGCGCCCCGGCTCGCAGATCGAGTCCAGCGAGCCGGAGTACGTGGTGCCTGACGTCATCGTACGCAAGGACAGCGAGCGCTGGTTGGTCGAGCTGAACCAGGAAGCGATCCCGCGCCTGCGCGTCAACCCGCAGTACGCGGGGTTCGTGCGCCGCGCCGATACCAGCGCCGACAACACGTTCATGCGCAACCAGTTGCAGGAGGCGCGCTGGTTCATCAAGAGCCTGCAGAGCCGCAACGAAACACTGATGAAGGTAGCCACACAGATCGTCGAGCACCAACGCGGCTTCCTCGACCACGGTGACGAGGCGATGAAGCCCCTGGTGCTGCACGACATTGCCGAGGCGGTGGGCATGCACGAGTCGACTATTTCGCGGGTGACCACGCAGAAATTCATGCATACGCCGCGCGGCATCTATGAGTTGAAATACTTTTTCTCAAGCCACGTCAGCACCTCCGAAGGCGGAGAATGCTCGTCCACGGCGATCCGCGCGATCATCAAAAAATTGGTTGCGGCGGAAAATCCGAAAAAGCCATTGAGTGACAGCAAGATCGCTGGTTTACTGGAAGCACAAGGCATCCAGGTAGCCCGTCGCACCGTCGCCAAGTACCGCGAGTCCCTCGGCATCGCACCGTCGAGTGAGCGCAAGCGACTGATGTAGCGCCTGAGATGTGCCACAGCGTTTGTGGGGCAGGTGCAAGACCTGCCTCTTTATGCACGGGCAACAAAGGAGAAGCTGTATGCAAGTCAATATCAGTGGACAGCATGTAGAAGTCACCCAGCCGCTGCGCGATTATGTGCTTGAAAAGCTCGCCCGCGTGGAGAGTCACTTCGACAAGATCACCAACGTGCAGGTCATCATGAAAGTCGAGAAGCTGCAGCAGAAGGTCGAAGCGACCTTGCAGATTCCTGGTGGAGAAGTGGTTGCCAACGCCGAACACGAAGACATGTATGCAGCGATCGATGCCCTGGCCGACAAGCTCGACCGTCAACTGAAAAAACACAAGGAAAAACAGCAAAGCCTGCTGCAAGGTGCAGCTGCCCGCTGATCCCCCTCATCCATGATCCGACTTGAAACCATCCTGACCCCCGGCCGTTCCTTGGTGAACGTGCCGGGTGGCAGTAAGAAGCGCGCCCTGGAAACGGTCGCCAACCTGATTGCCAAAGAAGTGCCTGAGCTGGAGATGCAAGACGTCTTCGAAAAGCTGGTTGCTCGCGAAAAGCTCGGCTCCACCGGCTTCGGCAATGGCATCGCCATCCCTCACTGCCGCATCAAAGATTGCACTGGCCCGGTTAGCGCCCTGCTGCACCTGGACGCTCCGATCGATTATGACGCCATTGATGGCGCACCGGTCGATCTGCTGTTCGTCCTGCTGGTGCCTGAAGCAGCCACTGATGCCCACCTCGAATTGCTGCGTCAAATCGCCAGCATGCTCGATCGCAAAGATGTGCGCGATCGCCTGCGTAGCGCTACCAGCAGCGAGGCCCTCTATCAGGTAGTCCTGGACGTACAGAGCGAGGCCTGAACATGCGCCTGATCATCGTCAGCGGCCGGTCCGGCTCCGGCAAAAGCACCGCCCTCGATGTATTGGAAGACAATGGCTATTACTGCATCGACAACCTGCCTGCCGGCCTGCTACCGCAGCTGGCGGAAAACGCGCTGATCAACACCGAGCTGCAGCAGCCAAAAGTAGCGGTGTCCATTGATGCTCGCAACTTGCCAAGCCACCTGTCGCGCTTCCCCGACCTGCTCGCGGAAGCGCGCGGTCGCCATATCCAGTGCGATGTGCTGTTTCTCGATGCCGACGAAGACACACTGCTCAAGCGATTCTCGGAAACACGTCGGCGCCATCCGCTGACCAACGCCGACCGCTCGCTGGCCGAAGCGATCCGCGTGGAAAGCGAGCTGCTCGGGCCGATCGCCGACCTTGCCGACCTCAAGATCGACACGACAAACCTCAACCTGTATCAACTGCGCGACTCGATCAAGCTGCGCCTGCTCAACCAGCCTGAACCCGGCACTGCATTCCTGGTCGAATCGTTCGGTTTCAAGCGCGGCATGCCTGTCGATGCAGACCTGGTATTCGACGTGCGCTGCTTGCCCAACCCTTACTGGAAGCCCGAATTGCGTGAGCATTCCGGCCTGGAGCAACCGGTCATCGATTACCTGGCCGCACAGCCGGACGTCGAAGAAATGTTTTCCGATATCTCCAGTTACCTGCTCAAATGGCTGCCACGCTTCGCCGCCAGCAACCGCGCCTATGTCACCATTGCCATTGGCTGCACCGGCGGCCACCACCGCTCGGTCTATATCACCGAACGTCTCGGCCAATTGCTGCAACAGTCACTGAAAAACGTCCAGGTCCGCCACCGCGACCTCTAGCCCACAGGATCCGCACCACGATGCCCGCCCGCGAAATCACCATCATCAACAAGCTGGGCCTGCATGCCCGGGCGGCCGCCAAGTTCGTCGGCGTGGCCGGGCGCTTTCCCTGCCAGGTGCGGGTGGGCCGCGCACCAGACAAGCTGGTGGATGGCAAGAGCATCATGGCGGTGATGATGCTGGCGGCGGGCAAAGGCACCCAAGTTCACCTGCACACCGAGGGTGAGCAGGACAGTGATGCCCTGGAGGCGTTGGTGGCGCTGATCAACAACTACTTCGATGAAGGCGAGTGACAACCCCTCCTGTGGGAGCGGCTTCAGCCGCGAACACCGGCGAAGCCGGTGCCATCCATCGCGTCGCCCGCTTCGCGGCTAAAGCCGCTCCCACAGGGCATGCGGCGCTCACGACATCGCCGTGTCCATCACCATCATCAAGCAGAAGCCAACACACAGCCCCAAGCTGGCCAAACGGTGATGCCCATTGCTACGCGATTCGGGAATGATTTCCTGGGTCACCACCAGCAACATCGCCCCTGCCGCGCAGGCCAGGCCCAGTGGTAGCAACAACTCGGCAACATTTACCAGCCAGGCACAGATCACCGCTGCCAGTGGCTCGACCAACCCCGATGCCGCACCGATCAGGAATGCCTTGAAGCGAGGCATCCCGGCCCCCGCCAGCACCAGCGCAATGACCAGACCTTCAGGTACGTCCTGCAGTGCGATGCCCATGGCCAGGCTGTCGGCATCGGCCATGCCACCACCGGCCGACACCCCTATGGCCATGCCCTCGGGTATGTTGTGGGCGATGATGGCGATCACGAACAGCCAGATCCGCGCCGCGATCACGGGCTGGTTGCCATTGCCGACCAAGGCTTCGGGCGAGGCGCCAGATACCTTCAGATCGACGACGAACAGACACAGCGCACCGAACAACAGGCCGAAACTGATCAGCCCTCCCGCCCCCCATGGGCTGAAGCCAATGGATTGTGCCGCATCAAGCCCCGGTATGATCAACGAGAAGGCGGTGGCTGCCAGCATCACCCCTGCGCCGAAGCCCAACAGGGTATCGGCCAGGGCCACCGGCATATTGCGAATCACCAGCACCGGTACTGCACCCAGCGCCGTACCCAGTGCACACAAGGCACCGCCCTCGAGGGCGCGCAACATGCGGGGTTCCAGGTCCAGCCAGGCAATACCCTTCGCCACCAGCAGGGCCGTGCCGACCAAAAGCAGCAAAGTGCCTACCGCCAGTCGGAACAGGCGAACACTGCTGACAGACATCACCTCAGAGCGCATACCGGTTCGACTCACTGACAGGTTTCGAGATAACGACGTTCCACTTCCGCCCAGTCGATGACGTTGTAGAAGGCACCGATGTATTCCGGACGGCGGTTCTGATACTTCAGGTAGTAGGCGTGCTCCCAAACGTCGAGACCGAGGATCGGGGTGTTGCCGTGCATCAATGGGCTGTCCTGGTTACCGCTGCTCTCAACGACCAATTTTTTCTCCGGTGTGACGCTAAGCCAGGCCCAGCCGCTGCCGAAGCGGGTCAACGCAGCTTTGGTGAAGGCGTCCTTGAAAGCCTCGAAACCGCCCAGCTCAACCTCGATCGCCTTGGCCACCTGGCCCTGTGGCTGACCGCCCCCCTTCGGCGACATGACTCTCCAGAACAGCGAGTGGTTGGCATGCCCACCACCATGATTGGTGACCGCCCCGCGCAGGTTCTCAGGCAGCTGCTTGACCGCGCCGACGAGCTTTTCAACCGGCCATTCGGCCCATTCGCTGCCCTCGACAGCTGCATTGAGACCGTTGACGTAAGTCTGATGGTGCTTGGTGTGGTGGATCTCCATGGTCTGGGTATCGATGTGCGGTTCCAGTGCATCGTAGGCATAAGGCAGTGCAGGCAAGGTATGAGGCATGTCAGTGGATTCCGTAAGCGTGGGTTCGGGACGTCAGGTCCGGCTGGGCAGCCAGTTCGCTGGAAGCGGGCGCCTGGCGATTGAGCAGGCGCTCGGTGCGCGGGTACTGGCCGTACTCGGCAATAAAACTCAGCAACTCGGTGTAGGTGCGACCGCTGTGGCGCAGCGCGGCATCACGCAGCGCCTGGGGCAGGCGCGCCTCCTGGCTGGCCTGCAGCAGGCGCTGGTGAGCGGCGCACAGGTAGTCGGCGCTCTCCTGCGGCTGGCTCAGCCGCAAGTGCAGGTCGGCCAGGTTGTGGTGGGCGACGACGAACGCCGCCACCGCTTCGTCGACGTCATGCCAGCGCTCGAGGAGCACCTGGGCCAGTGCCAGGGCTTGCAGGTAATGTTCCCGGGCATCGACCAGCTCGCCCTGTTCGAACAGGCGATTGGCTGTCTCGGTGGTGCGTTTCCAGTGCTGCATGACGTTTACTCCTGAGCGCTGTCGCGAGTCAGATGCCGCCAGCGGTAAGTTTTTCCGGGTCCAGCAGCGCTTCAAGCTGATCGCGCGACAGGTCGGTATGCTCCAGCGCCACGTCGATGATCGGCCGGCCTTCCTTGTAGGCGGTCTTGGCGATTTCGGCGGCCTTGAGGTAGCCGATGATCGGGTTCAACGCGGTGACCAGGATTGGGTTGCGCGCCAGAGCCTCCTTGAGCTTGCCTTCGTTGACCTTGAAGCTGGAGATGGCCTTGTCGGCCAGCAGCCGGCTGGCATTGGCCATCAGCTCGATGCTCTCCAGCAGGTTGCGGGCGATCACCGGCAACATCACGTTGAGCTCGAAGTTGCCTGACTGGCCGGCCACGGCGATGGTCGCGTCGTTGCCGATGACCTGAGCGGCGACCATGGCGGTGGCTTCCGGGATTACCGGGTTGACCTTGCCCGGCATGATCGAGGAGCCCGGCTGCAGGCCTTGCAGTTCGATTTCGCCGAGGCCGGCGAGCGGGCCGGAGTTCATCCAGCGCAGGTCGTTGGCGATCTTCATCAACGCCACGGCAGTGGTCTTGAGCTGGCCGGACAGCGCAACGGCGGTGTCCTGCGAACCGATCAAGGCGAACAGGTTCTGTCCCGGGGTGAATTCGACCTGGGTCAGGGTGCTCAGCTGACGGGCGAAACCGGCAGCGAACTGTGGGTGGGCGTTGATCCCGGTACCGACGGCAGTACCACCCTGGGCCAGCGCCTGCAGGCTCGGTAGCGTCGCTTCGATATGCGCCTTGGCAGCCTTGATCTGTGCCGCCCAGCCATCGAGTACCTGGCTCATGCGCACCGGCATGGCATCCATCAAGTGGGTACGGCCAGTCTTCACGTACCGATGCACCTGCAGCGACTTGGCCTCGATCACCTGCGCCAGGTGGTCCAGCGCGGGCAGCAACTGTTCGTGCAGTGCCAGCGCGGCACTGACGTGAATGGTGGTCGGGATGATGTCGTTGCTGCTCTGGCCGCAGTTGACGTGGTCGTTGGCATTGACCGGCTCGCTGTGCAGGCGGCTGGCCAGGGTGGCGATGACCTCGTTGGCGTTCATGTTCGAGCTGGTGCCAGAGCCGGTCTGGTAGACGTCCACCGGGAAGTGCTGGATGAAGTCGCCGGCCAGCAGTTGCTCGACCGCCTTGACGATGGCCTGGCCCTGCCCGGCGGAAATCTGCTCCAGTTCAATGTTGGCCTTGGCGGCTGCGGCCTTGGCCAGCAGTAAGGCGCGGATGAACTGAGCCGGCATGCGCTGGCCGCTGATCGGGAAGTTGTCGACCGCGCGCTGGGTCTGGGCGCCGTACAAGGCCTGAGCCGGCACCTGCAGTTCACCCATGCTGTCACGCTCGATACGGGTATCACTCATCATCAAATCCTTGCATCAGTTCATCGGGAGAAATCGACGGCAACAAGCGGCAATTGGCCAGTTGCAGGGCGTACGGCTGCCAGCGCTGGTTGTGTTCCTGACGGTCGAGGTTGCGCAGGTCGAGCAACGGGCGCCACGCCTGGTCCAGGCACAAGCAGCGCCAATGCCACGGCAGCATGCGGTCGCAGGCGGTATCCAGCAGCAGGCGGAAGGAAGTCAGCGCCACCGTCCATGGCGAGGTTTCGGTGCAGCACACCAGGTAGCGGCCTTCGGCTAAGTAATGCTCGATCAAGCGCGGCTCGTCGGGCTCGAGGGCACAGCGGATGCGCCGGCTGAGCCAGCGCCAGTTTTCCAGGTAGGGCAGTTCGTGGAGGACGGTTTTCATGAACATCATCGACCGGAGTTACTGGGTAATGATATTCATTATTAAGTGATAAACAGAATCACTTCAAGTGTGGCGTGATGAAAGAAAAAACCCGGCGCGAAGGCCGGGTCTTTTGTATTTGCAGGAATCGCCAGCTGATCAGCTTCCTGCAACGGTCATTTTTTCAATCAGTACAGAGCCGGTATGGATGTTGCTGCGCGTTTCTAGATCGCTACCGATCGCGACAATTTGCTGGAACATGTCTTTCATATTGCCGGCGATGGTCACTTCCTGCACGGCGTGCTGAATTTCGCCATTTTCTACCCAGAAGCCTGCTGCGCCGCGCGAGTAATCGCCGGTAACCATGTTCAGGCCATGACCCATCAACTCGGTTACCAGCAAGCCACGGCCCATGCGCCGGATCAGCGCCGCCTGATCCTCTACGCCATGGGTGACGTAAAGGTTATGCACGCCGCCCGAGTTGGCCGTGCTCGGCAGGCCGAGCTTGCGGCCGGAATAGGTCCCCAGCAGATACGAAACCAGCTCACCTTTATCGACGAACGGTTTGGCATAGGTGGCCAGGCCATCACCGTCGAATGCTGCACTGCCCAAGGCGCGCGGAATGTGCGGACGCTCGTCGAGGGTCAGCCAAGTGGGGAACAGGCGCTGGCCCATGGCGCCGTCAAGGAACGATGATTTGCGGTACAGATTGCCACCGGAAATCGCCGACAGGAAGCTGCCGAACAAGCCGCCGGCCAACTCTGCGGAAAACAGCACCGGCACCTCGCAGGTTTTCACCGGGCGCGCACCGAGGCGGCTGGCAGCACGCTGCGCCGCGCGCTGGCCAATGCTGCGCGGATCGGCCAACAGGTTGCCCTGGCGGTTCACGTCATACCAGTAATCACGCTGCATCTGCCCATCGCCTTCGGCGATCATCACGCAGCTCAGGCTGTGCCGGGTGGAGGCGTAGCCGCCGATGAAACCGTGGCTGTTGCCGTACACACGGCAGCCCTGGTGGGTGTTGAGGGTAGTGCCATCGGCATTGAGGATGCGCGGGTCGGCGTCGAATGCCGCAGCCTCGCAGGCCAGCGCCATCTCGATGGCTTGCTCGGGTTCGATGTCCCAGTCATGGTAAAGGTCCAGGTCCGGGATATCGCGGGCCATCAGCGCTGCGTCAGCCAGACCTGAGCATTCGTCTTCGGAGGTGTGCTTGGCGATCGCCAGGGCGGCGGCAACGGTTTCACGGATGGCGTCCGGGCCGCTGGCCGAGGTGCTCGCCGAGCCTTTACGCTGGCCGACATAAAGGGTGATACCAAAACCCTGGTCGCGATTGAATTCGACTGTCTCGACCTCACGCTGACGCACACTGGTGGACAGGCCCTGCTCCAGCGACACCGCCACTTCGCAGGCACTGGCGCCTTGCTTGCGCGCCTCGGCAATGATCGCTTCAACCTGCTCCTGCAACGCTGGCAGGTCCTTGGGGCCTACGCTCTGGACTGCACTCATGGTTTTCTCCACTCAAATTCTGCATTCGGCGGGTGGTCATTCTACGACCGGGCCGGACAAGCGGCCCCCGACTCGTTATCATGGCGGCGATTTCTAGCGGACTGCCACCATGGTTGATTCATACGACGACGCCTTCGACGGCGAAAAAAGCAAAACCCAGATCAAGCGCGAGCTGCATGCGCTGGTCGAACTCGGCGAGCGCCTGACCACGGTCAAGGCCGATACCCTGGCACGCCTGCCGTTGACCGACGAGCTGCGCAAAGCCTTGGCCGAAGCCTGCAAGCACACCGCCCACGGCGCCCGCAAACGGCACATGTCGTTCGTCGGCAAGCTGATGCGCGACCAGGACCTGGATGCCATCCATGCGGTGCTCGAGCAGATCGACAGCTCCAGCCGCCAGTACAACGAGCGCTTCCACGGCCTGGAAAAGTGGCGCGATCGCCTGATCGACGGTAACGACGAAGACCTCGAACGCTTCGTCAACGAGTACCCCGACACCGACCGTCAGCAACTGCGTTCGCTGATCCGTCACGCCCAGCACGAAAAAGCGCGGAACAAACCGCCTGCCGCTGCGCGCAAGGTCTTCAAGTACATCCGCGACCTCGACGAGCTTCAGCGCGGCCTGCGCTGAATCGTCGCTAGTGGAAACCTGTGGGAGCGGGCTTGCCCCGCGAACACCGGCGAAGCCGGTGCCATCTAGCACCGCGTAGCCTGATTCGCGGGGCAAGCCCGCTCCCACAAAGGTTCTCACAGCCTTCAGGCCCCGGTACCGCCCACGGTGATCGCATCCAGCTTCAAGGTTGGCTGACCGACGCCTACCGGCACCGACTGCCCATCCTTGCCACAGGTGCCCACGCCACTGTCCAGCGCCAGGTCATTACCGACCATCGACACCCGGCTCATGGCCTCCGGCCCGTTGCCGATCAACGTCGCACCTTTGACCGGCGCAGTGATCTTGCCGTCTTCGATCAAATAGGCTTCGCTGGTCGAGAACACGAATTTGCCGCTGGTGATATCCACTTGCCCACCGCCGAGGTTGGCGCAATAGATGCCCTTCTTCACCGAAGCGATGATTTCCTGTGGGTCACTTTCACCGGCGCGCATGTAGGTGTTGGTCATGCGCGGCATCGGCAGGTGGGCGTAGGACTCGCGGCGGCCGTTGCCGGTCACGGCCATGCCCATCAGGCGGGCATTGAGTTTGTCTTGCATGTAGCCCTTCAGTACACCGTTCTCGATCAGCGTGGTGCATTCGGTCGGGGTGCCTTCGTCGTCGACGCTCAGCGAGCCACGGCGCCCTTCGAGGGTGCCGTCGTCGACGATAGTGCACAGGCTCGATGCAACCTTCTCGCCGATACGGCCGCTGAACGCCGAACTGCCCTTGCGGTTGAAGTCGCCTTCCAGGCCATGGCCGACGGCTTCGTGCAACAGCACGCCCGACCAGCCCGAGCCCAGTACCACCGGCAAAGTACCTGCAGGCGCGGGAATCGCTTCAAGATTCACCAACGCCTGGCGCAGCGCTTCACGGGCATAGCCCATGACCCGCTCCTCGGTGAAGAAACGGTAGTCGGTACGCCCACCGCCACCCTGCCCGCCGCGTTCGCGACGGCCATTTTGTTCGACGATGACACTGACGTTGAACCGCACCAGCGGCCGCACGTCGGCAGCCAGGCTACCATCAGCGGCAGCAATTAGAATGCGCTCCCAGACCCCGGCCATACTCACGCTGACCTGTTGGATACGCGGATCCAGCGCCCGCGTGGCGACATCAACACGCTTGAGCAGCTCGACTTTCTCGGCGCGGCTGAGCACGTCCAGTGGGTTGTCGGGGGCATACAGGGCAGTGACGTCCTGGCTACGGAAGGCCTGAACCGTGCCATTCTGGCCGGCGCGGGAAATCGAACGGGCAGCACGCGCCGCCGAAGTCAGCGCTTCGAGATTGATCGCGTTGCTATAGGCAAAACCGGTTTTCTCACCCGACTGGGCACGCACACCCACGCCTTGGTCGAGGTTGAAACTGCCCTCTTTGACGATGCCGTCCTCCAGCGCCCAGGTTTCCGAAATCTGGCCCTGGAAGTACAGGTCGGCGGCGTCGATGCCCGGGCCGGCCAATTCACCCAATACAGCCTGCAAGCTGTCCAGGGTCAGTCCGCCCGGGGCCAGGAGCTGCTCGCTGACGGTGGATAACATCTGGCTCATAGTCACTCCGAGGTGTGCGCAGGCCGCAAGGCGTCCTGCGAGAAAAAGCGCCGGTGCGAAGCAACCGGCATGCGCGCCCGGATGGACGCTTGTTCATCAGTGTCACGCTCGGCGAGCAATACCGCTTCACCTTGCGCCTGTTGCGCGACGATCCGCCCCCAAGGGTCGACGATCGCCGCGTGCCCGTGGGTTTCCCGCGGGCCTGGATGGGTGCCGCCCTGGGCCGCGGCCAGTACATAGCACTGGGTCTCGATGGCCCGGGCGCGAATCAACACTTCCCAGTGCGCTGCCCCTGTGACCGCTGTAAACGCGGCAGGTGCCGTGATCAGCTCCGCGCCGGCAGCGCGCAGGGCGCTGTAGAGTTCAGGGAAGCGCAGGTCATAGCATACGCTCAGGCCCAAGCGGCCAACCGGGGTATCGGCCACCACCACCTGAGCGCCGTGGGCATAGTCGTCGGACTCGCGATAGCGACCACGATTATCAGCCACATCGACATCGAACAAGTGCAGCTTGTCGTAGCGCGCCACCACCCCGCCATACTCGTCGATCAACAGTGAACACGCATGGGCTTTGGCGTTGGGCTGTCCAATCGGTGGCAGCGGTAAGGTACCAGCAACTATCCATAATCTGAGGTCGCGGGCAGTGCGTTTCAACCAGGGCAGGATCGGACCATCACCCAACGCTTCGGCCCGACCGATCGCAGCAGCGTCCTTGCGGCCCATGGCCGCGAAGTTTTCCGGCAGTACCGCCAGCCGCGCGCCGCCAAGCGCCGCCTGTTCAAGCAGGGCGCCCGCACACTGCAGGTTGGCCAGCACATCGTCCTGACTGACCATCTGAATGACCGCTACCTTCATGGGCACTCCTGACTACTTGTTGAAGGGTTTCACAAAGGTGATTCTAGGCTCTTTCCACGGCCCTTCGACGCGATAGTGCACGCTGGCGAAGCGCGATACTCGGTCACCGATCAGCCGATCGACCAGGAACAACGCGCCTCCGACTGCAGGCGCACCGACGATCAGCGCTGCCAGCGGCAGGTTGTTGGTCACAGGCAGCGACACCTGTAGGTTGGCATTTACTCGATCACGGACCAAGTCCAGGGTACCGTCGAGTTCGAAATTGCTCGAAGGCCCGGTGACGCTGATTGGCTCGCGGGTCACGTAGACACCATCGCTAGCCACCAGCAGCCCCTTGACCCGGTCATAGGCCAGGCCTTTGTCGAATAGGTCGGAGAAGTCCAGGCGCAGGCGCCGGCCAATGGAGTTGAAGTTGAGCAGGCCGAACACCCGCAAGGCCTGGGCGCCGCCCTCCACTTCGACAAACTGGCCGGTACGCAGGGCCGCGTCCATGCTCCCAGAAAAGCGCTTGAGGCCGACCCAGGCTGGCGAACCCGGCCAGCGGCCGTCCACGTCCAGGCGGAAGTCGCGGCTGGTCACGGTGGGCGCGAAGCCCCATGCCTTGAGCACGTCGGCGAGGTTTTTGCCGTCCAGGCGGCCCTTGTACCAACTGCTGGTGGCCCCGCTTTCACCTTCCCAGCCACCACTGCCGTCGATGTGCAGGCCTTTGAAATCGAGGTCGATATCCTGCGCTGCCACACCGCGCGCGGTCGGGCGCAGCTTCAGCGCTACGTTGCCGTACAGGTCGTCGCCGCGGTACAGCTTGTCGATGGTCAGGTCGAGTGCCGGCACCTTGCGCGGGTCGAACGAAGCCAAGGGGTCGGGCCCCTCTTCGGCCTGCACTTCAGCCGGGTCGGCCGCAGGCAGACGCAGGGTTTGCAGACGCACAGTCATTGCTGCGCCCTTGGTGTCGGGCAGGCGTGCGTTGCCGATGACTTCCTTGCTGTCCAGACGCAGGTCCCAGGCCGAGCCTCCACGGCTCAAGCGCACCACCGCCTGGTTGAGGTCCATGCCAAAGGCCTTCAACTGGCCGATGCTCAGGTCGACACTCTGCAAATTCTGCCGGGCATTGCCGCCGGGGTCGTCACCGGCAAAGCGGTCCATCTGCGCTTGCCAGGGCGCCAGGTCCAAGCTCTCAAGGCGCCCACGCACGCGCAGGCCCTGGCCAGCAGGTACCTGCGCTTCACCGGCACCCAGCAGCAACTCTCCACGTCCCTGGCCCAGCTTGTCGCTTGGTGCGGCGTAGGCAAAGCGTGCAAGGCCGTCGTAAGCGGCATCAAAACGCCGCTCCGCGCCTTGCAGGTTCATGTTGAAACGGGTGTCACGGGAATCGGCCAGCGCCTTGCCAAACGGTGCCGGCAAGTCGATGGCCAGGCCTTTGAGCGACGAGTTGACACTCAAACTGTTGTCGCGGCTGCCGAGGTTGACCTGCAGTTGATAGGGCAGATCGCCGGAGGCGGGCAAAGTCTGCTTGAACTGCAGCCAGTCAGTCAGCGCTTTGAGCGACACCTGGCCATTGGCGTTGATGCGGGTCTGCATCTGCCCGGACTGCCCTTCAGCAGTGATCTGCGCGGTGACCGGCTTGCCGAACGCTTGCAGGGCGATGTTCTTGCCGCTCAGACCCTTGTCGAAATCGAAGCTGAAATCGCCTTTCAGGCGGCTCAGTTCCAGGCTCGGCGGCGCCACCTTGAGGCGCGCATCGGCAGTGGCGAAGTCGACCTGCACCTTCGGCCGCTCGCCCTTGGCCAGCGGAATATCGAGTTTGACCTTGCCCTTGAGCGGCCCCTCGCCTTCCCAACCGGCAAAGATCTCGCCGGTGCCGATCGGCGCTTCCTTGAGAATCTTCAGGCCATCGCCAAGGCTGCCGTCAAAGTCACCATCGAGGTACAGATGGCTGTGCTGATTGCCATCGACATGGGGGATATTGACGTTCACATCGCTGACGTTGGTATCCAGCAACACGCCTTTACTGGCGTTGATGCGCACGCCGCTGTCCTCGATGAACACATCGCCATCGACGTGTTGCACCTGTGGCCAGCCGGGCTGAAAGTCGAGTGCGGCGTCGTGGACCTTGAAGAACAGGCTGATACTGCGTGACTCGGGGCTGGCGCCGTGATTCAACGAGCCCTGGTACTGGAAGTAGCCTTGATCGACGCTGCCTTTGACGATGGCGCTACGCAGCCACTCGTCCAAGGCGGGGCTGAGCACCTCAGGCAGGTATTTGGCGGTGTATCGGCCGTCGCCCTCGGTCAGGCCGACCCGCAAGTCCATGTAGCTTTCGCTGCCTTCCTTGAACAGCAGGCGTATCAGGAAATCCCCTGCGATCTTGCCCTCTTCGCCCAGCACCTTCAGATAGGGTGCGGTGAGGGTGAAGCCCTCTTTGTCGAGCGCGTAGGTCAAGCGTGCATTGGCTTTCTGGTAATGCCAGGGTTTTGCGAAGATCGGGTACAAATGCAGCATGAACGCATCGGTATCCAAGCGTAGTTCGCCGTGCCCGAGGTCGCCGCTGATGCTGCCGCTGACGTTACCCGCCGCCGGGGCGCCGTGATAGGCATCGAAACCGACCTTCTCCAGATTGGCGGCAAACTGCAGGCGATCATTGCCCTCAGCCTTGGGCCGAATATCCAGGTGCACGTTGCGCAAGGCGCCGGTCACGTTCAGGGCATCCACCACCGCCATGAGCTTGTCAGGCAAAGGCGCCAGGGCATTGATCAGTGGCGTCAGCGGGGTGAGGTCGAGGCGGTCTGCCTGCACCAGCCACGTTTCCCCGGTCGGGCCCTCGCCAGGGCGCTGACGCAGTTGCAGGTGCGACTCCCATCGGGTCTCGCCGATACTCGCAGCCAGCGAGTCGACGACCACATCGAAGCCTTGCTCGCGGCGCTGGAACCACCCTTTCAGCGCCAGGTTGTCCAGGCTGACGGCCTTGCGCTCGGCATAGGCACCGCGCAGCTGTGGGGCATTGAGCCGGACCACGGCCTGCTCCAGTTGCCCTTTGCGCCAGTCAACCCAGAATTCGCCCCCGGCCCGCAGCGTCCCGGCCTGCCACTGGCCCAGCAGCCGTGGCGGCAACCAGCTTGACCAGTCGCTCTGCGGCAGGCTCAGGTAAGCCTCGACCTGGCCATCGCGCCAGGCCTTGGCCGTGGCGCGGCTGCGCAGGTCCAGAGCCAGTGGCTGGCCGTCCGGCAAGGTCGCGCGCAGGTCCAGCGACTGCCGCGAGGCACCGGCCTGCAGGCCAAGGCTGACGTAGGTGAGGGTCAATGGATCACGCTGCCAGGGCTGCAGGGTGACCTGGCTGTCGAACACATCGATACGCCCCAGCTGGCGCAAGCGCTGCAGTAACGCTGCTGGGTCGAGCGGCGCGTCATCCTTTTTCGGCAGGCCTTCAAGCGCCCAGGCGCCCTGCTCGTCTTCACGCAAGATCAACTGCAGGCCAGCCAATTGAACATGCGCCAGGCGCACTTCGCGGGAGGTCAGGCTGGCCCATAGGTCGGGCACCAGCTTCACGTCATCCAGGCGCAAGGCCGAAGTGCCCTCGCCCAGCTGCAGGTCACGAACCCGCAACACCGGCGCCAGGCCACTCCAGCGCCCTTCGAGCGCCCCCACATGCACCGGCAGCCCCAACGCCTGCTCGGCCTTGGCTTCAAGGTCGGCGCGGTATTCCGCCACCAGTGGCACCAGCTCGCGACCGAGGCTCACATACAGGGCCACCAACACCGCCAGCAAGGCGCAGACGCCCAGCCCCCAACGGGTCAAGGCGACAAGAACGCGGGTCAGACGTCCCATGGCCATTGCCCTCCAGGTCGTTTATCCATGATGGCTGGTAGTGCCGGTTTTGCCAGCCCGAGCAGCCTATGGCGCGAGTAAGAATGCCTCAGAGCAACACCACATCGTACTGTTCCTGCGAGTACATCGACTCGACCTGGAAGCGAATGGTTCGGCCAATGAATGCCTCCAGCTCCGCGACGTTGCCGGATTCCTCATCGAGCAAGCGGTCGACCACCTTCTGGTTGGCCAATACCCGATAGCCTTCAGCCTGGTAGGCACGGGCTTCGCGGAGGATCTCGCGGAAAATTTCATAACAGATGGTTTCCGGGGTCTTCAGCTTGCCCCGACCCTGGCAGGCGAGGCACGGCTCGCACAGCACTTGTTCGAGACTCTCACGCGTGCGCTTGCGGGTCATCTGCACCAGGCCCAGCTCGGTGATGCCGATGATGTTGGTCTTGGCATGATCGCGTTCCAGCTGCTTCTCCAGGGTGCGTAGCACCTGGCGCTGATGCTCTTCGTCCTCCATGTCGATGAAGTCGATGATGATGATCCCGCCGATGTTGCGCAGGCGCAGCTGCCGGGCAATTGCCGTGGCCGCTTCGAGGTTGGTCTTGAAGATGGTCTCTTCAAGGTTGCGGTGGCCGACGAAGGCGCCGGTATTGACGTCGATGGTGGTCATCGCTTCAGCTGGGTCTACCACTAGGTAGCCGCCGGACTTGAGCGGAACCTTGCGCTCCAGCGCCCGCTGGATTTCATCTTCGACGCCATACAGGTCGAAGATCGGTCGCTCACCCGGATAATGTTCGAGGCGGTCGGCGATCTCCGGCATCAGTTCGGCGACGAATTGCGTGGTTTTCTGGAAGGTTTCCCGCGAGTCTATGCGGATCTTCTCGATCTTCGGGTTGACCAGGTCACGCAGGGTACGCAGGGCCAGGCCCAGGTCTTCGTAGATGACCGTTGGCGCGCCGCAGGTCTGGATCTGGCTGCCGATCTGCTCCCACAGGCGCCGCAGGTAGCGGATGTCCTGGAGGATCTCTTCGGCACGCGCGCCTTCGGCAGCGGTGCGCAGGATGAAGCCACCGGCGTTCTTGATGTCCTCGCTGTCCATGCAGTCGCTGACCACCTGCTTGAGGCGATCGCGCTCGGCTTCGTCTTCGATCTTCAAGGAAATACCGACATGGCTGCTGCGCGGCATATACACCAGGTAGCGCGACGGGATCGACAGCTGGGTGGTCAGACGCGCGCCCTTGGTACCGATCGGGTCCTTGGTCACCTGCACCACCAGGGCCTGGCCCTCGTGCACCAGTGCGGTGATGGTTTCCACGGCCGAGCCTTCGCGCTGGGAAATTTCCGAAGCATGGATGAACGCGGCGCGCTCCAGGCCGATATCGACGAACGCCGCCTGCATGCCCGGCAGCACCCGCACCACCTTGCCCTTGTAGATATTGCCGACGATGCCGCGGCGCTGGGTGCGCTCGACGTGCACTTCCTGCAGCACCCCGTTTTCCACCACCGCCACACGTGACTCCATCGGGGTGATGTTGATCAGGATCTCTTCACTCATGGCAGGCTCTCGTCAAAGGTCTTGGGTAATGATGGATCGCGGGTGCCGAGCTGGCTACTGCTGCTTTGTTACCTCTGGCGAAAGCGCCGGTATCTGCCAGCAGGCAATACCGAATTGACTGAGCAGTTCGGCTGTTTCGCTCAGGGGCAGGCCGACCACCGCCGAATAGCTGCCTTGAAGGCCGGTCACGAACACCGCGCCCAAGCCCTGGATGGCATAGCCGCCGGCTTTGTCCGCCGGTTCGCCACTGGCCCAGTAACGCTGGGCTTCATCCGAGCTGATGGCGCGAAAACGCACGTTGCTGCTGACGCTCACGCTCAGGCAGCGCTGACCATCGCTCAGCGCTACCGCGGTGAGCACCTGGTGCTCACGGCCCGCCAGGTCGGCCAGCATGGCCAGGGCATCTTCGCGGTTTTCCGGCTTGCCGAGAATACGACCATCGAGCACTACGGCCGTGTCCGCGCCAAGCACCACGGCCGGGCCGCCCAGGCTGGCAAGGCCGGCCTCGGCCTTGGCTTTGGCCAGGCGCTCGACATACGCCACGGCACTTTCATCGGACAGCGGGGTTTCATCGATGGGGGCGCTGGTGACGGTAAACGGCACACCGATCTGGGTCAGCAATTCACGACGACGGGGCGAGCCGGAGGCCAGGTAAAGTGGTTTCATGCAGACATCTCCCTGTCAGTGATGGCAGCGCCGTCAGTTGATGTGCAAGCGCCGGCGCAGGTCGCGCAGGGCAAAACTGATCCAGGGCCAGAGCAAGGCGCTGATGACCGCCGACCAGACCAGGGCCAAGGTCGGCAGACGGTTGCCGGTGAGCGCGCTGAGCCACAGCTGGATCAGCTGGGCGATACCGAAGATCACCAGAATCACCAGGCTCTGCTGCCACATGGGGAACATGCGCAGGCGCTGCTGCAGGGACAGCACCAGGAAAGTGATCAGGGTAAGGATCAACGCGTTCTGCCCCAGCAGCGTGCCATACAGCACGTCTTCGGCGAGGCCCAGCACGAACGCGGTGGTCATGCCCACCTTGCTCGGCACAGTGAGCGTCCAGAACGCCACCAGCATCGCCAGCCACATGGGACGGAACACTTCAAGGAACTGCGGCATGGGCGAAACGCTGAGCAGCAGGCCGATGGCGAACGTCAGCCAGATGACCCAACCGTGGTTACGGCGCGCTTTGGGCATCATTGCCTCCGAGGTTGCGCAGGTGCCGCAGGCGCTGCGGCGGGGCTGGCGGGTGCTGGCGCGGGAGCTGCAGCGGCTGGAGCCGGTGTGGCCGGCACTGGCGCGGGCGTGACGGCGGGGGCGGCGTGTTCAGCATTGATGGCAGGCTGCTCAGGGCTGACCGTGCCTTTGCGGTCAGCCTCTTCCTGGGCGAGGGCCGCGTCGGTGGCACGCTGCTCCGGTGTACGCCGGTCGCTGAACACCAGCAGCATGTAGCGGCTGCGATTGAGTGCGGCGGTCGGGATGGCGCGGACGATAGCGAACGGCTGGCCGGAGTCGTGGATCACTTCATTGACCGTAGCCACCGGGTAGCCGGCCGGAAAACGCTGGCCCATGCCAGAACTCACCAGCAAGTCGCCTTCCTTGATGTCAGCGGTATCGGCCACATGGCGCAGCTCCAGGCGTTCCGGGTTACCGGTGCCGCTGGCGATCGCGCGCAGGCCGTTACGGTTGACCTGCACCGGAATGCTGTGGGTGGTGTCGGTCAGCAGCAGCACGCGCGAGGTGTAGGGCATCAACTCGACCACCTGGCCCATCAGCCCGCGGGCATCGAGCACCGGCTGGCCGAGGAACACGCCGTCGCGCTCGCCCTTGTTAATCAGAATGCGGTGGGTGAACGGGTTGGGGTCGACGCCGATCAGCTCGGCCACCTCGACCTTCTCGTTGACCAGCGCCGAGGAGTTGAGCAACTCGCGTAGGCGCACGTTCTGCTCGGTCAGGGCCGCCAGCTTCTGCAGGCGCCCCTGCAACAGCAGGGCTTCGGTCTTTAGCTTCTCGTTTTCGGCGATCAGCTCGGTACGGCTGCCGAACTGGCCGGCCACACCTTGCCACATGCGCTGCGGCAGGTCGGTGATCCAGTACGATTCCATGAGCACCAAGCCCATCTGGCTGCGCACGGGCTTGAGCACGTCGAAGCGTGCATCAACCACCATCAGCGCGACCGACATCACCACCAATACCAGCAGGCGAACGCCCAACGAAGGGCCCTTGGAAAAAAGCGGTTTAATGGGCCGTTCCTCGTGGACGACTCAGGCGATCATTGAACATGGGACAACGCACCAGCCTGGTTGCGGGTTGACGGAAACGACGCCCCGACGGACGCCAGCCCGATTTACAGGTAGCACTACACGGGCTACCTGTAAATCGGGCGCTCGAACGCTTTGAGAATTACTCGCTGGAGAGCAGGTCCATCGCGTGCTTGTCCATCATCTCCAGGGCACGACCGCCGCCACGGGCGACGCAGGTCAGCGGGTCCTCGGCGACGATCACCGGCAGGCCGGTTTCCTGGGCCAGGAGCTTGTCGAGGTCACGCAGCAGCGCGCCACCACCAGTCAATACCAGGCCACGCTCGGCGATGTCAGAGGCCAGCTCTGGCGGCGATTGCTCCAGGGCGCTCTTGACCGCCTGAACGATGGTCGCCAGGGATTCTTGCAGGGCTTCGAGGACTTCGTTGGAGTTCAGCGAGAAGGCACGTGGCACGCCTTCGGCCAGGTTACGGCCACGCACGTCGACTTCGCGCACTTCGCCGCCCGGGTAGGCGGTGCCGATTTCCTGCTTGATGCGCTCAGCGGTGGATTCACCGATCAGGCTGCCGTAGTTGCGGCGCACATAGGTGACGATGGCTTCGTCGAAACGGTCGCCGCCAACGCGGACGGATTCGGCATAGACCACACCGTTCAACGAGATCAGGGCGATTTCAGTGGTACCACCACCGATATCGACGACCATCGAGCCACGGGCTTCTTCGACCGGCAGGCCGGCACCGATGGCAGCGGCCATCGGCTCTTCAATCAGGAACACTTCACGGGCACCGGCACCCAGGGCCGACTCGCGAATGGCGCGGCGCTCTACCTGGGTCGACTTGCATGGCACGCAGATCAGCACGCGAGGGCTGGGCTGCAGGAAGCTGTTCTCGTGAACCTTGTTGATGAAATACTGCAACATTTTTTCACAAACGCTGAAGTCGGCGATAACGCCGTCTTTCATCGGACGAATGGCAGCAATGTTGCCGGGCGTACGGCCCAGCATGCGTTTTGCTTCGGTACCGACGGCGACGACGCTTTTCTGGTTGCCGTGGGTACGGATGGCAACAACCGAGGGCTCATTCAGGACGATACCGCGCTCACGCACGTAAATAAGGGTGTTGGCAGTACCCAGGTCGATGGAGAGATCGCTGGAAAACATGCCACGCAGTTTCTTGAACATGGGAAAGTGACCCTGGGGAAAGCGTGGGTAAAAAAGTGCGGCAAACTCTAACAATGGCAGGGATTTTGGGCAAGGAGCCAATATGTTAAATTGGTCGTTTTTCCGAGCAAGCCAGCAGATGATCGCGGCCGTATGACCGCCAAAATGCCGACATGTTCCTCATCACGGACCCTATTCCGTTCTTTGTATCCCCTGGAGATCCCCATGGCGCTTGAACGCTGCGACGTGGAAAAGATTGCCCATCTGGCCCGCCTGGGCCTGAATGAAGGCGAACTGCCACGCATTACCGATGCACTGAACAGCATTCTCGGACTGGTCGACCAAATGCAAGCAGTCGACACCACTGGCATCGAACCCCTGGCCCACCCCCTGGAGGCCAGCCAGCGCCTGCGTCCCGACCAGGTTACCGAACGCAACCAGCGCGATGCCTATCAGGCCATCGCACCTTCGACCGAAAGCGGTCTGTACCTGGTTCCTAAAGTCATCGAGTAAGGGATAGAGCCTGCCATGCATCAATTGACCCTGGCCGAGATCGCCCGCGGACTCGCCGACAAGTCGTTTTCCTCCGAAGAGCTGACCGGCGCCCTGTTGGCGCGCATCCAGCAGCTCGACCCGCAACTCAACAGCTTCATCAGCGTCACCGAGGAGCTGGCCCTGGGCCAGGCCCGTGCCGCCGACGCCCGTCGCGCCGCTGGCGAAACCGGCGTGCTGCTGGGTGCGCCGATCGCCCACAAGGACCTGTTCTGCACCAACGGCGTACGCACCAGCTGCGGCTCGAAGATGCTCGACAACTTCAAGGCGCCGTATGATGCCACTGTGGTCGCCAAGCTGGCTGAAGCCGGCATGGTCACCCTGGGCAAGACCAACATGGACGAATTCGCCATGGGTTCGGCCAACGAATCCAGCCACTACGGCGCGGTGAAGAACCCGTGGAACCTTGAGCACGTGCCGGGCGGTTCGTCCGGTGGCTCCGCTGCAGCCGTGGCTGCGCGCCTGCTGCCGGTGACCACCGGCACCGACACTGGCGGTTCGATCCGACAGCCGGCGGCGCTGACCAACCTCACCGGCCTGAAACCGACGTACGGTCGTGTTTCGCGCTGGGGCATGATCGCCTACGCCTCCAGCCTCGACCAGGGTGGCCCGCTGGCGCGCACCGCCGAAGACTGCGCGCTGCTGCTGCAAGGCATGGCCGGTTTCGATGCCAAGGACTCCACCAGCATCGATGAGCCGGTACCGGACTACAGCGCCAACCTCAACGCCTCGCTGCAAGGCCTGCGCATCGGCCTGCCGAAGGAGTACTTCGGCGCCGGCCTCGACCCACGCATCGCCGAACTGGTCCAGGCCAGCGTCAAAGAGCTGGAAAAGCTCGGCGCGGTGGTCAAGGAAATCAGCCTGCCGAACATGCAGCACGCCATCCCGGCGTACTACGTGATCGCGCCGGCCGAAGCCTCCTCCAACCTGTCGCGTTTCGACGGCGTGCGCTTCGGCTACCGCTGTGAAGAGCCGAAGGACCTGACCGACCTGTACAAGCGTTCCCGTGGCGAGGGCTTCGGTGCCGAAGTACAGCGGCGCATCATGGTCGGCACCTACGCCCTGTCGGCCGGCTACTACGATGCCTACTACGTCAAGGCGCAGCAGATCCGCCGCCTGATCAAGAACGACTTCATGGCCGCCTTCGAAGGCGTCGACGTGATCCTGGGCCCGACCACGCCGAACCCGGCCTGGAAACTGGGTGCCAAGAGCAGCGACCCGGTCGCCGCGTACCTTGAAGACGTCTACACCATCACCGCCAACCTGGCGGGCCTGCCGGGCCTGTCGATGCCAGCCGGCTTCGTCGATGGCCTGCCGGTCGGCGTGCAGCTGCTGGCTCCGTACTTCCAGGAAGGCCGCCTGCTCAACGTCGCGCACCGTTACCAGCAAGTCACCGACTGGCACACCCGCGCCCCCAACGGCTTCTGAGGAATTCACACATGCAATGGGAAGTTGTGATCGGGCTGGAGATTCATACCCAGCTGGCCACCCAGTCGAAGATCTTCTCCGGCAGCGCCACCACCTTCGGCTCCGAGCCGAACACCCAGGCCAGCCTGGTTGATTTAGGGATGCCCGGCGTATTGCCGGTGCTGAACCAGGAAGCCGTGCGCATGGCCTGCATGTTCGGCCTGGCAATCGATGCCGAGATCGGCAAGCGCAACGTGTTCGCGCGCAAGAACTACTTCTACCCGGACCTGCCCAAGGGCTACCAGATCAGCCAGATGGACCTGCCGATCGTCGGCAAGGGCCACCTGGACATCGCCCTGGAAGACGGCACCATCAAGCGCATCGGCGTTACCCGTGCGCACCTGGAAGAAGACGCCGGCAAGAGCCTGCACGAAGACTTCAGCGGCTCCACCGGCATCGACCTGAACCGTGCCGGCACCCCGCTGCTGGAGATCGTCTCCGAGCCGGACATGCGCAGCGCCAAGGAAGCCGTGGCCTACGTCAAGGCGATCCACGCGCTGGTGCGTTACCTGGGCATCTGTGACGGCAACATGGCCGAAGGTTCGCTGCGCTGCGACTGCAACGTCTCGATCCGCCCGAAAGGCCAGGTCGAGTTCGGCACCCGCTGCGAGATCAAGAACGTCAACTCGTTCCGCTTCATCGAGCGCGCGATCAACAGCGAAATCCAGCGCCAGATCGACCTGATCGAAGACGGCGGCAAGGTCATCCAGGAAACCCGCCTGTACGACCCGAACAAGGACGAAACTCGTTCCATGCGCAGCAAGGAGGAAGCCAACGACTACCGTTACTTCCCCGACCCAGACCTGCTACCGGTGGTCATCGAGGACAGCTTCCTCGAAACCCTCCGTGCCGGCCTGCCGGAGCTGCCGCCGCAGAAGGTCGAGCGTTTCCAGAGCCAGTACGGCCTGTCGGCCTACGACGCCAACGTGCTGGCTTCCAGCCGTGAACAGGCGGACTACTTCGAGCAGGTGGTGAAGATTGGCGGCGATGCCAAGCTGGCGGCCAACTGGGTCATGGTCGAGCTGGGCAGCCTGCTGAACAAGCTGGGCATCGAGATCGACCAGGCGCCGGTCAGCGCCGAACAGCTCGGCGGCATGTTGCTGCGCATCCGTGACAACACCATCAGCGGCAAAATCGCCAAGACCGTGTTCGAGGCCATGGCCGCCGGTGAAGGCGATGCCGACAGCATCATCGAAAGCAAAGGCCTGAAGCAGGTCACCGACACCGGTGCGATCGAGACGATGCTCGACGAAATGCTCGCCGCCAATGCTGAACAGGTCGAACAGTATCGCGCCGCCGACGAGGCCAAGCGCGGCAAGATGTTCGGCTTCTTCGTCGGTCAGGCGATGAAGGCGTCGAAGGGCAAGGCCAACCCTGGGCAAGTGAACCAAATGCTCAAGGCCAAGCTCGAAGGGTGATTGTTTCGACCCTGTAATCCTGCGAGGGCTTCGCCCTCGTTCGCGGGCAAGCCCGTTCCCACAGGTACAGCGCCATGCTGAAAATTGGCACTGTGCCTGTGGGAGCGGGCTTGCCCGCGAATGGCAGCACCGGAGCTCCCAACTTGCTAAAACGATCCTTCACCACCCTGACCCTCTTCTCCCTGCTGGCCGGCTGCGCCAGCCACGACATCGACCCCCGCGGCTACAACCAGACCGGTACCGCCTCCTATTACGGCTCGCGCCACCACGGCAAACGCACCGCCAGCGGCGAACCCTTCAACCAGCACGGCCTCACCGCCGCCCACCGCAGCCTGCCCTTCGGCAGCAAGGTGCTGGTCACCAACCTGGCCAACGACCGTAGCGTAGTGGTGCGCATCAACGATCGCGGCCCGCACACACGCGGTCGACTGATCGACCTGTCACGCGCTGCAGCAGAAAAAATCGGCATGCTCCGTAGCGGAACGGCGCGCGTCCGGGTACAAGGTCTGAGCGACTGACCCAACTGGAGCCCCGACCATTTTCGACCTGGCCACCCTACCCACTTTCAGCCTGCTGCAACTGGGCGTAGCCCTGCTACTGCTAATAGCTGGCGCCGAATTGATGGTGCGCGCCGCCCTGAGCCTGGCCCAACGCCTGCATGTGAGGCCGCTGATCATCGGTTTGAGCCTGGTAGCCTTCGGCAGTACTGCCCCACAACTGACCGTCAGCCTACAGGCTGCCTATCAGGGCGCGCCCGATGTGGCGGTGGGCAGCGTGATTGGCAGCAACATCTTCAACGTCCTGGTCAGCCTTGGCCTGGCGGCGCTGATCATCCCGTTGCGAGTTTCACGTCAACTGGTGCGCCTGGACATTCCGCTGATGATCCTCGCCAGCGGCTTGGTCTACGCGCTGGCAGCCAATGGTCACCTCGGCCGAGTCGAAGGGTTGCTACTGCTGTTGGCTTTGGCGGGTTACCTGGCCATGCTCTGGCACCAGTCACGCCACTATGCTCGCACCTACCCTGCTCCAGGCGCGCTCACCAGCAGCGCCGGGCGCTTCTGGTCCGGCACACTGCTGCAGGTTGCCTTTGGCCTCGGCCTACTGAGCCTGGCCGGCCATCTGCTGCTGGAAGCGGCGGTCGAGGTGGCGACTGACCTGGGGTTGTCCGAGCGCATCATCGGCCTGACCGTCGTCGCCATCTGCACATCCTTGCCCGAATTGGCTGCAGCACTGATCGCCGCCCTGCGTGGCGAACGTGAAATCGCCGTGGGCACGGTGATCGGCAGTAACTTGTTCAACTTGCTGGCGGTGCTTGGCCTGACGGCGCTGATCACGCCAGAGCCGCTGACCATCTCGCCCAACGCCCTGGGCTTCGACCTGCCGGTGATGCTGGGCGTCGCCGTGCTGAGCCTGCCCGTATTCTATTCCGGATACCGGATCACTCGCGCTGAAGGGCTGGTGTTCCTTTGCCTGTACCTGGCTTACGGGCTGCATGTGGCCGCCTTCACCATGGGCCTGCCATTGGCCGGCCGGCTGGAGCGGTTGATGTTGTTCTATGTGCTGCCGGTGCTCGGACTAGTGCTGCTTTACACCACTGCCCGAGCCTGGCGTCGCCAGCATTAAGCGCGCTAGCCCTGGCGAGCCTTCTTCAAGCGGAACGCCCCGTACAACAGCGCAATCCAGCCAGGAATCAGCATCACCGAAATGCGGATTGGCGGGGTCAGGTACATCACCACCAGAATCAGCACGATGAATGCCAGGCACAGGTAGTTGGTGAACGGGTGCCCCCAGCTCTGATAGAACGGCTTGATACCCGCTGCCAACTTGGCCTTGCGGAATTTCAGGTGGGTGATGCTGATGCTTGCCCAGTTGATCACCAGCGCCGAGACCGCCAGGGCCATCAACAGGCCAAAAGCCTCACCCGGCATCAGGTAGTTGATGAGCACGCACATACCGGTTGCAAACGCCGACACGCCCAGCGCCGTCAGCGGCACGCCGCTGCGACTGACCTTGAGCAGCTGACGCGGCGCATCACCCTGGCTGGCCAGGCCGAATAGCATGCGGCTGTTGGCGTATACGCAGCTGTTGTAGACCGACAGCGCGGCGGTCAGCACCACGATGTTGAGAATCGTCGCGACCAGGTCGCTGTCCAGCTCGTGGAAGATCATCACGAACGGACTACCGCCCTGCACCACCTTCTGCCACGGGTACAGCGACAGCAGCACCGCCAGCGCACCGATATAGAAGATCAGAATGCGGTACACCACCTGGTTGGTTGCCTTGGGGATGCTGTGGCGCGGGTTGTCTGCCTCGGCGGCGGTGATGCCGACCAGCTCCAGGCCTCCGAAGGAAAACATGATCACCGCCAACGCCATGACCAGCCCGGTGACGCCATTGGGGAAGAACCCGCCGTACTGCCACAGGTTGGCGACGCTGGCATCCGGGCCGCCATGGCCACTGGTCAGCAGCCAGGCACCGAAGCCGATCATGCTGACGATAGCCACCACCTTGACCAGTGCGAACCAGAACTCCATCTCGCCGTAGACCTTCACCTGCGTCAGGTTGATGAGATTGATCACCACGAAGAAGATCGCTGCCGTGGCCCAGGTCGGGAACTCTGGCCACCAGTACTGCACGTAGATGCCCACGGCCGTGAGTTCGGCCATGCCCACCAGCACGTACACTACCCAGTAGTTCCAGCCCGAGACAAAGCCGGCGAACTCGCTCCAGTATTGGTGGGCGAAGTGGCTGAAACTGCCCGCGACCGGCTCTTCGACCACCATTTCGCCAAGCTGGCGCATGATGAAGAAGGCCATCAGGCCGGCAATGGCATAGCCCAGCAGCACGGATGGACCGGCCAGCTGGATGGTCTGTGCGATGCCCAGGAACAAGCCGGTCCCGATGGCACCGCCCAGCGCGATCAGCTGGATATGACGATTCTTCAGCCCGCGCTGTAACCGCTCGGGCGTGCTCTGGTCTTGCATGAAGTGTCCTTTAGCTCAGTGAGGCCGTGTTTTTATGATGTTTGCAGTCAAGGATCTAGATCCACCCGCCCCACTGCAAGATGAAAATACCAATGTTGGTGGTGATCGCCGCCATCAGCGTGGTGATCACGATGATCGAGGCGGCCAGCTCATGATTGCCATTGGCCGCCCGGGCCATGACGTAGCTGGCTGCCGCCGTCGGGCTGCCGATGTACAGGAACAGGATGCCCAGCTCGGCCCCACGAAAACCGCAGAGCCAGGCACCGAAGGTGCCAATCAGCGGCAGCCAGACCATCTTCACCAGGCTGGCATCGATGGCCAGCTTGCCACTGTCGCGCAGGGCGGCCAGCGACAAGGTGCCACCGATACAGATCAACGCCAGCGGCAAGGTCATCTGCGCCAGATAGTCACCCGAGGTAAGCAGCCAGTTGGGCAACGGCACCTGGCCGTAGGCCATGGGCGTGGCCACCAGCACGCTGATGATCAGTGGGTTGCTGAAAATGCTCTTGCAGATACTCCACGGGTCGGATTTCAAATCCGGGCTGTACACCGCCAGCACCACCGCCGACAGCGAGTTGTACAGGAGGATCACCAAGCCGGCGAGCACCGCACCCAGGGAGATGCCGTAGTCGCCGTAGAGGCTGGCGGCCAGGGCCAAACCAATTACGCCGTTGTTGCCGCGAAAGGCGCCTTGGGTATAGATGCCTCGGTCGGCCGGCGGGCTGCGCCAGATAGCCAGGCCCCAGGCCACGGCAAAACCGACCAGGGTGGCGGCGACGAAGTAGAGGATGACCTTGGGCTGAACCGCCGTGGCCAGGTCGGCATGGTAGATGCCGAGGAACAACAACGCTGGCATGCAGACGTTGAATACCAGCTGCGAGGCGACGCGGTTGAAGTTGTCGTCGATCAGGTGGATGCGTTTGAGCAGCACGCCCATGAACAGCATGGCGAAGACCGGTGCCGTGATGTTCAGCGTCTGGATAAGAAGGGCAAGCATGCGCAAGCGATCCTGAGGGGGTTGCCGTTAGGGGGCTAATGATACGTCAACGGCTGCGAGTTGCGGGGATCTGGATGCGATAAAGGGAAGTGTCCGACAGTAATGGCCTCTTCGCGGCTGAAGCCGCTCCCACTGGTATTCCACTGTTTCAAGGGCAGTGATAATCCTGTGGGAGCGGCTTCAGCCGCGAAGGGGCCACCACCGATTCAGCGGCGAACCGGCCGCTTCTGCAGCTTGCGCTGCAAGGTCCGCCGGTGCATGCCCAGCGCACGCGCGGTGGCCGAAATATTGCCTTCATGCTCGCCCAGTACGCGCTGGATGTGCTCCCACTGCAGGCGGTCCACCGACATCGGGTTCTCCGGCACCAGGGTGTCCAGGTCGGTGTGCTCAGAGAGCAGCGCCGCCAGCACGTCATCGGCATCAGCCGGTTTGCACAGGTAGTTGCAAGCACCACGCTTGACCGCCTCGACCGCGGTGGCAATGCTCGAGTAACCGGTGAGGATCACTACGCGCATTTCCGGGTCCAGCTCCAGCAGCTTGGGCAGCAGCACCAGACCGGAGTCGCCTTCCATCTTCAGGTCCAGCGTGGCGTAGTCCGGCAGGTCCTGCTGGGCCAGGATCAGGCCTTCTTCGGCAGAACTGGCGGTGCTTACGCGAAAGCCCCGGCGGCTCATGGCACGGGCCATGACCCGGGTGAAGGTGGCATCGTCATCCACCAGCAACAGGTGCGGCAGCTCTTCGCCTTCGACCTGGTTTTCTTCGCTCATCATAGATCTCCTCGCGTGCCATGGGGCAGGCGCAGTTCGGTAAGGGTGCCACCCTGCTCATGACTATAGAGTTTCACCGAGCCGCCCGCACGGGTCACGCTGGCTTTGCTCAGGAACAGGCCCAGGCCGAAGCCTTTGCCCTTGGTGGTAATGAAGGGTTTGCCGATGGCTTCGGCAATGGCCGGCGGTACACCGGGACCATGGTCGCGGATGCTGATGACGATGTCCTGGGCGTCCCAGTCCAGGCGCACTTCCAGATCATCGGGGCAGGCATCGGCGGCATTGTTCAACAGGTTGAGCAGCGCCTGGGTCAGGTCCGGTGGGGGGGTCAGGCGTGGCACCTGGCCGTCGCGCAGACGCTGGAAGCGATAGCTGGCTTCAGGGCGCATCAGGTGCCAACGGTTGAGCGCTTCATCGAGCCACTCGGTGACGTCCTGTTCGACCACTGCCAGGCGCCGGTTTGCTTCGGCGGCGCGCACCAGTTGCTGCAGCGTCTCTTTGCACAGTTTGACCTGGTCCTGGAGGATCTGCAGGTCTTCCTGCAACAGCGGGTCTTTGTGGTCCTGGCGCATTTCGTTGAGCAGCACGCTCATGGTCGCCAGCGGCGTGCCCAGTTCGTGGGCAGCGCCAGCGGCCTGAGTGGCCACGGCCAGCAGCTGTTCGTCGCGCAGGCTCTCTTCGCGGCGTTCGGAGCGCAATTGCTCCTGACGGCGCAGCTCCTCGGCCATGCGTGCGGCAAAGAAGGTGATCACCGCTGCGGCCAGCGCGATGCTCAGCCACATGCCATACACCTGCATCTTGTCCCGCGCCATCGGCAGCCCTTCGAGCGGGTAGAACTGCACCAGCAGCAGGCTGTAGGCGGTCAGGGCGATACCCGAGAGGATCAGCGAATAGAGCCAGGGCAAGGTCACTGCGGCAATCGCCAGCGGCACCAGGTAATAGGAGACGAACGGGTTGGTCGAGCCGCCAGAATAATAAAGCAGGGCACTGTGAATCAGCAGGTCGCAGGCCAGCTGCAGGGCGTATTCAAGCTCGGTGACAGGCAGTGACAGGCGCAGGCGCAAGGCGGTGAAGGCGCACAGCAATGACGAAAGGGCCAATGTCGCAGCCAGCGAGAGCCAGGGCAGGGGCAGCAGTTCGGTCCAGTAGGCAACGCCCACAGAGCCTGCCTGAGCGGCCAGAACCAGAACGCGTATGACAGTCAGGCGCCAGAGGTTCTGGCGGGTAGCGGACAGCGGTTGTGCGGCGGCGAGCATGCGCTCTCCTGATGAGTGCTCCAGAAAAATCGGCTGGAGTATACCGAAGCCGGGTGCCCTGCTGCAGCGATGCGGCAAAGCGCCACACTTTGTCACAGGTTCATGATGGCACTTTTGAACCCACTACACTGATCCCGGTCTGATGGGCCATGCGTGGGATGGATGGCCAGAACCCACGCCTTTTATTGCCAAGGAGTACTACATGCATATCCCTCGTCGCAGCGCTGCCCTGATTCTCTCCTGCGGCCTGCTCGCCAGCCTGCCGGCACTGGCGGCGGATGAGCCGCGCTTCAACCAGGTATCGCTGCGTGCCGAAGTCAGCAAGGAAGTGGCGCGCGACCTGATGGTCGTGACCCTGTATAGCGAAGCCCAGAACACCGACCCGGGCAAGCTTGCCAAAGAAATCACCGAAACCATGAACAAGGCCGTGCAGCAGGCACGCCAGGTCAAGGACGTGAAGATCAGCCAGGGCAGCCGCAACAGCTACCCGGTTTACGATAGCAAAGGCCAGAAGATCACCGGCTGGCGCGAGCGTGCCGAGCTACGCCTGGAAAGCGCCGACTTCCCGGCCCTCTCGCAACTTAGCGCCGATCTGCTGCAAGACCTGAAGATGGGCGGCATGGACTTCTCCATCGCCCCGGCGACCCGCAAGGCCAGCGAGGACGCACTGCTCAAGGATGCAGTCGATGCCTTCAAGGCCCGTGCGCAACTGGCCACCGAAGCGCTGGGGGGCAAGGGCTACAAAGTGGTCAGCCTGAACCTCAACAGCAGCGGTTACCCGCGCCCTTACCTGCGCAGCGCGCCGATGGCGATGAAAGCCATGGGCGCTGATGAAGCGGCGCCAGCGCCGGATATCGAGGCGGGTACCAGTGAAGTCAGCATGAATGCCGATGGGCTGATCGAAGTTCAGATGCCTTAAGCATTCACGGAGTACCTGTGGGAGCGGGCTTGTCCCGCGAAAGTCCCGACGCGCAAGCCCGCTCCCACAGTTTGTACCGATTACGGACGTTTCCTACGCACCAAGACAGCGCTTCCTACCACTTTCCTCCCGCCGAAACATTCCGCATAAAGCCATCATTTAGCCTGCGCAAACGTTCAACTTCGTCGAAAGTTATACGGATGCGACATCCATGTACGCCCGTACTACTTTTCTGGCGCCAACTATCCTTCTGAGTGTTGCAATGGGAACACCCCCTGCATAAGTATCCGCAGGTCGGCTCACGAGGCCACCTCAATCCAAAAATGACAACAATGAGGCCACCATGCTCAAACACGCAGTCATTCCGTTCCTGCTCGGCGCGGGCTTGTTCACTGGCGCCCCGATTGCCCACGCCGCGTCCAACCTGGTGTTCTGCTCCGAAGGCAGTCCGGCCGGCTTCGACCCGGGGCAATACACCACCGGAACCGACTTCGATGCCTCGGCAGAGACCGTGTTCAACCGCCTGACCCAATTCGAACGGGGCGGCACCGCCGTCATCCCGGGCCTGGCGACCAAGTGGGAAATGTCCGACGACGGCAAGACCTACACCTTCCACCTCCGTGAAGGCGTGAAATTCCACACTACCGACTACTTCAAGCCCACCCGCACCTTCAACGCCGACGACGTGCTGTTCACCTTCAACCGCATGCTCGACAAGAACCACCCGTTCCGTAAGGCGTACCCCACCGAGTTCCCCTACTTCACCGACATGGGCATGGACAAGAACATCGCCAAGGTGGAGAAAATCGACGAGCACACCGTCAAGTTCAGCCTCAATGAAGTGGACGCCGCGTTCATCCAGAACCTGGCCATGAGCTTCGCCTCCGTGCAGTCGGCCGAGTACGCCGACCAGTTGCTCAAGGACGGCAAGGCCGCCGACATCAACCAGAAACCGATCGGCACCGGCCCGTTCGTCTTTAGCAAGTACCAGAAAGACGCGCAGATCCGCTTCAAGGGCAACGAGGATTACTGGAAGCCTGAGGACGTGAAGATCGACAACCTGATCTTCGCCATCACCACCGACGCCTCGGTGCGCATGCAGAAACTGAAGAAGAACGAGTGCCAGGTCACGCTGTTCCCGCGCCCGGCCGACATCGAGCCGCTCAAGGCCGAGAAGAACCTGCAGATGCCGCAACAGGCCGGTTTCAACCTCGGCTACATCGCCTACAACGTGATGGACAAGATCAAGGGCAGCAACGAGCCCAACCCCATGGCCAAGCTCGAAGTGCGCCAGGCACTGGACATGGCCGTCGACAAGAAGAAGATCATCGAGTCGGTCTACCAGGGGGCCGGCCAGCTGGCGGTCAACGGCATGCCCCCGACCCAGTGGTCCTATGACGACAGCATCAAGGATGCCGCCTACGATCCGGAGAAAGCCAAGCAGCTGCTCAAGCAAGCCGGCATCAAGGAAGGCACCGAGATCACCCTGTGGGCCATGCCGGTGCAACGCCCGTATAACCCAAATGCCAAGCTGATGGCCGAGATGCTGCAATCCGACTGGGCCAAGATCGGCATCAAGGCGAAGATCGTCAGTTACGAGTGGGGCGAGTACATCAAGCGCTCCAAGGGCGGCGAACAGGGTGCCATGCTGATTGGCTGGAGCGGTGACAACGGTGACCCGGACAACTGGCTGGGCACCCTGTACGGCTGCGATGCCATTGATGGCAACAACTTCTCCAAGTGGTGCTACAAGCCCTACGACGACCTGATCAAGCAGGCCAAGGCCACGCCGGACCAGACCAAGCGCACCGAGCTGTACAAGCAGGCGCAGCACATCCTCAAGGAACAGGTGCCGATCACGCCGATCGCCCACTCCACGGTCTACCAGCCGATGAGTGCCAAGGTGAAGGACTTCAAGATCAGCCCGTTCGCGCTGAACGCTTTCTACGGCGTCAGCGTGGAGAAGTAACACCGGGCCACTCACCGCCATTCTCCTGAACGACACCCACCCCGACGCTACCCGCGCCGGGGCTGGGGCCACTGTTGCCGCAATTCGTACCCCGACGCGGCAAAACAGACGGAAAAGGATTTGCCATGCGCCATACCCAACTGTTTTCGACCCTGCTCGCCGCGGGCCTGCTGACCCAGGTCTGCGTTGCCCAGGCCAAAAACCTGGTGTTCTGCTCGGAAGGCAGCCCAGCCGGTTTCGACACCGCCCAGTACACCAGTGCCACCGACAACGATGCAGCAGAACCGCTCTACAACCGCCTGGTGGAGTTTGAACGCGGCGGCACGGCGGTACACCCGGCTCTGGCGAGCAAATGGGAAGTATCCGACGATGGCTTGCGTTACACCTTCCACTTGCGCGAAGGCGTGAAGTTCCACGCCAACAAGGCCTTCACGCCAAGCCGCGACTTCAACGCCGAAGACGTGCTGTTCACCTTCAACCGCATGCTCGACAAGGGCCACCCGTTCCGTCTGGCCTACCCCACCGAGTTCCCTTATTTCGTCAGCATGGGCCTGGACAAGAACATCGCTCGCGTGGAAAAAACTGCTCCGTTGACCGTGGTATTCACCCTCAACAAGGTCGATGCCGCGTTCATCCAGAACCTCGCCATGAGCTTCGCCTCCATTCTTTCCGCCGAGTACGCCGAACAACTGATGGCGGGCGGGCGCCCCAGCGATATCAACCAGCAGCCGATTGGCACCGGCCCATTCGTGTTCCAGCGTTACCAAAAAGACTCGCAGATCCGCTTCAAGGGCAACAAAGCCTACTGGGCGCCAGATGAAGTGAAGATCGACAACCTGGTGTTCTCGATCAACACCGACCCTTCAGTGCGCATCCAGAAGCTGCGCCGCAACGAATGCCAGGTCACCTTGCACCCGCGCCCGGCCGACCTGTCGGCGCTCAGGGCAGATAGCAAGCTGCAAGTGCTGCAGCAACCGGGTTTCAACCTTGGCTACATCGCCTACAACACCCAGCATCCGCCGTTCGACCGCCTGGAAGTGCGCCAGGCCATGGACATGGCGGTGAACAAGCAGGCGATCCTGCAGGCGGTTTATCAAGACTCCGGGCAGCTGGCGGTCAACGCCATGCCGCCGACCCAGTGGTCCTACGACAAAACCCTCAAGGACGCACCTTACGACCCGGCAAAGGCCAAGCAGTTGCTTGAACAGGCCGGGGTCAAGCAGGGCACCGAAGTCACCCTATGGGCCATGCCCGTTCAGCGCCCGTACAACCCCAACGCCAAGCTCATGGCCGAGATGCTCCAGGCCGACTGGAGCAAGCTCGGCTTCAAGGTGCGCATCGTCAGCTACGAATGGGGCGAGTACCTCAAACGCATGAAAAGTGGCGAGCACGACATCGCCCTGATTGGCTGGACCGGCGACAACGGTGACCCCGACAACTGGCTCGGCACCCTCTACAACTGCGATGCGATCGGCAGCAACAACTACTCGCTGTGGTGCGATCCGCAGTACGACAGCCTGGTCAAGCAGGCCAAGCAAGTCACCGACCGCGACCAGCGCACCGCGCTGTACCAGCAGGCTCAGCAGCGCCTCAAGCAGCAGGTGCCAATTACCCCGGTGGCGCATTCCACGGTCAACCAGCCGCTGAGCATCAAGGTGGCGGATTTCAAGGTAAGCCCCTTTGGCCGCAATGATTTTTCCGGTGTCAGTGTTGATTAAGCGCTGATCAGTGCCGCCCTCTTCGCGGGGCAAGCCCGCTCCCACAGGCTTACTCGATACCTCTGTGGGAGCGGGCTTGCCCCGCGAAAGGGCCGGCACTGGCAAAACATTTCCCCTGATTAGCCCGGCAACCCCGAGCAACCCAGGCAACACCGCAGCAAACAACCCGGCCCACAAGGCCGGGCAATAACTAAAAGAAGAGAAAGGGAGCTTTAACCTTGAGACCATTCACCCTCAGCGCACTGGCGTTATCCATCGGTACCTTCTGCACCATGGCCCAGGCCGAGACCCAGAGCCAGGACTTCGTGCCGTTCAGCCTCAAAGGCAGCAGCGAACAAAGCGAAGCCACAGGCTTCATCGACGGCCAGAGCCTGTCCGGCAGCACCCGCAACTGGTACGCCCGCGAACGCGCCACCCGCGCCCCACTGTGGAAGTACTACAAGAGCGACGGCAGCCGCCATGACACCCACAGCCGTGACAACTGGCTGCAAGGCACCATCCTCAACTACAGCTCGGGCTTCACCCAAGGCACCGTCGGCTTTGCCGTCGAGGCCGCCGGCTACAACGCCATCGCCCTGGAGCAAGGCCGCGCCGCAGTCGCCGGCCCCAACAACCGCACCCTGACCCACAGCGACGGCGACCCCATCGGCCAATGGAGCAAGATGGGCCTGGCCAACGTCAAGGCGCGGGTGTCCAACACCACCCTGACCGTCGGCCGCCAGTCGGTGGACACGCCGATGATCGCCTTCATTGGCAACCGTGCGCTGCCTTCGAGTTTCCAAGGTGCGTTCCTGCACAGTGCTGAATTCGACAATCTGTCGTTCGACCTGGGTACCTTCGACCGCGTCTCGCCACGTACCGAGCAAAGCCTCAGCAAGTTCCGCACGGAGTACGGCGCCGCAGGCGTTGAAACCGACCGCGCCAGCACCACCGGGATCAACTACCAGCCCTTCAAGAGCCTGACCACCAGCCTGTACGCGACCAAGGTCGACGACTTCTGGAACCAGTACTACTTCGGCGCCAACCACGTGCTGGGCGACAGCGCGGTGCTGAGCCTGAGCACCGGCCTGAACTACTACAAGACGGTGGACGAAGGCAGCAAAAAGATGGGCGAGATCGACAACGACACCTACAGCCTGTCGTTCGGCCTGACCCACCAGGCCCACACCCTCAGCGCCTCATGGCAGCAAGTCAACGGCAACGAATACTTCGACTACCTGCACGAAACCAACGGCATCTACCTGGCCAACTCGCTGCTCTCGGACTTCAACGGCCCGAACGAGAAATCCCTGCAGATTTCCTACGTGCTGAACATGGCGCCGTACGGGGTGCCGGGCCTGAAGTTCAACCTGTACAACGCACGCGGCTGGGGCATCGACGGCACCCACTACCGTGGCACTGCCTACGACGTCGCCGGCATGGACGGCGAAACCCACTACGAGTGGGGCATCGGCACCAGCTATGCAGTACAGAGTGGCCCGCTGAAGGACACCAGCATCCGCGCCACCTACACCGCGCACCGCGCCAGCAAGGCCCAGGCCGATGGCAGCCTGGACGAGCTGCGCATCGTCACCACCATTCCATTCAACATTCTCTGACCGCTGGCGCCTGGGCCCGCCTCATCGCAGGCCCAGGCGGCTACGCTGGAATCAACGCAAGCAGGGAGTACCCATGAAATCGCTACCGCTCCGCGCTGCCCTGGCAGCGGTCATCCTCGGCGCCGCCGGCAACCTGGCGGCCAAGCCGCTTGTGGTATGCACCGAAGCCAGCCCAGAAGGCTTCGACATCGTCCAGTACACCACGGCGGTCACCGCCGATGCCTCCGCCGAAACGGTGTTCAACCGCCTGGTCGACTTCAAGCCCGGCACCACCGATATCGAGCCAGCCCTTGCCGAACGCTGGGACATCTCCGCCGATGGCCTGACCTACACCTTCCACTTGCGCCAGGGTGTGAAGTTTCACACCACCGACTACTTCAAGCCGACCCGCGACTTTAACGCCGACGACGTGCTGTGGAGCCTGCGTCGCCAGCTCGACCCGAAGCACCCGTGGCACGACAAGACCAGCGTCGGCTACCCCTATTTCGAGAGCATGGCCTTCAAGGACCTGCTCAAGTCGGTGGACAAGACCGACGACCACACCGTGGTGATCACCCTCACCCGCCCGGAAGCGCCGTTCCTGCGTGACATGGCCATGGCCTTCACCTCGATCTACTCCGCCGAGTACGGCGACCAGTTGCTCAAGGCCGGCAAGACCGGCGACCTCAACAGCAAACCGATCGGCACCGGCGCGTTCATCTTCCAGCGCTACAACAAGGACGCTCAGGTGCGTTTCAAGGCCAACCCGGACTATTTCCGCGGCAAGCCACCGGCCGACACGCTGGTGTTCGCCATCGCCACCGACAGCAACGTACGCCTGCAGAAACTGCGCGCCAACGAATGCCAGATTGCCTTGTATCCCAAACCGGATGACGTGCCCTCGATCAAGACCGATGCCAGGTTGAAAGTCGCCGAGATCGAAGCCCTGGTCACCGGCTACATCGCCATGAACACCGAACACAAGTACCTCAGCGACGTGCGCGTGCGCAAAGCCATCAATATGGCCTTCGACCGCCAGACCCACGTCGACCAGCTGTTCGGCAAGGGCAACGCGCAGGTCGGGGTCAACCCCTACCCACCAACCATGATCGGGTACAACAACGACAACCAGAATCCGCCCCACGACCTGGCAAAGGCCCGTGAACTGCTCAAGCAGGCTGGCGTACCGGAAGGCACGGTAATCACCCTGTTCACCCGCAACGGCGGCGGCCCGACCAACCCCAACCCTCGCCTGTCCGCCGAGATGCTCCAAGCGGACCTGGCCAAGATCGGCTTGAAGCTGGATATCCGGGTGATGGAGTGGGCCGAGATGCTGCGCCGCGCGAAAAAGGGCGAGGCGGACCTGGTGTCCACCGGCTGGGCCGGCGACAACGGCGACCCGGACAACTTCCTCAGCCCTTTGCTCAGCTGCGACGCCGCGAAAAGTGGCGAGAACTACGCGCGCTGGTGCAACTCGAAATTCCAGGAGCTGATCACCCGCGCCCGCGAGGTGATCGACAACGACGAGCGCGCAAGGCTCTATGCCCAGGCTTTGAAGGTGTACGATGACGATCAACCCTGGATCAGCATGGCGCATCCGAAGATGTTCACTGCCATGCGTGACAACGTGGAGGGGTATGTAATCAACCCTCTGACCAACAACAACTTCGCCACCACCAAGGTGAAGTAGAACAACAACGATCGCCGGCAACCCACACGGGCACCGGCGGCACCGCCGCACAACGGCTGATGAGGTAACCCCGACAATGTTGAGTTTTATTGCCCGGCGCCTGGGCCTGCTGATTCCGACTTTCTTCGGTATCACCTTGCTGACCTTCGCGCTCATACGCCTGATCCCCGGCGACCCGGTGGAAGTGATGATGGGCGAGCGCAGGGTCGACCCGGAAATGCACGCCCAGGCCATGGAGCGCCTGGGCCTGAACAAGCCGCTGCCGGTCCAGTACCTGGATTACGTCGGCAAGCTCGCCCAGGGTGACCTGGGCGAATCGCTGCGCACCCGCGAAAGCGTGTGGAGCGAGTTCCTCACCCTGTTCCCCGCCACCCTGGAACTGGCGTTCGCCGCGTTGCTGTTCGCCGGCATCGTCGGCTTGCTGGCCGGGGTGATCGCCGCACTCAAGCGCGGCTCGCTGTTCGACCACGGGGTCATGGGGATTTCCCTGGCCGGCTATTCGATGCCGATCTTCTGGTGGGGCCTGATCCTGATCATGTTCTTCTCGGTCAGCCTGGGCTGGACCCCGGTGTCAGGGCGCATCGACCTGCTCTACGACATCGAGCCGAAAACCGGCTTCATGCTCATCGACACCCTGCTCAGCGATGAAGAAGGCGCCTTCAAGGACGCGGTGATGCACCTGATCCTGCCGGCCATCGTGCTCGGCACCATCCCGCTGGCGGTGATCGCCCGCATGACCCGCTCGTCGATGCTCGAAGTGCTGCGCGAGGACTACATCCGCACCGCTCGCGCCAAGGGCCTGTCGCCGGCCCGCGTGGTGTTCGTGCATGGCTTGCGCAATGCGCTGATCCCGGTGCTGACAGTGTTCGGCCTGCAGGTCGGCACGCTGCTGGCCGGTGCCGTGCTCACCGAAACCATCTTTTCCTGGCCGGGCATCGGCAAATGGCTGATCGAAGCCATCGGTGCTCGTGACTACCCCGTGGTCCAGAACGGCATCCTGTTGATCGCCTGCCTGGTGATCCTGGTCAACTTCGTCGTGGACATCCTCTACGGCCTGGCCAACCCACGCATCCGTCATCAGCGCTGAGGCCTTCGCCATGACTAGCCCTATTCCGAAATCCGTCACGCCGGCCAGCCCGGTGGACCAAAGCCTGCTCTACCCCTCGCCGTACAAAGAATTCTGGCACGCCTTCGCGCAAAACAAGGGCGCGGTGATGGGCCTGGCGTTCATGTGCGTGGTGGTGTTCTGCGCGCTGTTCGCGCCGTGGGTCGCACCGCATGACCCCAGCGAGCAGTACCGCGACTTCCTGCTGACGCCCCCGGTGTGGCTCGAAGGTGGCACCTGGCAGTTCATCCTCGGCACCGACGAACTCGGCCGCGACCTGCTCTCGCGGCTGATCCAGGGTGCGCGGCTGTCGCTGCTGATCGGCCTGTCGTCGGTGGTGATGTCGCTGATCCCAGGTATCTTCCTGGGCCTGCTGGCCGGGTTCTTCCCCAACTTCATCGGCCCGTCGATCATGCGCCTGATGGACGTGATGCTGGCCCTGCCCTCGCTGCTGCTGGCCGTGGCGATCGTCGCCATCCTCGGCCCTGGCCTGATCAACACGGTGATCGCCATCGCCATCGTCTCCTTGCCGTCCTACGTGCGCCTGACCCGCGCTGCGGTAATGGGCGAGCTGAACCGCGACTACGTCACCGCCGCACGCCTGGCCGGTGCCGGTCTGCCTCGGCTGATGTTCGTCACCGTGTTGCCCAACTGCATGGCGCCGCTGATCGTGCAGGCGACCTTGAGCTTCTCCTCGGCCATCCTCGACGCCGCCGCCCTGGGTTTCCTGGGCCTGGGCGTGCAACCGCCGACGCCGGAATGGGGCACCATGCTGGCCTCCGCGCGTGACTACATCGAGCGCGCCTGGTGGGTAGTGAGCCTGCCTGGCCTGACCATCTTGCTCAGTGTGCTGGCAATCAACCTGATGGGCGACGGCCTGCGCGATGCGCTGGACCCGAAACTCAAGAACGCCGCCTGAGGAGAACGCCATGTCACTGTTGCAGATAGACAACCTGAACGTGCGCTTCGGCGACGCCAATGCCGTACCGGTGGTGGACGGCCTGGACCTGGCGGTGGACGCCGGGGAAATCCTGGCCATCGTCGGCGAATCCGGCTCGGGCAAATCCGTCACCATGATGGCCCTGATGGGCCTGATCGACGCCCCCGGGCGGATCACCGCCGACGCGCTCACCTTCGACGGCATCGACATGCTCAAGCTCAGCGGCCGTCAGCGGCGCAAGGTGGTGGGCAAGGACATCGCCATGATCTTCCAGGACCCGATGACCGCGCTCAATCCGAGCTATACCGTGGGCTTTCAGATTGAAGAAGTGCTGCGCCAGCACCTGGGCCTGAAGGGCAAGGCGGCGCGCCAGCGTGCGCTGGAGTTGCTTAAAAAAGTTGAAATACCAGCCGCCGAAAGCCGCCTGGACGCTTACCCGCACCAATTGTCCGGCGGCATGAGCCAGCGCGTGGCGATTGCCATGGCCATTGCCGGTGAGCCCAAGCTGTTGATCGCCGACGAACCAACCACGGCCCTCGACGTGACCATCCAGGCGCAGATCATGGAGCTGCTGGTGAACCTGCAGAAGGAGCGCAACATGGCGCTCATCCTGATCACCCACGACCTCGCCGTGGTCGCCGAAACGGCCAAGCGCGTCTGCGTGATGTACGCAGGCCAGGCGGTGGAAGTGGGCCAGGTGCCAGAACTGTTCGACGTGCCGGCACACCCGTACAGCGAAGCATTGCTGGCGGCGATCCCCGAGCACAGCATCGGCGCCGAGCGCCTGGCTACCCTGCCCGGCATCGTCCCCGGTCGTTACGACCGCCCCAACGGCTGCCTGCTGTCGCCCCGCTGCCCGTACGTGCAGGACAACTGCCGGCGCCAGCGCCCGGCCCTTGAGCCTCAGGCCCACAGCCTGGTGCGTTGCTTCTACCCGCTGAACCAGGAGGTGGCGTGATGGCCGTCGTACTTACCGCGCGGGAGCTGACCCGGCATTACGAAGTGTCACGCGGGCTGTTCAAGGGTCACGCCCTGGTGCGCGCGCTCAATGGCGTGTCGTTCGAACTGGAGGCTGGCAAGACCCTGGCCGTGGTCGGTGAATCCGGCTGCGGCAAATCGACCCTGGCGCGGGCCCTGACGCTGATCGAGGAGCCGTCTTCTGGCTCGTTGCAGATCGATGGCACTGAGGTCAAAGGCGCCAGCAAGAGCGAGCGCAAGCAGCTACGCCGCGACGTACAAATGGTGTTCCAGAGCCCGTACGCCTCGCTCAACCCACGACAGAAGATCGGCGACCAACTGGCCGAGCCGCTGCTGATCAACACCGCACTGAGCAAGACCGAGCGCCGTGACAAAGTGCAGAAAATGATGGAGCAGGTCGGCCTGCGCCCTGAGCATTACCAGCGCTACCCGCACATGTTCTCCGGTGGTCAGCGCCAGCGGATTGCCCTGGCACGGGCGATGATGCTGCAGCCGAAAGTGCTGGTGGCGGACGAACCCACTTCGGCGTTGGACGTGTCTATTCAGGCGCAGGTGCTGAACCTGTTCATGGACCTGCAGAAGGAGTTCAACACGGCCTATGTGTTCATCTCGCACAACCTGGCGGTGGTGCGGCATGTGGCGGACCAGGTGCTGGTGATGTACCTGGGGCGGCCGGCGGAGATGGGGCCGAAAGAAGATATCTACGAGAAGCCGCTGCACCCGTATACCCAGGCGCTGCTGTCGGCGACACCGGCGATTCACCCGGACCCGTTGAAGCCGAAGATTCGTATTGCGGGTGAGCTGCCCAACCCGCTGAATCCGCCGGATGGGTGTGCGTTTCACAAGCGGTGCCCGTATGCGACGGAGCGGTGCGGCATAGAAGTGCCGGCGTTTCGGCAGGTCGGAACTCGGCAAGTCGCCTGTCATTACGCCGAGCAGTTTCTCTAGCTAAGTTTAACCTTCTTCGCGGGCAAGCCCGCTCCCACAGGTTCCCGCACAATTGAATACTGCGGCTAACCTGTGGGAGCGGGCTTGCCCGCGAAGGGGCGCAAAGCGCCCCCAACAACCTCAATGCATGAATATCGCGATCAGGATAATCACCGGAATCGGCACCCCAATCATCCACAGAAGTATCGAGCGCATGATGTTTCTCCTTACTCAACGTTGAACGGTACGACGCGCGGTGTAACCCACTTCCTGCCCTTCCAGCCATTGCACGCGGTCACGCTGACGGCCACCGTACAGCGCAGCCAGGCTGGCGAAGAACGCCCCACACAACAGCGCAACGAAGGTCCACAGCGCGGTCCATGCCGCTACCTTGGCTGCCGTATCGGCAGCTTGCTGCGCCTGAACTTTGGCTTGTTGAACCTGAGCGAACACCTGGTCCACTCGAGCTTCGGCCTCGGGCTGGCTCAGACGAGTGCGCTGCGCAACCAGTTGCGCCAGATAGGCGCGGTCGCCTTCGGCAAGCGTTCCCTGGGTGATGGACCTGGCAATGATCCGCGCCGCTACCCCATTGGCCGCGTCATCGCTGACTGCGGCCGGGCCGTCGCTACGGAACAGGCTGTCGACGAAATAGGCATTTTGGTCAGGTTTGGGTGCCATGCTCGCTGCAGCCCCTACGGCGCTCGCGCCGGCCTGCACTCCGGCACTGGCAATGCCACCGGCGGTGCTGACGATCAACATGGCCGCCACCAAGGTGGCCACCGCCCAGGAGAGAAAGCCGTGGGCCGTGTCGCGGAAGTACACTTCATCGCCGTGCAGGTTGGCCCATTTCACCCGCAGCCGACCGGCAATATAGCCGCCGAGGCCAGACGCGAGAATCTGAGTCAACAACAGCCAGATGATTGTCGAAATACCCAACGCCTTGGCGCTGGCGCCTTCGTTGGCCCAGGGCGAGGTGGCGGCAAAGCCAAGCCCTGCACCGAGCACCACGAGAATCAGTGAAAGGGACGCCGCCGCAGCGGCACCGGCAAAGATCGCCGCCCATGACACGCCGGAGCGTGACTGAGTATCGGCATAGGGGTAATCGGCAGAAGGGATCATGATGGGTTCGCCTATGTAGTGAGCAACAGGTCCTGGTCGCATGATCATCGGTGCAGGCGCTGTGCCAGATGTGTCAAAAAATGACATGTCGGAAAATCAATGAGTTAGCCGATGACACGGTCCTAGGATCGTGCAAAACACCCGGATTGATGATTGAGGCTCAGGGTTTATGCACTATCTGCCGGCCTCTTTGCGGCCGGCACTGACTTGCCTGTAACTCTGCCCCCCGGCACTATCAGCAGATGACCCCGATCACAGCCGCCGACGGCCCCGAGCAAACGCCCATCACCGCCGACATCGTCCTGCGCTACCACCTGTGCTGGAAGCACCGCGACCTAGACGGCGTAATCGCGCTCTATCACCCCGAGGTGCAGTACCACGACTTCTTCCAGAACCGCGTGCTCGGCTTCAACGAGCTGCGCGATTACGTGCGCGCCTGCCTGCCCCACGAAGCCGGCGAGGACATCGTCCACAGCGACCGCATCCGCATCGATGGCTGCACGGCGTTCATCCAGTATCAGGTCACGGTGCACGGCGGCGATGGCCTGGTGGCGTTCCAGTCCAGCGAGGCGATCACGGTCAAGGATGGGTTGATCTGGCGGGTCAACGAGTACGCCACGCTGGTCCGCCAGAGCAGCCAAGGGCTGGTCAGCAATGGCCCGCGTCCGGCCACCAGCCGCCTGGGCCTGTCGCCGCGGCAACTGTCGACCATGGCCCAGGATTTGGAGCACTACTTCCAGCGCCAGCGCCCCTACCTCGACCCGGAACTGGACCTGCAGCAGGTCGCCGACGCCAGCGGTTACAGCCGCAATCAAATCTCCTACCTGCTCAACCAGGTGCTCGGGCAAAGCTTCTACCGCTACGTCAACCAGGCCCGCCTTCAGCACCTGATGGCCAGCCTGGACGATGACAGCGTCGAAGCACCGATCGACGACCTGGCGTTCAGCGCCGGCTTCAATTCGCTGTCAGCATTCTACAAATGCTTCCGCGAACACACAGGTGTCACGCCCAAGGCCTATCTCAAGCAAATTTCCCTGCGTGCACGCACGTAAGACAGCCATCCCCCAACACCAATAGCATCGGCCACAGACCTTGATGGATTGTGGAGCCGAACCCGATGCAACCCCTGCGCACCCTCAGCCTGTGGATGGACCAGCTCGACGAGCCGCTGTGCGCCCGCCCGGCCCTACGCGAAGACCTTGAGGTCGACGTGTGCATCATCGGCGCAGGCTACACGGGCCTTTGGACCGCCTACTATCTCAAGCGCCAGGCGCCGCACCTGAGCATCGTTGTGATCGAGGCCAACATCGCCGGCTTCGGCGCTTCCGGGCGTAATGGCGGCTGGCTGATGGGCAATTTGCTCGGCGAGGACCGCCTGCTCGCCACCCTGTCGCCACAACAACGCCGCGCCAGCATCGACCTGCTGCACGGCATCCCCGATGAAGTGTACGCCGTGCTGCAACGCGAAGCCCTCGACTGCGACTACCGCAAAGGCGGCGTGCTTTACTGCGCCGCCCGCTACCCGGAGCAGGAGCGCAGCCTGCGCGCCTACCTCGACGAGCTGTACCGCCAGGGCATGACCGAGGATGACTACCGCTGGCTGCGCCCCGAACAGCTGGATGCGCAACTGCGGGTCAGCAACGCGTACGGCGCGATCTACAGCCCGCACACCGCGACCATCCAACCCGCCAAGCTGGTACGTGGCCTTGCCCGCGCGGTCGAAGCGCTGGGCGTGCCGATCTACGAAAATACCCCTGCCGTCGACTGGCAGCCCGGTGAAGTGCGGGCGCCACTGGCGCGCATCCGCTGCCAGTGGATGGTGCCCGCCGTCGAGGGCTACGCCGCCAGCCTGCCGCCGCTGGGCAAACATCAACTGCCCGTTCAGAGCCTGCTGGTGGCCACCGAGCCGCTGCCAGAATCGACCTGGGAGCAGATCGGCCTGGGCCAGGGCCAGGCCTTCAGCGAGAGCAGCCGCCAGGTCACCTACGGCCAGCGTACCGCCGACAACCGCCTGGTGTTCGGTGCACGTGGCGGCTATCGCTTCGGCGGTCGACTGCGCGAAAACTTCACCCTGAACGAAGCGGAAATCGAACTGCGCCGCTACCTGTTCAGCGAACTGTTCCCGCAACTCAAGCATGCGCGCATTACCCATTCCTGGGGCGGCAACCTGGGCATGGCGCGGCGCTTCCGTCCGCACATGCTGTGCGACCGCCAGCGCGGCATCGCCCTGGCCGGCGGCTACGGCGGCGAAGGCGTCGGCGCCACCAACCTCGGTGGGCGCACCCTGGCCGCGCTGATTCTCAACCAACACAACGAACTGACCGCGCAACCCTGGGTGCTCGACAACCGCCCGCTGACGAGCCTGGCCAGCTGGCCGCCAGAACCCTGCCGCTGGCTGGGCTACAACGCGATCATCCAGAGTTTCGTGCACGAGGACCGAACCCTCGCCAACCCCGCCAGCGCACCTTGGAGGCGGCGCCTGGCCAGCTCACTCGCCGACTTCATGGAAGGCTTCATGCACTGACTTCCCGTTCACCTACCGAGGACCTACCGGTCATGAGCATCACCCAGTTCAAACACACCGACAGCGCCGTGCTGGAAAGCGCCAGCCCCGTCGCCGTACCGCTCGGCGACCCCATTGCGGTGGCTTCGGTCACCTGCGTGGAGCGCACTGATGGCGTCGAAACCGGCATCTGGGAATGCACCCCTGGGCGCTGGCGGCGACAGATCGTGCAACAGGAGTTCTGCCACTTCATCAAGGGTCGCTGCACCTTCACCCCCGACGGTGGCGAGGCCCTCTCCATAGAAGCCGGAGACGCACTGACGCTACCGGCCAACAGCACCGGCATCTGGGATATCCAGGAGACCGTGCGCAAGACCTACGTACTGATTTTCTGATCCGCTGATCGCCTGCCTTCGATAACAACAGACAAAGCAAGGTAAACCCGACATGCGCAACCTCCTTCTCGCACCCCTGATGCTGGCCGCCAGCGTGGCCAGCGCCGCCGACACGGTGAAGATCTACAACTGGTCCAGCTACGTCGCTCCCGACACCCTGAAGAACTTCCAGCAAGCCACCGGCATCGTGCCGACCTACGACGTCTATGACAGCAACGAAACCCTCGACGGCAAGCTGATGACCGGCAATTCCGGCTACGACGTGGTGTTCCCCTCCAACCACTTCATGGCCCGCCAGGTCCAAGGCAAGGCGCTTAAACGCCTGGACAAGTCGCAGCTGCCCAACTGGCACAACCTCAACCCGCTGCTGCTCAAGGCACTGGAAGTGAACGACCCGGGTAACCAGTACGGTTTCCCGTACCTGTGGGGCAGCACAGGCATCGGCTACAACATCGACAAGGTCAGAGCGGTGCTTGGCGAGAGTGCACCCGTGGACTCCTGGGACCTGATCTTCAAACCCGAGTACATGAGCAAGCTGAAAACCTGCGGGGTCGCGGTGCTCGACAACGGCCCCGAACTGCTGCCAATCGCTTTGCACTACCTGGGCTTGCCACATCACAGCCAGAACCCTGCCGACTACGAGAAGGCCAAGGCTTTGCTGATGAAGGTGCGGCCGTACATCAGTTACTTCCATTCATCCAAGTACACCGGCGACCTGGCCAATGGCGATATCTGTGTGGTGGTCGGTTTCTCGGGTGACGTACTGCAGGCGAAGAACCGCGCCGATGAAGCGAAGAATGGGGTGAAGGTGGGCTATTCGATCCCAAAGGAAGGCGCGCCGATGTGGTTCGACATGGTCGCCATGCCGGCCGATGCACCGGATGAGAAGGCGGGCTATGCGTACATGAACTATCTGCTGCAGCCAGAAGTGATGGCCAACATCAGCAACCATGTGCAGTACGCCAACGGCAATCTCAAGGCTGACGCCCTGGTGGACCCGGCGATGAAGGGCAATACGATGATCTACCCCAGTGACGCGGTGATGGGCAAGCTGTATGCGCTGGAGGCGATGCCGGCCAAGATCGACCGCATTCGTACGCGGATCTGGACCAGTATCAAGGCAGGGAATTGATTTGGGGCCGCTGCGCGGCCCTTCGCGGGCAAGCCCGCTCCCACAGGTGAAGCGCAATATTCAAGGGCTGCGCTGTACCTGCGGGAGCGGGCTTGCCCGCGAAGGGCTGCACAGCAGCCCCATTTCAGGTATCAGTGATGTTCGCGAGTGGCGCGGAACTTGATGTCCGGCCAGCGCTCTTCCATCAGCGACAGGTTAACCCGGGTCGGGGCCAGGTAGGTCAGGTGACCACCACCGTCGATGGCCAGGTTTTCCATGGCCTTGACCTGGAATTCCTCGAGCTTCTTCTTGTCGTCGCAGCTGATCCAGCGCGCCGACCAGACGGTGATCGGCTCGTAGGCGCACTCGACCTTGTACTCTTCCTTCAGGCGGCTAGCGACCACGTCGAACTGCAGCACACCGACCGCACCGAGGATGATGTCGTTGCTGCGCTCGGGGAAGAACACCTGGGTGGCGCCCTCTTCGGCCAACTGCTGCAGGCCCTGGCGCAATTGCTTGGACTTGAGCGGGTCTTTCAAGCGCACGCGGCGGAACAGCTCGGGGGCGAAGTGCGGAATACCGGTGAAGCCCAGTGCTTCGCCTTCGGTGAAGGTGTCACCGATCTGGATGGTGCCGTGGTTATGCAGGCCGATGATGTCGCCGGCGTAGGCTTCTTCCAGCTGCTCGCGCTCGGACGAGAAGAAGGTCAGCGCGTCACCGATACGCAGGTCCTTGCCGGTGCGCACGTGGCGCATCTTCATGCCCTTTTCGTACTTGCCCGAACAGATGCGCATGAAGGCGATCCGGTCGCGGTGTTTCGGGTCCATGTTCGCCTGGATCTTGAACACGAAGCCGCTGAACTTCTCTTCCACCGGTTCCACGGTACGCTCGTGGGCGACACGGGCCAGCGGGCGCGGCGCCCAGTCGACGACCGCGTCGAGCACATGATCGACACCGAAGTTGCCCAGCGCCGTACCGAAGAACACCGGCGTCAGTTGGCCGTTGATGAATTCGTCCTGATCGAACTCATGGCAGGCACCCTGCACCAGCTCGAGCTGATCGATGAAGCGGTCATACTCGTCACCCAGGTGCGCACGGGCTTCATCGGAGTCGAGCTTCTCGATGATCTTGACCTCGGTACGCTCATGGCCGTGGCCCGGGGTGTAGACGATGATGTAGTCGCCGGCCAGGTGGTACACGCCCTTGAAGTCGCGGTAGCAACCGATCGGCCAGGTGATCGGCGCGGCCTTGATCTTCAGTACCGCTTCGATCTCGTCGAGCAGTTCGATCGGGTCGCGGATGTCACGGTCGAGTTTGTTGATAAAGCTGACGATGGGCGTGTCGCGCAGGCGGCAAACGTCCATCAGGGCGATGGTCCGTGGCTCTACACCTTTACCGCCGTCGAGCACCATCAGCGCCGAGTCCACTGCGGTCAGGGTGCGGTAGGTGTCTTCCGAGAAGTCTTCGTGGCCGGGGGTGTCGAGCAGGTTGATCATGTGCTCGCGGTACGGGAACTGCATCACCGAGGTGGTGATGGAGATGCCGCGCTGCTTCTCCATTTCCATCCAGTCGGAGGTGGCGTGGCGGTCGGACTTGCGCGACTTCACGGTACCGGCGACGGCAATGGCCTTGCCCATCAGCAGGAGCTTCTCGGTGATGGTGGTCTTACCGGCGTCGGGGTGGGAAATAATGGCGAAAGTGCGGCGCTTCGCGACTTCGGCGGCCTGGTTGGTCATGGGAAATCGCCTGACTGGGGGATTCAAAAAGGGGCAGTATCATACCTGAATTGCGGCTTTCGACCAAAGCCCAAGTCATCGGTTGCCTGTTAAGGCCTTTTCGCGGGGCAAGCCCGCTCCCACAGATACCTCACCCTATTCAAGTGCTTGGGGTGATCCTGTGGGAGCGGGCTTGCCCCGCGAAAAGGCCCCCACTGACTAAAGGCTGCAAGCCAGTTATTTAAGCGCCTTCAACGCATTAAACCGCTGTTTTCTCTCGCCAAGATTCACACTCCCCAGTGATTAACACTGGCCAAATGCCGCCTCAGATGGGAACCTTTACGCCCACGGAGACGTCCACTCCCCTGCAACCCGCTTCGGTTGGGGACTGGTTTCATCAGCTTTTTCGGGCCCGACGGGGTTCGGCTCATGGCCTGATCGCAGCCCTTGGTTGCTTCACGCTGCTACTCGCGAACACACCCACCGCCGCCCGCCATGGCCGGCATAAAAAGAAGTGTGCTCGCCGACAACACAAGGAGTCCGCCTGTGGCTACACGCTACGGTAAAGGGCTGTTGGGATGCGCCACCGTGCTCGTCATCCTGGCCCTGCTGATCCACTGGATCGGCATCGACACGATCGCGCGTTACCGCGACGATCTTTGGTTCTACCTGCAAGCGCACCTGGTACTGGTGCTGGCTTCGATGGCGGCGGCGTTGGCCGTGGGCATCCCCGCCGGCATTGCCTTGAGTCGACCGCACCGGGTCGACAAAGCCGAGCGCTTCATGCAGTTCTTCAACGTTGGCAACACCATTCCCCCTCTGGCCGTTCTGGCCATCGCCCTGAGTATCCTGGGCATCGGCGCCGGGCCGGCGATCTTCGCGTTGTTCCTCGCCTCCCTCCTGCCCATCGTGCGCAACACCTACGAAGGCCTGAAAAACGTCCCCGCCTCGCTCAAGGAAGCCGCCACCGGCATCGGCATGACCCCGCGCCAGCAGCTGTGGCAAGTGGAACTGCCCAATGCCGTGCCGATCATCGTCGGCGGTGTGCGCGTGGCCCTGGCGCTGAACGTGGGTACTGCGCCGCTGGCGTTCCTGATTGGTGCCAACAGCCTGGGCAGCCTGATCTTCCCCGGCATCGCCCTGAACAACCAGCCACAGTTGCTGCTCGGCGCGGCCTGTACCGCCTTGCTGGCACTGGTCCTGGACGCGGCGGTGAGTTTCTCCAGCAAGCGCTGGCTGGAACGTGGCCTGGCCCAATAAACAGAGGGAACCTATGAAGAAGAGAATCGCCTTGCTGCTGGGCGCGGCCCTGCTGTTCGCAGGATTTGCCCAGGCGGCGGAAAAACCGCTGGTACGCATCGGCGCGCGGGTGTTCACCGAACAGACCGTGCTCGCCGAAATCACCGCTCAATACCTGCGCGCCAACGGCTTCGATGTGCGCGTCACCACCGGCCTTGGCAGCAGCATCGCCCGCCAGGCCCAGGAAACCGGCCAGCTCGACCTGATGTGGGAATACACCGGCGTGTCGCTGGTCTCCTATAACCATATCGACGAGCGCATGCCCGGCGCCGACGCCACCTACGCCAAAGTCAAGGAACTGGACGCAAAGAAGGACCTGATCTGGCTGACCCCGTCGAAGTTCAGCAACACCTACGCCCTGGGCCTGCCCAAACAGGTGGCCGAAGCCTACCCGCAGATCAACACGATCAGCGACCTCAACCAGGTGCTGCGTGACGAGAGCCAACGCAATCACCTGGTGGCGCTGGACACCGAGTTCGCCAACCGCCCGGACGGCCTGGTCGGCCTGAAAGAGATGTACGACTTGCAAGTGGGCCGCGCCAACATCCGCCAGATGGACGCCGGCCTGGTCTACACCGCGATGCACAACAACCAGGTGTTCGCCGGCCTGGTGTACACCACCGATGGCCGCTTGAGCGCGTTCAACCTCAAGCTGCTGGAAGACGACAAGCACTACTTCCCCGACTACACCGCCGCCCCGGTGGTGCGCAAACAAGTGCTCGACGCCAACCCGCAATTGGTCGCCCTGCTCAAGCCACTGGCCGAGCAACTGGATGACGAAACCATGCGCCAGCTCAACGCCAAGGTCGACGTCGAACACCAGAACCCGACGGCGGTGGCCGCCGCGTTCCTGCGTGAGCACCCCCTCAAGGAGGTACAGCCATGAGCCTGCTCGACACGTTCGCCCACCTCGACTGGGCCCAGGTACTTCAGTTGACCTGGCAGCACATCATGCTGGTCGGCATCGCCGTCAGCCTGGCGATTCTCGTCGGTGTGCCGCTGGGCATCCTGATGACCCGCTTCCCAGCCCTCGCCGGGCCACTGCAAGCCAGCGCCACGGTGCTGCTGACCATCCCGTCGATCGCCCTGTTCGGCCTGCTGCTGCCGTTCTATTCCAAGTTCGGCCAGGGGCTTGGACCGCTGCCGGCGATCACCGCCGTGTTCCTGTATTCGCTGCTGCCGATCCTGCGCAACACCTACCTGGCCCTGACCAATGTCGAGCCTGGCATCCGTGAGGCCGCACGCGGCATCGGCATGACCTTCGGCCAGCGCCTGCGCATGGTCGAGCTGCCCATCGCAGTGCCGGTGATCCTCGCCGGCGTGCGCACCGCCGTGGTGATGAACATCGGTGTGATGACCATCGCCGCCACCATCGGTGCCGGCGGCCTTGGCGTCCTCATCCTCACCTCCATCAGCCGCAGCGACATGTCGATGCTGCTGGTCGGCGCCGTACTGGTCAGCCTGCTGGCAATCATCGCCGACCTGCTCCTGCAAACCCTGCAACGTGCCCTGACTCCAGAAGGACTGCGCTCATGATCGAACTCAAGAACCTCAGCAAGACCTTCAACGTCAACGGCAAGGACGTCAAAGCCGTCGACGCGGTCAGCCTGACCGTCAACGAAGGCGAAATCTGCGTATTCCTCGGCCCCTCGGGTTGCGGCAAGAGCACCACGCTGAAGATGATCAACCGCCTGATCACGCCAACTTCCGGCCAGGTGTTCATCAATGGCGAAGACACCAGCGGGTTGGATGAAGTGACCCTTCGCCGCCAGATCGGCTATGTGATTCAGCAGATCGGCCTGTTCCCCAACATGACCATCGAAGAGAACATCACCGTGGTCCCGCGCCTGCTCGGCTGGGACAAGCAGCGCTGCCACGAGCGCGCCCGCGAGTTGATGAGCATGATCAAGCTGGAACCCAAACAGTACCTGCAGCGCTACCCGCGCGAGCTGTCCGGTGGCCAGCAGCAGCGCATCGGCGTGATCCGCGCGCTGGCGGCCGAGGCTCCGGTTCTATTGATGGACGAGCCGTTCGGCGCGGTCGACCCGATCAACCGCGAGATGATCCAGAACGAATTCTTCGAGATGCAGCGGGCGCTGAACAAGACCGTGATCATGGTCAGCCACGACATCGACGAAGCCATCAAGCTGGGCGACAAGATCGCCATCTTCCGCGCCGGCAAGCTGCTGCAGCTGGACCATCCGGACACCCTGCTGGCGCACCCGGTGGATGATTTCGTCAGCAACTTCGTCGGCCAGGACAGCACGCTCAAACGCCTGCTGCTGGTGCGTGCAGAAGATGCCGCAGACAACGCGCCGTCGGTAAGCCCCGAGACGCCAGTGAGCGATGCGCTGGAGCTGCTGGACGAGCACGACCGCCGCTATGTGGTGGTGACCGATGGGCAGAACAAGGCGCTGGGTTATGTGCGCCGGCGTGACATGCACCGCCAGCAAGGCACCTGCGGTGATTTCCTGCGACAGTTCAATGCCACCGCCTCCCACGACGAGCATTTGCGCATCCTGCTGTCGCGGATGTACGAGTTCAACCGGGCGTGGTTGCCGGTGCTGGATGCCGAGCAGGTGTTTTTGGGAGAGGTGACCCAGGAGTCGATTGCGGCCTACCTGAGCTCGGGGCGTTCGCGGGGGGCTAAGACCAGCATCGTGTCGCCGGCCGAGGCGGTGGTTTCGTAATCGCGGGGGCGCTTTGCGCCCCATTCGCGGGGCAAGCCCGCTCCCACAGAGACAGCAGCGCTGCACTTTTTGTGGGAGCGGGTTTGCCCCGCGAATGGGGCAACGCGGTATCAGAACCCTACACTGGCCTGCACATAGAAGGTCCGCGGCTCACCCACATACAATCCGGCATTATTGTCACTCGACCGAGTGAAGTACTGCTTGTCGAACAGGTTCTTCACCCCCGCCGCCAGCTTCAGGTTGGACACCTGCGGCCCGAAGTCATAGCCACCACGGGCATGCCAGGTCACGTAGCCCGGAATGTCACCATACTGCCCATCGGCACTCGGCTCGGTGATGTAGTCGCCATTGAAGCTGCCATTAGCATTGATCCCGGTACCCGGCGCGCGCTGCTTGGATTGAGCGTAGGCGTCCAGGTTCCAGGTCCAGCGGTTGACCGCGTAACGCACGCCGGCCGTGGCCACCTGGCGCGAGTAGAACGGCAGGTCGCGGCCTTTGAAGCCGGGAATCTCCCCTTCATAAGTGGCGCGGGTGAAGGTATAGCCGCCATTTACCGACAGGCCTTCCAAGCGCGGGTCCAGCCCGGCCAGGTCATAACGCACCGACGCCTCGATACCTTGGTGCTTGGTGGCGCCCAAGTTGGTCCAGCCCACGTCATTGCTGATGTACTGCAGCTCGTCGTCGAAGTCGATATAGAAAGCGGTCAGCTCACCGGCGAAGCCGCCGTTGTCATAGCGCGTACCGATCTCGTAGGTCTTGGCCTTTTCCGGCTCCAGGCCATTGGCCGTGCTGTTGCCGGTGCCGCCCTGGCCCAGCTGGAAGTACTGCAGGCTGCCGAACGAGGTTTCGTAGTTGGCGAACACCTTCCAGGCATCGGAGATGTGATACATCACGCTCAGCGCCGGCAGTGGCTCGTTGCTGGTGATGCTGCGCTTCTTCTCCGCCACCGGACGGTTGTTGGCGTCCAGCACCGGGCGGTCACGCCAATCGGTATTGATATGCTCGAAGCGGATGCCCGGGGTAATCGTCCAGTTGCCGACATCGATCTTGTCATCGATGTAGTAGGCGCTGGCCTCGGTGCCGCCACTGCGGTCCTGGAACACGTGGCCGTCGGAGGTCGGGGTCACGGTCGGCACATTGTCGATCAGCGCCAGGCGAGTCGATTGCTCGCGCATGGCTTCTTTCAGGTAGCGGTAGCCGACGCTGACTTCCTGGGTGGTCGTGCCGGCGAAGAAGATTCGCGACACACGCGGCTCGATGGCGAAGGTGTGGTAATTGCGCGGGTACGACGAGAGGGTTTTCATATCCCGCGCGGCGATGGCGCTGCCGCGGAAGCTGTCGGTGTAGTAAGTCAGAACTTCGAACTGGGTGGCGTCGTCGAGCTGGCGCTGCCACTTGAACGACACGTCCTTGCGCCGGCCGGCGAAGTAGTCGTAGTCACGCAGCGACTGGTATGGGTTGCTGTCGTACTGTGCCTGGGTCAGGCCACCGGGCATATCGGCGCGACCATCGTAATAATGGAAGTTGAGCCAGAATTCGTCGACGTCGGTGGGTGCCCAGTGGGTCTTGAGGATGACGTCGTCGATGTCGTTGCCGTTGTTGCTCTCGCGGTAACCGTTGCCGTTCACCCCGGTGTAGAGCAAGGCCACGCCCATGCCGTTGTCGGCCGTGCCACCGACGAATGCCGACTCGGTATGCTTCCAGCCGCCGTGTTGCGACGTCTCCAGGGTGGTTGACAGTTCCGCCGAAGTTTTCTCCGGGATCGCCCGGGTGACGAAGTTGATTACCCCACCGACGTTCTGCGGGCCATAGCGCACGGAACCGGCCCCGCGCACCACGTCGATGCTGTCGAGGTTGCCCGAAGAGATCGGCGCCATCGACAGCTGCGGCTGGCCGTAGGGGGCGAAGGCCGCCGGGATGCCATCGATCAGCACGGTCGATCGCGGCGACAGGCGCGAGGTCAGGCCGCGCACGCCAACGTTCAGCGACAGGTCGCTGCCACCGGTGCCGTTGGAGTCTTGCACCTGCACGCCGGGGATTCCACGCAGCACATCGCGCACGTTCATCGCGCCCTCTTCGATCATGGCCTCACGACGCACTACGGTGCGCGCGCCGGGATGGTTCTGCACCACCGACTGGTTGGCGTCGCCCAGCCAGTCACCGACCACCTTGATGTCGGTGGGCGCCAGCTCCAGGCTACCGCTGCCCAGCTCCAGGGTGGTCGGCAGTGGCTTTACCACCACGGTGTCCTGGGACATTTCGAAGGTCAGCCCGCTGCCTTGCAGCAACTGCTGCAGCGCCTGCACCGGCGCCAGGTTGCCGGAGACCGCCGGGGCCTGTTTGCCGGCCACCAGTTCAGGGCTGTAGAACAGCTGCAGGCTGGTTTGCTGGCCCAGTTGGCTGAGCGCCGAGGCCAAGGGCTGCGCCTGGATCTGGATGGCAGCGCCAGCCTGTTCGGCGTGGCTGTTGACGGCCACCGCACTGACCGCAAGGGCCAGCGCCAGGGCGCGCAAGCGTGGCAGAGGTTTTTTGTTGTTCACGTCGTCAAGACATCCTGAAGTTCGGGATAAACGCCAACCGCATGCAAATGGAAATGCTTGGCAGTTGCAGCTGGCGAGGAAGACGAACGAGCTGAAAAAAACCTGAATCTATTTCGCGATTATTTCGCGAGCACCGTCTTCATGGGTTTTGATGGCCACCGGCAGGATGCTCGGCAAGGCCCGCAGCAGGGCGTCGGTGTCGTCTGTGCTGAAGGTGCTGGACAGGCGCATCTGCGCCACCTTGCCGGGAGCAACGCGCAGTGGCTGGGCACGATAACGCGAGGCCTCGGCCACCACCTCGGCCAGGGTGGCGTTGTCAAACACCAGCTTGCCGTGACGCCAGGCGGTCAGCGCCGCAGCATTCACCGCATAGGGCGGCGCCACTTTACCTTGTGCATCTATAGAAGCGCCCAGGCCGGCTGTCAGTTGCGCCAGCGAGGCGTCCTTGCCCTGCACGCGGACCGAACCCTGCTCCACCGCCACGCGGGTAGCGGCCGGATCCAGGCGCACATCGAAGCGGGTGCCGGTGACGGTCACGCTGCCCTGGGCGGTATCGACCACGAACGGTCGGCTGCTGTCGTGGGCGACGATGAACATCGCTTCGCCGGCGCTTAGCTGAATGTGCCGACGCCCTGCGCTGAAATCGACCTGCAGTTGGGTGCCGCCGTTGAGTTCGAGCTGCGAGCCGTCCGGCAATTCGACCTGGCGACGCTCGCCAAAAGCGGTCTGCAGATGATCCTGATGATTCAACCGCTGGTGCTGCCAGCCACTCCAGCCCAGCCCCAGGGCGACCACGGCGATACCGGCCGCCAACGCCTGGCGAACGAAACGCCGACGTGGCAGTTGCTGCACGGGATCTGGCTGACACAGTGCTTCGAGACGCTGGCGCGGGATGAAGTCGGCGGCGCCCCACAGTCTTTCGAATTGCTCGTACTCTTCGCGGTGTTGCGGGTCGGCCTCCTGCCAGGCGTGCAACTGTGCCAGCAGCCCGGCATCGCGCGGCGCATCCTGCACGCGGGCGAACCATTCGGCCGCCTGCTCGCGGACGCTATCGCTACCGTGCTGTTTCATGGGTAAGGTCTCCTGACTCATGGTGCCGACACATCCAGGTGCTCACGCAGATGCCGGAGCGTGCGGATCATATACTTTTCGACCATGTTCTTGGTCAAACCCATGCGCTCGGCGATCTCGGCCTGGGTCAGGCCTTCGAGTTTCTGCCAGATGAACACGCGCCGGCAATTGAGTGGCAACTCGGCCAGCGCCCGCTCGACGCTGTCGGCCAGTTCCAGGGCGTGTACGTAGGCTTCCGGGTCGCCGCTACTGCTGGTGCTTTCATCGAAGGCCTCCAGCTCCAGCGCCTGGCGCCGGTCCTCGCGGCGGAAACCGTCCACCGCAATGTTGCGCGCGGTCTGGTGCAGGTAGGCGCGTGGCTGCTCGACCTGCTCGCGCGGGTTTTCCAGCACCCGCACGAACGCATCGTGGGTGAGGTCCTCGGCCTGCTGACGACTGCGCAGCTTGCGCGTCCAGGTGCCGATCAGCTCATGGTAGTGGTCGAGAAAGCCTTTGGGTCCGGACACGGTTGGGGTCGTCAGGGAGGCAAAGAAGGGTGCGAATAGTAATGTTTCTCATCAAAATCGGCAATTCCGCCAGTCGGTAACAAAAAATTTATGGCTGATTTTCTGTACGTGGGTACCAGAAAAATGTGGCCATAAATATGAACACCTTCGGCCCTTTCGTGGGCAAGCCCAATCTCACCTGAACGGTGTGATCCCCGTAGGAGCGGGGTTGCCCGCGAAGGGGTCAAAGCGGTCTATTCCACAATATTTAACGCTTCAAACATCCCAGGGAACATCTTCCGGTCACACGAGTCGGTTATTCAAATGGCTGGTCGTCGATCCACGCCGATCACGCCCGGATTGCCTGTTGATTCTGCATTCTTCACGCCCTAAAGTGCGCGCCGAACGTCCATGCTGGAAACGATCCATCCGGCTCAAGTACTGAGTAGGCGAACCAAAGTGGGGATACGGAGGACGTTCAGTTTGCAGCCACTTATCTTTTCAGTTTGCCCATGGAGTCCCTGAGCATGTCGATCCAGGTCGAAGATTATTTCGCGCGTGACACCTTTCAGAAAATGAAGGCGTTCGCCGACAAGCAGGAAACCCCGTTCGTACTCATCGATACCCAGATGATCAGCCAGGCCTATGACGACCTGCGCGCCGGTTTCGAATTCGCCAAGGTCTACTACGCGGTCAAGGCCAACCCGGCGGTCGAGATCATCGACCTGCTGAAAGAGAAAGGTTCGAGCTTCGACATCGCCTCGATCTACGAACTGGACAAAGTGATGGACCGTGGCGTCAGCGCCGACCGCATCAGCTACGGCAACACCATCAAGAAGTCCAAGGACATCCGCTATTTCTATGAGAAGGGCGTGCGTCTGTATGCCACCGACTCGGAAGCCGACCTGCGCAACATCGCCAAGGCTGCCCCGGGCTCCAAGGTTTACGTGCGTATCCTCACCGAAGGCTCCACCACGGCCGACTGGCCGCTGTCGCGCAAATTCGGTTGCCAGACCGACATGGCCATGGACCTGCTGATCCTCGCCCGCGACCTGGGCCTGGTGCCGTACGGCATTTCCTTCCACGTGGGTTCGCAGCAGCGCGACATCAGCGTGTGGGACGCCGCCATCGCCAAGGTCAAGGTGATCTTCGAGCGCCTGAAGGAAGAAGACGGCATCGAGCTGAAGCTGATCAACATGGGCGGTGGCTTCCCGGCCAACTACATCACCCGTACCAACAGCCTGGAAACCTACGCCGAAGAGATCATCCGCTTCCTCAAGGAAGACTTCGGTGACAACCTGCCGGAAATCATCCTGGAGCCTGGCCGTTCGCTGATCGCCAACGCCGGTATCCTGGTCAGCGAAGTAGTGCTGGTGGCACGCAAGTCGCGCACCGCCGTCGAGCGCTGGATCTACACCGACGTGGGCAAGTTTTCCGGCCTGATCGAAACCATGGACGAAGCCATCAAGTTCCCGATCTGGACCGAGAAGAAAGGTGAAGCTGAAGAAGTGGTCATCGCCGGCCCGACCTGCGACAGCGCCGACATCATGTACGAAAATTACAAGTACGGCCTGCCACTGAACCTGGCCATCGGTGACCGCCTGTACTGGCTGTCGACCGGTGCCTACACCACCAGCTACAGCGCGGTGGAATTCAACGGCTTCCCGCCGTTGAAGGCCTTCTACCTGTAATGCAAAACGGGGCCGAAAGGCCCCGTTTTCATTGGTGTACTGTCAGTTCTGGCCTCTTCGCGGGCAAGCCCGCTCCCACAGATTTTCCACTGTTTCAAGATCAGTGCTGTACCTGTGGGAGCGGGCTTGCCCGCGAAGAGATCATTACAGGCAACATCAAGCCTCGCGCCGTCCGATCTCTTCGGCATACCGCCCGGCAAACGCCATCAACACCGGCCCCGCCCCCTGCAATGTCACCAACGCACTGCGCAGGAAATTCATATTGCCCTCGACCCGTGCCTGCTCCAGCCAACGCCCAGCCTCAGCCAGTTCGCCCCGCTCGACCAGCACCAGCGCCAGGCTGAACATCCCGCGAAAATCCCCCGCCTCGGCCGAACGCCGGTACCAGCGTACCGCCCTTACCGGGCTTGGCGCGCCAGCAAGGCCCTGCTCCAGGTATCGCCCGTACAGGTTCATCGATTTGGCATGGCCCATCTGCGCGGCCATCTCGTAGCACGTCAATGCCTGTGACTGATTGGCCGGTACCCCCCGCCCGGTGGCCAGCAGGTTACCCAGATTGTAAAGGCCCCAATCCAGGCCAGCGTCCGCTGCCCGCGCATAGTGGATGGCAGCCTGGCTCAGGCTCACCTCGCCACCCCAGCCATGTTCAAGACAACGCCCGAGCATGTTGTGGGCCATGGCGCTACCGCCCTGCGCGGCGATGCCGAACCAACTGCGCGCAACGGCGGCATCCTGCTCGATGCCACGCCCGTCGAGCAGGATCTGCCCAAGCAGCAACTGCGCCTCGATCACGCCCTGCCCGGCTGCCGCCAGAATCGCCTGGGCCGCCTTGCCGGGGCTCTCTTCGAGCATGGCCTGCAAGCCTGCAACATCCACTTCTTCCTCACGACGCAACTGGTAGGACACGGATCAGACCTCGGCCCAGCGGCGCAACAGGTTATGGTAGGTACCGGTCAGTTGCAGCAACGAGGGGTGCTCGGGCACATCGGCGGTGAGTTGCTGGATGGCGTTGTCCATCTCGAACAGCAATGCCCGCTGGCTGTCTTCGCGCACCAGGCTTTGAGTCCAGAAGAACGCTGCATAGCGCACCCCACGGGTTACCGGGTTGACCTTGTGCAGGCTGGTCCCGGGGTACAGCACCAGGTCGCCGGCGGCCAGTTTGATCTGCTGCACGCCGTAGGTGTCCTGAATCACCAGCTCGCCGCCGTCGTAGCTGTCGGGTTCGCTGAGAAACAGGGTCGAGGACAAGTCGGTGCGTACCCGCTCCGGGCTGCCCTTGGGCTGTCGCAGGGCGTTGTCGATATGGAAGCCGAAGTTGCCGCCTTCGCGGTAGCAGTTGATCAGCGGCGGGAACACTTTATGTGGCAGCGCCGCCGACATGAAGTGCGGGGTTTTCCACAGACGGTCAATCAACGCACCGCCAATTTCCTTGGCCAGGGCATGGCCCTCCGGCAGTTGCAGGTTGTGCTTGGCCTTGGCCGACTGGTAACCGGCCGTGACTTTGCCATCGGCCCAGTCGGCCTGCTCCAGGGCTTCGCGGATGCGGGCGAGCTCGTCGGCGTCGAACAAGCCGGGAATGTGAAGCAGCATGGCGGCGGCACCGTCAAGAAATGTAAAGGCGCCAATGATATTGATTCCCTTTCGCGCGACACAAGCCCTTTCGGCGCCTTAGACGATTCAGCGAGCTTAAACCGTAAAGAGAATTTGTAAAGATTGTAAATTCCTAGCAAATGGTAACGAGTCTCAATTGTTAGTTACAATCGCTTACACTATGATCCGCCGCCTTCACACCTTGGGGAAGGCCAATAAAAATGCGTCACGTACCATCTGCAGTGAGCTCACCACGCCTGATCGTCACCGCCATCGGCGTTGCCCTCAGCGCTTCGACCGCGTATGCCGCCGATCCAGCCGCCACTAGCGCCGTCACCCTCGACGCCACCAGCGTCAATGGCAAGGCTGAACAGGCCAGCACCGAATACAAGGTCGAAAAGGCCTCCTCGCAGAAGTACACCGCACCGTTGGTGGACACCCCGCGCTCGGTCACCGTGATCCCGCAGCAAGTGATCAAGGACACCAATGCCTTGAGCCTGCAGGACGCCCTGCGCACCGTGCCCGGCATCACCTTCGGCGCTGGCGAAGGCGGCAACCCGCAAGGCGACCGCCCGTTCATCCGTGGTTTCGACGCCCAGGGTGACACCTATCTGGACGGCGTGCGCGATACCGGCGCGCAGACCCGCGAAATCTTCGCCATCGAATCGGTCGAAGTGGCCAAGGGCCCGAACTCGGCCATCGGTGGCCGCGGCGCCGCTGGCGGCACCATCAACCTGGTGAGCAAGCGCGCGCACCTGGGCAACTCGCTGGACGGCGCCTGGACCTGGGGCAGCGACCAGACCCAGCGCTACACGTTCGATGGCAACTACCAGTTCAGCGACAGCGTTGCCGGTCGTCTCAACCTGATGACCCACGAGAGCAACGTCGCCGGCCGTGACAAGGTCAACTACGACCGCTGGGGTATCGCCCCGTCCCTGGCCTTCGGCCTGGGCACGCCGACCCGCGTCAACCTCGACTACTACCACCTGGAAAGCGACGACCTGCCGGATTCGGGCATCCCATACACCATCCCGACCGGTGGCAGCGGCGCGCGTACCTCGGCGCACCCGAGCAAGCCCAACGACGGCGGCGACAGCGACAACTTCTACGGCCTGACCGGCCGCGACTTCCGCAAGAGCCGCGTCGACATCGCAACCTTCGCCATCGAGCACGACCTGACCGACTCGCTGACCGTCAAGAACACCCTGCGTCACGGCAACAGCATGCAGGACTACATCCTCACCCAGCCTGACGACAGCAAGGGCAACGTCAACAACGGCAGTGTCTGGCGCCGTGCCAACACGCGCGTTGGCAACACCGCCACCACCACCAACCAGACCGACCTGTTCGGCGAGTTCTACCTGGGCGGCATGAAGAACAGCTTCTCCACCGGTATCGAGCTGAGCCGTGAAGAGAGCGATCGCTCCTCCTACACCGTCAACACCGACACCGTGCCAGGTGGCGCCGCTAACACCAACTGCACCCCGAGCATGATCGGCGCCAGCAGCGGCTACAACTGCACCTCGCTGAGCAACCCGAACCCGGACGATCCGTGGAACGGCAGCATCGCCCGCAACTATGCCGGCACCACCACCAACAGCAAGACCCGCGCCCTCTATGTGTTCGACACCCTGGAGCTGACGCCGGACTGGCTGCTCAACATGGGCCTGCGCTACGACCACTTCGACACTGACTACAAGACCTACAACGCAGCGGGTACCACCACTGCCAAAGGCAAGGACGTCAGCGAGTTCGTCACCGGCCAGCTGGGCCTGGTGTGGAAACCGGCAGAAAACGGCAGCATCTATGTCTCCTACGCCACTTCGGCAACGCCACCCGGGGCCATGCTCGGCGAAGGCACCGAAGGCAACCCGCTGGGCGGCTCGACCGACCGCGCCGGCAACCTGCTGAGCAGCGACATGGAGCCGGAAGAAACCACCAACTACGAAATCGGCACCAAGTGGGACCTGCTCGACCAGCGCCTGTCGCTGACCGCCGCGCTGTTCCGCACCGAGAAAGAAAACGCCCGCGTACAGGTGGACACCACCAGCTACGAAAACGTCGGTGAAACCCGCGTGCAGGGCATCGAGCTGTCGGCCAGCGGCAAGTTGACTGACAAGTGGCAGGTGTTCGCCGGCTACACCTACATGCAGGCTCGCCAGATCGACGGCGGCCCGCTGGGCAAGGCCAACGACGGCAACCAGCTGCCGAACACCCCGAACAACAGCGCAAGCCTGTGGACCACCTACTCGATCACGCCGAAGCTGACCATCGGTGGCGGCGCGTTCTACGTGGATGACGTCTACGGCAGCGTGGCCAACACCACCATGGTCGACAGCTACGTGCGCTACGACGCCATGGCCGCCTACAAGCTGACCAAGAACGTCGACCTGCAGCTGAACGTGCAGAACCTCACCAACGAGGTCTACTACGACAAAGCGTTCTCCACCCACTTCGCCAACCAGGCGGCGGGCCGGACCGCACTGCTGACCACCAGCGTCCACTTCTAAAGCAGCAACCCCAAGCCCCGTTCATTCCAGTGAGCGGGGCTTTTGCGTATCAAGGCATAATGCACGCCGCGCAGGGTGCGGCAGCACGACAAGGTGATCGATGTGGTGAAAAAGACGCTGTTCCAATTGCACTGGTTCTTTGGCATCACCGCTGGCCTGGTGCTGGCCTTGATGGGCATCACCGGGGCGCTCTACTCGTTCCAGGAAGAGCTGCTGCGCGCATTCAACGCCGATGTGCTGAAGGTAGAAGTGCGCGCCGAAGGCGTGCTGCCTCCGGCCGAGCTGGTGCGCAAGGTAGAGGCCGAGCAAGGCGACAAGGTGTCGATGCTGTGGGTCGATGTGCGCGAAGGCAATGCCGCGCGGGTCTTCTTCACTCCAGCACCGGGCGAGCGCCGTGGCGAACTGCGCTACGCCGACCCCTATACCGGCGAGCTCAAGGGTGAAGCCGCCGGGCAAGGCTTCTTCCAACTGATGCTCACCCTGCACCGGTTCCTGGCAATGGGCGATACGGGCCGACAGATCACCGGTGCCTGCACCCTGATGCTGGTGTTCTTCTGCCTGTCCGGCCTGTACCTGCGCTGGCCCCGGCAGGCGCTGAACTGGCGCACCTGGCTGACCTTCGACTGGGCCAAGAAAGGCCGCGCCTTCAATTGGGACCTGCACGCGGTAGCCGGTACCTGGTGCCTAGTGTTCTACCTTTTGTTCGCGCTGACCGGGCTGTTCTGGTCTTACGGGTGGTATCGCGAAGGCCTCAACAAGCTGCTGGCCGACGCGCCCGCCGCCGGCCAGCAGCAAAAACGTGGCGAAGGCCGCGGCCGCCACGGGCCGCAGAAAGTCGACAAGAATGCACCGCCGTTAGTGGTCGACTACGACGCCATCTGGGCCAACCTCAAGGATGCCGCAGGCCCGGGCCTGGCCATGTACAACCTGCGCCTGCCGCCCGCGGGCGGCCAGCCGGCCAACCTGTTCTACCTGCTCGACGACGCGGCGCACCCGCGCGCCTTCAACACCCTGGTGCTGGACCCGGCCACCGGCCAGGTAAAAAACCACGACCGTTACACCGACAAATCCTTCAAGGCACAGCTGCTGCAGAGCGTCTACGCCCTGCACGTGGGTGAATACTTCGGCCTCCCAGGGCGCATCATCGTCACCATCGCCAGCCTGACCATGCCGTTGTTCTTCGTCACCGGGTGGCTGCTGTACCTCGACCGCCGCCGCAAGAAACGCCAGGTCCGCGCCGCCCGTGGCAGCGTTACCAGCGCCAACGCCAGCGGCGACAGTTGGCTGATCGGCTTTGCCAGCCAGAGCGGTTTCGCCGAGCAACTGGCCTGGCAGAGCGCCGGCCAGCTGCAGGCCGCCGGCCTGCCGGTACAGGTGCGCGCCCTGGCCGAGCTGGGCGAACAGGACTTGCGTTCGGCCCGCCGCGCGCTGTTCGTGGTCAGTACCTTCGGCGACGGCGAAGCGCCGGACAGCGCCCGCGCTTTCGAACGTAAGGCGCTGGGTCAACCTTGGGCCCTGAACGGTTTGAGCTATGCCGTACTGGCCCTCGGTGATCGTCAATACCCGCACTTCTGCGGCTTTGCCCGGCGCCTGCAAGCCTGGCTCGGCGAGCGCGGTGCCAGCAGCGCGTTCAGCCCGGTGGAAGTCGATAACGCCGACCAGGCAGCCTTGCAGCAATGGCAGCAAGAACTTGCGCAGCTGACCGGCGCCCAGCCTGTTGCGGCCTGGCAACCGCCGAGTTTCGGCAACTGGAGCCTGGTCAGCCGTACGCTCCTGAACCCGGGCAGCCAGGGCCAACCTGTCTACCTGCTGGGCCTTCGCCCGGAGCAACCCGCCAGCTGGGAAGCTGGAGATCTGGTGGAGATCCTGCCGCTCAATGGCCAGCCCCGCGTGGACGCGTTCCTCAGCGGTATGGCGCTGGATGCCAACGCGAAGGTGCAACTCGATGGCCTGAGCGAAACCCTCGGCCAGGCCCTGGCAGGCCGCCAGCTACCGACGCGCCGCGACCATCTGATCGGTTTGCAGCCACAGGCGCTGATCGATGCGCTGGTACCGATCGGCAGCCGCGAATACTCCATCGCCTCGATTGCCAGCGACGGTGTGTTGGAGCTGATCGTACGCCAGGAGCGCCACGCCGACGGCAACCTTGGCCTGGGCTCTGGCTGGCTGACCGAGTACCTGCCGGTTAACGGCACCCTGAGCCTGCGCCTGCGGCGTAACAGTGGCTTCCACCTGCCCGAAAGCGCCGCGCCGATGATTCTGATCGGCAACGGCACTGGGCTGGCTGGGCTGCGCAGCCTGTCACGGGCGCGGATCAATGCCGGCGAACAGCGTAATTGGCTGCTGTTCGGTGAGCGTAACCGGGCGCATGACCTGCTGTGTGGCGATGAGCTGCAAGGTTGGTTGGATACTGGCGATCTGGCGCGGCTGGACCTGGCGTTTTCTCGCGATCAGGCCGAGAAAGTGTATGTGCAGGATGTGTTGCTGCAGCACGCCGACGAGCTCAAGCGCTGGGTGGCGGATGGCGCTTGTGTGTATGTTTGCGGCAGCCTGCAAGGGATGGCGGCGGGGGTGGATGCGGCGCTCAAGGGCATGCTGGGTGAAGAGTTGGTCGAGCAATTGATCGAAGACGGGCGATATCGCCGGGATGTGTACTAGTCACTGCCGGCCCTTTCGCGGGGCAAGCCCGCTCCCACAAATTTGATTCAGCGATGAACCTGTGGGAGCGGCGGTCCGGCGATCCGGCTTGCCCGCTAAAGGGCCAGTACTGGCTCAGTGCAGCTTGAAGCTATCGGCATCCATGTTGGCCGGGAACCGGGCACGGTAATCTGCCAGTTCCTTCGCCCTCAGCACCACCGTGAACACCCCGTCCGCCTCCCCGGCGCTGAGCAGGCTCTCACCCTGGAAGTCCAGCACCTGGCTGTCGCCTGAATAAGCGAAGCCCTTGCCATCGGTGCCTACCCGGTTTACCGCCGCTACGAAACACAGATTCTCGATACCCCGCGCCGGCAACAGGCGGTTCCAGTGCGTACGTCGCGCCGCTGGCCAGTTGGCGGTGTACAACAGCAGATCGGTGTCCTGGGCATCACAGCTCCACACCGGGAAGCGCAAGTCGTAGCATATCAGCGGGCGTACCCGCCAACCCTTGATCTCGAACTGCACCTGGCGCTCGCCGGGGGTGTAGTGCTCGTGCTCCCCGGCCATGCGGAACAGGTGGCGCTTGTCGTAGTGCAGGACCTCACCGTCCGGGCGTGCCCACAGCAAGCGGTTGCGGTGGCTGCCATCGGCGGCCTGGATGATCACGCTGCCGGTGATCACTGCGTTAAGTCGCTTGGCCTGCGCCTTGAGCCATTTGTAGGTCGGGCCGTTCTCAGGCTCGGCCAGGCGCTCCGACTCCATGGAAAAACCGGTCGTGAACATCTCGGGCAAAATCACCAGGTCGGCATCACCCACCTGGTCAAGCAAGACCTCGAAATGCGCGTAATTGGCCTCGCGGTCGTGCCAGGCCAGCGTGGTCTGCACCAGGGCGATTTTCAGGTTGGGCAGTGCACTCAGATCGCGCATAGTTTTTCCGCCGCCTGACGCAGCGTCTCCTCACGTTTGGCAAAGCACAGGCGCACCAGGCGTTGCTCAGGGATGGGTTGCTGGTAGAACACCGACACCGGAATGGTCGCCACGCCGTGCTCGCGAGTCAGCCACAGGGCCATGTCGACGTCGTTCAGGTCCGGGCGAATCTGCGAATAATCCACAAGTTGGAAGTAGGTGCCGGCCGTGCGTTGGAAACTGAAGCGCGAGCTTTGCAGCAGGTCGCAGAACAAGTCGCGCTTGGCCTGGTAGAAGCCTGGCAGCTCGTCGAGGTGCTGCGGGTGCTCGGCCATGAAGTCGGCCAGCGCGCACTGCAGCGGCGTGACCCCGCAGAAGTTGACGTACTGGTGCACCTTGCGCAGCTCGGAGCTCAAGGCCGGTGGCGCAATTACATAGCCGGTCTTCCAACCAGTGACATGGTAGGTCTTGCCAAACGAACTGACCACGAAGGCCTTATCAAAGAGTGCTTCGTGTGCGAGCACGCTGGCGTGGCGCACGCCGTCGTAGACCAGGTGCTCGTAAACCTCGTCGCTGACCAGATAGATATCTCTGTCCTCGATCAGCCGCGCCAGCTGGTCGAGGTCTTCTCGGGTGATCAGCGCGCCGCTGGGGTTGTGCGGCGAGTTGAGGATGACCATGCGCGTGCGCGGGCTCAAGGCATCGCTGAACCTCTGCCAGTCGATGCGAAAATCACCATCGCTGAGTTGCACATGCACGCAACGGCCACCGGCGAGTTCCACGGACGGCTCGTAGCTGTCGTAGCACGGGTCGAAGACGATCACCTCGTCGCCGGCGTGGATCACTGCCTGGATGGCGCAGAAGATCGCCTCGGTGGCACCCGGGGTGATGGTCACTTCCTGGTCGGCATCCACCTTGGCTCCGTACAGGCGCTCGACCTTGCCCGCCACCTGCTGGCGCAGCGCCGGCAAGCCGGTCATGGGTGCGTACTGGTTATGCCCGGCGGACACATGGCGGCCGACCGCATCGAGCAGCGCCTGCGGGCCATTGAAGTCGGGGAAACCCTGGGAAAGGTTGAGCGCACCGGTTTGCACGGCGAGCTGGGACATGGTGGTGAAGATGGTCGTGCCGACGTTCGGCAGTTTGCTGCGGATCATGAAGCCCTCTTTCCTGGGGTTTATCCGGCACGGGGGTGGAGTCCGAGCATAGCGGATCGAGCAGTCAGGAAAAAGGTTGAAACAATAGGGGGATTGCCTTGGATCAAATGGCCTCTTCGCGGCTAAAGCCGCTCCTAAAGGTGTAGGAGCGGGTTTAGCCGCAAAGAAGTCGACGCGAAATCAGCGCTTGTCGCGACGCTTCTTCTCGGCCTTCTTGTGGTGCGACATCAAGCGGCGCTTCTTGTTGACCTGGCGGTCGGTGAGGGTGTTCTTCTTGCCCTCGTACGGGTTCTCACCGCCCTTGTACTCGATGCGGATCGGCGTACCGACCAGCTTGAGCACCCGGCGGTAGGTGTTTTCCAGGTAACGCGAGTACGACTTGGGAATGCTCTCGGTCTGGTTGCCGTGGATCACGATCAGCGGCGGGTTGGCACCACCGAGGTGGGCATAGCGCAGCTTGATACGGCGGCCGTTGACCAGCGGCGGCTGGTGCTCGCTGACCGCATCTTCGAGGATCTGCGTCAGGCGGCTGGTCGGCCAGCGGGTGACCGCCGAAGTGAAGGCGGCTTGAACCGACTTGTACAGGTTGCCCACGCCGGTGCCGTGCAGCGCCGAAATAAAGTGGATGTCGGCAAAGTCGACGAAGAACAGCCGGCGCTCCAGCTCGGTCTTCACATAGGCGCGCTCACCCGATTCCATGCCGTCCCACTTGTTCAGGGCGATGACGATGGCGCGGCCGGCTTCGAGGGCGAAGCCCAGCAGGTTGAGGTCGTGGTCGACCACACCTTCACGGGCGTCCATGACAAAGATCACCACGTTGGCGTCCTTGATCGCCTGCAGGGTCTTCACCACCGAGAATTTTTCGACTTCCTCGTGGATCTTTCCGCGCTTGCGCACCCCGGCGGTGTCAATGAAGGTGTACTTGTCGCCATCACGCTCGAACGGGATGTAGATGCTGTCCCGGGTCGTGCCTGGCTCGTCGTAGACCACCACGCGCTCTTCGCCGAGCATGCGGTTGACCAGGGTCGATTTGCCGACGTTCGGGCGGCCGATGATGGCAATCTTGATGCCATCCTTCTCGCTTGGGCCAGGAATACGCGCAGCTTCCTCGCCTTCGGCGACGTCCTGGTCGAGGGCTTCTTCCTCGGCATCGCGTGGCAGGTGGCCGAGCACGGCCTCCATCAAGGCGTTGATACCACGGCCCTGGGAGCCCGCCACTGGAATGGCGTTGCCCATGCCCATCGGCGAGAACTCGGCGCGGGCGACGTCGGGGTCGATGTTGTCGATCTTGTTGGCAACCAGGATCGCCGACTTGTTGCGCTTGCGCAGGTGCTCGGCAATCATCTGGTCTGCCGCGGTCATGCCCGCACGGGCATCGACCAGGAACAGCACATAGTCGGCTTCTTCGATGGCCATCAGCGACTGCTCGGCCATCTTCTCGTCCATGCCCACTTCGTCACCGGTGATACCACCGGTGTCGATCAGGATGAAGGAACGACCCTGCCAGCTGGCATCACCATACTGGCGGTCACGGGTCAGGCCCGACAGGTCACCGACGATGGCATCGCGGGTTTTGGTCAGGCGGTTGAACATGGTGGATTTGCCGACGTTCGGCCGTCCCACCAGGGCGATTACGGGAACCATGCGGCTCTCCATTCTTGAATTCTTGAAAATGCAAAGGCCGCTGCAGAGCAGCGGCCGGAGTTCGGGCGGCCTGTCCTAGGCCGCAACTCAAGACCTTCAGCGGTCTTGAGCATAGCTTCAGCGGATGGTCAGTGCCTCGAGCTTGCCGCTGTTGCCAAAGACGTAGATGGTGTCGCCGACCACAAGTGGGCGCGCGCGCAGGCCATCGCTGTCGATACGTTCACGGCCGACGAAACGGCCGTCGACCTGGCTGAGCAGGTGCAGGTAACCTTCGAAGTCACCCACAGCCACGTAGCTGGAGAAGACTTCCGGAGCCGACAACTGACGGCGCGCCATCGAATCGTTGGTCCACAGGGCGCTGGAAGAGCGCTCGTCGACGCTCTCGACAGTACCCGAAGCTTCGCTGACATAGACGTTGCCATAACCCTGGGCGACACCCACGTAGCTGGAAGCATCACGCTGCCAGACCACACGGCCGCTTTCCAGGTCCAGGCCCGCGACGCGGCCCTGGTAGGTGCTGACGTACAGGGTACCACCGGACAGCAGCAGGCCGCCGTCGATATCGACCACGCGGTCCAGCTCGGAACGGCCTTGCGGGATGGCCACACGGCTCTCCCACACCGGCACGCCGTTGTTGATGTCCACTGCCACCACCTTGCCGGTGGACAGGCCCGCGACGGCCAGGCGGTTGGTGGCGATCGGCGCACCGGTGCCACGCAGGGTCAGTACGGCCGGGGTGTTCTCGTAGATCCAGCGGCGGTCGCCGGTCGCGGCATCGAGGCCGATCAGGCGGTCGTCCTGAGTCTGCACCACCACAACGTCACCGTTGTTGGCGGGCGGCGCCAGGACTTCGCTGGTAACGCGCGAGCGCCAGCGTTCTTCACCGGTGCTGGAATCCAGGGCAATCACTTCACCCTTGAGGGTACCGAGCATGACCAGGCCGTAGCCTACGCCGACGGCACCGGAAACCGGCAGTTCCAAGTCCTTCTTCCACACCACGTCGCCGGTGATGCGGTCGAGAGCGAAGACTTCGCCGTTGACGTCGGTGGCGTAGATGCGGTCGTTTTCGATGGCCGGTACCAGGGTGTTGTACGTCTCGCCCTGGCCGTCACCGATCGAACGGCTCCACTGCTTTTTCAGCACCACTTCTTCGGTGAACTTGGTCAGCTCGGCCGGTGGCAGTTCCTTCTTGCTGTTGCTGCTGCAACCTGCGGCCAGTACGGCCAGGGTCAGCACTGCTGCTTGTTTCCAACCGATCACGTCACGCGTCCCCTTTGGCCAGGTCATCCAGCTTCAGTTGCAGGCCACCGACCGCCGCTTCATCGGAAAGCGCGGCCTTGGCTTTTTCATAAGCACTGTGGGCATCGTCGGCGCGACCCAGCTGCACCAGCAGGTCACCCTTCAATTCTTCACGGCTGGCGAGGAAGGCCTTGTCAGCATCGCCGTCGAGCAGCTTGAGCGCGTCCTCGGCCTTGTCCTGGGCCGCGAGCACGCGAGCCAGGCGCTGGCGCGAGATTTCGCCCAGGGTGACATCAGCGGGCTTGTCCAGCACAGCCTTGAGCTCGGCAGCGGCGTCATCGAGCTTGCCGCTTTCTACCGCGACCTTGGCCACGAACAGGCTGCCGTACTGGGCGTAGGCGGTACCGCCGAATTCGCTCTTGAGCTTGCCGGACAGTTCCGCGACTTTGGTCGCGTCTGGCTGGCCGCTCGGCGTCAGGCTGGTTTCAAGCAGTGCCTGATACAACTGCGAGGCGCCTTGCGACTGGTTGCTCTGGTACTTCTGCCAGGTATTCCAGCCCAGCACCACTACACCGGCCAGCAACGCGCCGGTCAGCAGCGGCTTGCCGTTACGGTTCCACCAGTCCTTGACCCCTGCCAGGTCATCATCATCGGTACTCGACACCCCAATACTCCTTTTCGCCTATTCGTTGTTGAACCGCGTTACGCCTGAGCGACCGCGGTTTCCAGGTGCTCAGCCAGAGCATCCCAGGCAATGTTCTGTTGTTCGCCCTGACCGCGCAGGGGCTTGAGGCCGACCTCTTGCTTGGCCAGCTCGTCGTCGCCCAGGATCAGGGCAAACAGCGCGCCGCTCTTGTCGGCTTTCTTGAACTGGCTCTTGAAGCTGCCGCCACCGGCGTTGACCGCCAGGCGCAGGCCCGGCAAGCGATCACGCAGGGTTTCAGACAGGCGCAGGCCGGCCAGCTCCGCCTGCTCGCCGAAAGCGCACAGGTAGACGTCGATCTGACGGTTGATGGACTCCGGCACCTTGCCGAGGGTTTCCAGCAGCAGGATCAGGCGCTCGATACCCATGGCGAAACCTACGCCAGTGGTCGGCTTGCCGCCCATCTGCTCGACCAGGCCATCGTAGCGGCCACCGGCACAGACAGTACCCTGGGCACCGAGTTTGTCGGTGACCCACTCGAACACGGTCTTGCTGTAGTAGTCCAGGCCACGCACCAGCTTGGTGTTGATCACGAACGGGATACCGGCGGCGTCCAGGCGGGCCTTGAGGCCCTCGAAGTGCACGCGGGATTCTTCGTCGAGGTAGTCTTCCAGCTTCGGCGCGCCGACCAGCACCGCCTGGGTGTTCTGGTCCTTGCTGTCGAGGATGCGCAGCGGGTTGCTCTTGAGGCGGCGCTGGCTGTCTTCGTCGAGCTGCTCCAGGCGCGCCGAGAGAAACTCGACCAGCGCGTCACGGTAGCGGGCACGGGCTTCGCTGGTGCCCAGGCTGTTCAGTTCGAGCTTGACCGCGTCCTGGATGCCGAGCAGGCCCCACAGGCGCCAGGTCAGCATGATCAGTTCGGCATCGATGTCCGGGCCGTCCAGGTTGAAGACTTCCACGCCAATCTGGTGGAACTGGCGGTAGCGGCCTTTCTGCGGGCGTTCGTGGCGGAACATCTGGCCGATGTACCACAGTTTCTGCACCTGGCCGTTGCCGGTGATACCGTGTTCGAGCACCGCGCGCACGCAGGCCGCAGTGCCTTCGGGGCGCAGGGTCAGCGAGTCGCCGTTGCGGTCCTCGAAGGTGTACATCTCTTTTTCGACGATGTCGGTGACTTCACCGATTGAGCGCTTGAACAGCTCGGTGAACTCGACGATCGGGGTGCGGATCTGGCTGTACCCGTAGGTATCCAGCAGGCCGGCCACGGTGCCTTCGAAGTAGCGCCACAGCGGCGACTGCTCTGGCAGGATGTCGTTCATGCCACGGATGGCTTGCAGCGATTTGCTCACGAAAAGTCCTTACGAATCTGTGTGTCAGCCGCGGGCGATCAGCGCCGCTTCGGCCTCGACCTTTTCGGCCGCTTTCTGGCGGATGAGCTTTTCCAGCTCATCGACCAGGTTGTCATTGGTCAGCTTCTGCGCCGGCTTGCCATCGATGTAGATCAGGTTCGGCGTGCCGCCGGTCAGCCCGACGTGGGCTTCCTTGGCTTCGCCAGGGCCGTTGACCACGCAACCGATCACAGCCACGTCCAGCGGCACCAGCAAGTCTTCCAGGCGCCCTTCCAGCTCGTTCATGGTTTTGACCACATCGAAGTTCTGCCGAGAGCAGCTTGGGCAGGCGATGAAGTTGATACCACGCGAACGCAGGTGCAGCGATTTGAGGATGTCGTAGCCGACCTTCACTTCTTCAACCGGGTCGGCCGCCAGCGAAATACGGATGGTGTCGCCGATGCCTTCAGCCAGCAGCATACCGAGGCCAACGGCGGATTTCACCGTACCTGAACGCAGCCCACCGGCTTCGGTGATGCCCAGGTGCAGCGGCTGGATGATCTGTTTGGCCAGCAGGCGGTAAGCTTCGACGGCCATGAATACGTCAGAGGCTTTTACGCTGACCTTGAAGTCCTGGAAGTTCAGACGGTCAAGGTGCTCGACGTGGCGCAAGGCAGACTCGACCAGTGCGGCTGGGGTCGGCTCGCCGTACTTCTTCTGCAGGTCTTTTTCCAGAGAGCCGGCGTTGACGCCGATGCGGATCGGGATGCCGCGATCGCGGGCGGCATCGACCACAGCCTTCACACGGTCTTCACGACCGATATTGCCTGGGTTGATGCGCAGACAATCGACGCCCAGTTCGGCTACACGCAGGGCGATCTTGTAGTCGAAGTGAATATCGGCGACCAATGGCACGCTGACCAACTTCTTGATCTTGCCGAACGCCTCTGCGGCGTCCATGTCTGGTACCGAAACGCGGACGATGTCGACACCGGCATCGACCAGGCGCTGGATCTGCCCCACGGTGGCGGCGACATCGTTGGTGTCAGTGTTGGTCATGCTCTGCACCGCAATGGGGGCATCCCCCCCCACCGGCACATTGCCGACCCAGATTTTGCGGGATTCGCGACGTTTGATCGGAGATTCGCCGTGCATGACTTACTGTCCCAACTTCAGGCGAGCGGTCTCGCCACTGGTGAACGGGGCGACATCGACGGCCTGGCCGTTGTAGCTGACCTGGGCGCCACGGGCAAAGCCCAGGCGGACCGCGAACGGCGGCTTGCCGGTCAGCTCCAGGTTGTCGCCCTTTTTCTTGATGGCGCTGAACAGGACCTTGCCGTTGCCGTCGGTGACCGAGGTCCAGCAATCAGCAGTGAACTGGATCGCAACCTTGGCGCTGCCAGCCGGTGCGGCAGCAGGCTCGGCGACGGCAGCGACGGCCGGCACGCTGCCAGCAGGAGCCACGGGTGCGACCTGGGCGGCGGGTGCAACGGCTGTCGCAGCCGGTGCTGCGGTTTGTACCGGGGCCTGCTGCAGCGGCGCGGGCGCTGCAGCAGCCGGCGCGGCCTCGCTGCCGGTTTCGGCGATCGTCTCGGCGGGTGCCTGTTCCAGCGGCAGCGGCGCGCTCTCGCCCTGCTGGCCGACGCTCACGGCCTGGTCTTCAGGCTCGTCCAGCGGGTGGATCTGGGTAGTCCCGTCGGCGCTTTCGACCTCGACGTGCTCCAAAGCGATCTTGGCCAGATCCGTGCCACGCAGGCTGCCCTGGTCCTGCCACCAGATGAAGCTGCCGCCGACCACAGCCAGTAGCAGCAACAGACTGACACCGCGCAGGATGTTGTGCGACAGGCGCACTGGCTCCTCGATACGGCCCAGCGAATGCACTTCGCTGCCCTTGGCGTGAGTACCGGTGTACTGGTCGAAAGACTCGACCAGCGGCGCTTGGTCCAGGTCCATGAGTTTGGCATAGGCACGGATATAGCCGCGGGCGAAGGTATGCCCTGGCAGCTTGTCGAAGGCGCCGGTTTCCACGTGGTTCAGCGAACTTACGGTGAGGTTGAGCTTGCGAGCCACCTCGGCTTGCGACCACTCCCGTTTTTCGCGGGCCTGGCGCAACAGTTCGCCGGGGTTCTGGCCAGTCGCTGCTGCTACTTCGGGATGCGCGGCTTTCATCGTTGCTCCGACAGGTATTGCTGATATTCCGGCGTACCGGGATAAAGTCGTTGTAATTGCTGACCCAGCTCGGCCAGTGTGCCCTGCTCGTCGAACACCCGGGCAAGACGGCTGCCCAGCAAGAGGCTGCGGGCACTGTGGTCGCTCAGCTGGCTGAAACGATCGTAGTAGTCCCGCGCCGGCACATAATGCCTGTTTCCGTAGGACAACTCAGCCATTTCCAGCAACACCCTGGGTTGCCGTTGGTTGAGTTGCAAGGCCTTGGTCAGATACGCCTGTGCCTGGTCACGGTTGTCGAGCTGCAAGGCCGTCAGGCCAAGGTTCTCATATACCCGTGAGCGTTCAGGATACAGGGTATCGGCGCTGGCCTGGCGAAACATCTGCTCGGCTTCGGCGAAACGCTGCTGAGCATATAGGAAACTGCCGTAATTGTTGCGAATTCGCGTATCGGCCGAGCTTGCCGACAGCGCTTTTTTGAAGTGTTCCTCAGCCAGCGAGGGTTCGCCTTCGGCTTGGAACACCAGGGCCAACGCCGCGTGGGCGTCGGGATCCCTGGCATCCAGCCCCAGTGCCTTGCCCAGTGGGGCCTTGGCCTGCTCGGTCAAACCTTGTTGCAAATAGCCAAGCCCCAGCTGCACGTAAGCCCGCCCTGCCTCCACTCGCCCTTGGCGATTGGCCAAAGGATCGCTCGCCCCGTCCGACGCACAGCCAGCCAGCAGCAATAGCGCAAGGATCGACAGCGCGATGCGCAGGATCATGGTAGGCCCGTACTCAGTGGCGCACGGCGCTGTCTGAAAGCTCAGCGTCGGCAGACAGCTGGCGTACGGCGATGTAGCGCTCGCTGCGGCGGGTGCGGTCATTGACCTGACCGACCAGCTGGCCGCAAGCGGCGTCGATGTCTTCGCCGCGGGTGGTACGGGTGGTGACGTTGAAACCACCGTGGTGGAGCATGTCCTGGAAGCGGCGGATTGCGTTGTTGCTAGGACGCTCGTAGCCAGAATGCGGGAACGGGTTGAACGGGATCAGGTTGATCTTGCACGGCACGTCACGCAGCAGCTCGATCATTTGCGCGGCATGCTCAGGCTGGTCGTTGACGTCCTTGAGCAGGGTGTACTCGACCGTCAGCACGCGCTTGCCACCCAAGGTGGCCATGTAGCCCATGCACGATTCCAGCAGCACCTTCAGCGGGTACTTCTTGTTGATCGGCACCAGCTGATTGCGCAGCTCGTCATTCGGCGCGTGCAGCGACAGGGCCAGCGACACGTCGATGTGCTTGGCCAGTTCGTCGATCATCGGCACCACACCCGAGGTGGACAGCGTGACGCGACGCTTGGAAATGCCATAGCCCAGATCGTCCATCATGATTTTCATGGCGGCGATGACATTGTCGAAATTCAGCAGAGGCTCGCCCATGCCCATCATCACCACGTTGGTAATCGCGCGGTCGACTTTGGCCGGGACGGTCCCGAAGGATTTGTTGGCAAGCCACACCTGGCCAATGACTTCGGCGGCGGTGAGGTTGCTGTTGAAGCCTTGCTTGCCGGTGGAGCAGAAACTGCAGTCCAGGGCGCAGCCGGCTTGCGACGATACGCACAAGGTGCCGCGGTCATCGGTAGGGATGTAGACGGTCTCGACGCAGCTGCCGGAGGCAACGCGGATCACCCATTTACGGGTGCCGTCGGCGGAAATGTCTTCGCTGACCACTTCCGGAGGACGAATTTCGGCAACCGCCTCGAGCTTTTCGCGCAAGGCCTTGCCGACGTTCGTCATGGCGGCGAAATCATCGACGCCAAAATGGTGAATCCATTTCATCACCTGGCCGGCACGGAAGCGCTTCTCCCCGATTGAGTCGAAGAATTGTTCCATTTCCGGCTGGGTCAGACCCAACAGGTTGATTTTGCCAGTAGATGTCGTCATGGATTCACCCTCACCCGTAAGCTTTCGCTTAGCGAGTGGTTACCTCGGTAGCAGCGAAGAAGTAAGCGATTTCGCGAGCAGCGGCAGCTTCGGAGTCCGAACCGTGAACGGCGTTGGCGTCGATCGACTCGGCGAAGTCAGCACGGATGGTGCCGGCAGCAGCTTCTTTAGGGTTGGTAGCGCCCATCAGCTCACGGTTCAGAGCGATGGCGTTTTCGCCTTCCAGAACCTGAACGACAACCGGACCGGAAGTCATGAAGGCAACCAGGTCACCGAAGAAGCCACGAGCGCTGTGCTCGGCGTAGAAGCCTTCGGCTTCGGCTTTGGACAGTTGCTTGATTTTCGAAGCAACGATTTTCAGGCCGGCTTCTTCGAAGCGAGTGGTGATCTTGCCGATAACGTTTTTGGCAACGGCGTCAGGCTTGATGATCGAGAAAGTACGTTGAACAGCCATGGAAAACTCCAGAATATGAGTGTTGCGAAAAATTAAACCCGCGAATTATACGCGGGTTCATAGGGATTGCCTAACCTGCAGTGTCGCGCTTAGTCGGCTTCGTCGATCCAGGCCGCCTGGATAGCCTCCAGCACTTTCTCACCGCCACGTGACGGATCGTCGCTGAACTCTGGCAAAGCCAGGACCCAGCGGTGCAGGTCTACGAAATTCACATAACGAGGATCGACGTCCGGCTTGCTTTCTGCAAGCTGGATGGCGATCTCAAGTACATCAACCCATTTCAGGCTCATGCCAAACTCCTCAATGCGGCGCTTCGGCAGCGTGGTTGAGCGAATATTTGGGGATCTCGATGGTCAGGTCATCATCCGCCACGACCACCTGGCAGCCGAGGCGTGACTGGGCCTCCAGGCCCCAGGCCTTGTCCAGCATGTCCTCTTCCAGCTCGTCGGCTTCTTCGAGCGAGTCGAAACCTTTGCGAACAATACAGTGGCAGGTGGTGCAGGCCTTGACGCCACCGCAGGCGCTTTCCATCTCGATGTGATGGTCGTGGGCCAGCTCCAGGATGTTGGTCCCGACCGGCACCTCCACGGTCAGCCCTTCAGGGCAGAATTTCTCGTGCGGCAGGAATGTCACCAGCGGCATCGGTTACTCCTCGATCTCATTCAGGTTGCGCCCGGCCAGTGCGGCTTTGACCGTCGAATCAAGGCGACGGGCGGCAAATGCATCGGTCACCTGCGACAGACGCTTGGTCTGTTGCTCGATGGCTGGGCCATCGGTGCCGGCCAGCAAATCACGTAGTTCCTGCATCTGGAATTCGATGGCTTCGCGCTCTTCACTGCTGAGCAGCCGCTCGCCATCAGCGTCCAGGGCGCCCTGTACTGCTTCGAGCAGGCGTTCGCCGTCGACCTGGTGTTCACGCAACTGACGAGCCTGCTTGTCGGAACCGGCGTGCTCGAAGGAGTCCTTGAGCATGCGTGCGATTTCGCCATCGGTCAGGCCGTAGGATGGTTTGACCTGGATGCTGGCCTCGACGCCCGAACCCAGTTCGCGGGCAGCGACGCTGAGCAGGCCGTCGGCATCGACCTGGAAGGTGACGCGAATTTTCGCCGCCCCAGCAACCATCGCCGGGATGCCACGCAGCTCGAAGCGCGCCAGCGAGCGGCAGTCGCTGATCAGCTCGCGCTCGCCCTGCAGCACGTGAATCATCATGGCCGACTGGCCATCTTTATACGTGGTGAATTCCTGGGCACGCGCCACCGGAATGGTGGTGTTGCGCGGGATCACCTTTTCCATCAGCCCGCCCATGGTCTCAAGGCCCAGGGACAGCGGAATGACGTCGAGCAACAGCAGTTCGCCACCTTCGCGGCGGTTGCCGGCCAGGGTATCAGCCTGGATGGCGGCGCCGATGGCGACCACCTGATCGGGGTCGATCGAGGTCAGCGGGGTGCGGCCGAACAGCGTACCAACAGCCTCGCGCACACGCGGCACGCGGGTGGAACCACCGACCATGACCACCGCGCCCACTTCTTCCAGCTCGATACCACTGTCGCGCACGGCGCGGCGGCAGGACTTGAGACTGCGGGCGATCAGCGGTTCGATCATGGCCTCGAAGGCGGCGCGACTCAGCTCACCCTGCCAGGTGCCATGGCTGACGCTGACCACGTCGGCATCAGTCAGGGCTTCCTTGGCGGCGCAGGCAGCTTGCAGCAGCTGGCGCTGGGTAGCCGGATCGAGGTCGGAGGACAACCCGGCCTGCTCGATGATCCAGCCGGCAATGGCGTGGTCAAAGTCGTCGCCACCCAAGGCGGTGTCGCCGCCGGTAGCCAGCACTTCGAACACGCCAGCAGTCAGGCGCAGGATGGAAATGTCGAAGGTACCGCCACCCAGGTCATAGATGGCCACCAGGCCTTCGGCATTCTGATCCAGGCCGTAGGCCACGGCAGCGGCAGTCGGTTCGTTGAGCAGGCGCAACACGTTCAGACCGGCCAGCTTGGCCGCATCTTTGGTCGCCTGGCGCTGAGCGTCGTCGAAGTACGCTGGCACGGTGATTACCGCACCGACCAGATCACCACCCAAAGTAGCTTCCGCGCGCTCGCGCAGCACCTTGAGGATGTCGGCGGACACTTGCACCGGGCTTTTCGGGCCTTGAACCGTGTCGATGAACGGCATGTGCGATTCACCGCCAATGAAGCGGTACGGCAACTGCTCGCCCAACTGCTTCACGTCAGCCAGGCCACGCCCCATCAGGCGCTTGACCGACAGCACGGTGTTCAGCGGGTCGCTGGCGGCCGCCTCGCGCGCAGCCAGGCCGACCTCGTTGTGGTCTGCCAGGTAGCGCACCGCAGAGGGCAGAATGACGTTACCCTGCACATCGGGCAGGGGCTCGCTGCGACCGCTGCGCACGGCAGCGACCAGAGAATTGGTGGTACCCAGGTCGATTCCCACCGCCAGGCGGCGCTGGTGCGGCTGGGGGCTTTGACCGGGTTCGGCGATCTGCAGTAGGGCCATGCTTATCTGAATACCTTAGGCGTCATCACGGGCAACGCCGGGTTAATCGTCGAGGCGCTCTTCCAGTTGGCGCACTTCTTGGGCGAGCTTGTCGAGGAACTGCATGCGGCGCATCAGGCGCTCGGCCTTGTCGCGCTCGGCAGGCACGTTCCAGCAGGCGGCGAAATCCTCGTTCAGCGTGTCCTGGGCACCTTTGAGGCGCTTCTTGAACACGGCCACACCCTCGAGGTCGGCTTCGTCCTGCAGCTCTTCGAGCTCTTCGCGCCACTGCATCTGCTGCAACAGAAAGTCAGGGTCGTGGACCGTGACTTCCTGAGGCACTTCGTGACCGCCAATGGCCAGCAGGTAGCGGGCGCGGCGCGGCGCACTGCGCAGAGTCTGGTAGGCGTCGTTGAGAGCCGCGGACTTCTCCAGCGCCACCCGTTGCTCACGCTCGGAAGCGTCGGCAAAACGGTCGGGATGGACCTCGCGGGCCAGTTCGCGATAGCGAGTGGCCAGCTTATCGAGGTCCAGCCGGAAGCACGGCTGGAGATCAAACAGAGCGTAATGACAAGGAGTACCCACAGCCAGCCTCAGACGTTGAAGCTTTCGCCGCAGCCACACTCACCGCGCACGTTGGGGTTGTTGAATTTGAAGCCTTCGTTCAACCCTTCCTTGACGAAGTCGAGCTCGGTGCCATCGAGGTAGACCAGGCTCTTGGGGTCGATGATGACCTTCACGCCGTGGTTCTCGAACACCTGGTCTTCGCCCGCCACTTCGTCGACGAACTCCAGCACGTAGGCCAGGCCCGAGCAGCCGGTGGTGCGCACGGCCAGGCGGATACCCTCGCCCTTGCCGCGCCCGTCCAGGGAACGCCGCACGTGGTTGGCGGCGGCTTCTGTCATGCTGATAGCCATCGGAACTCCTTACCTCTTACCTAGCAACGGGCGGCTTAGATCAAGCCTTTCTTCTGCTTGTAATCGCGAACGGCTGCCTTGATGGCATCTTCGGCGAGTACCGAGCAGTGGATCTTCACCGGCGGCAATGCCAGTTCTTCCGCCAGCTGGGTGTTCTTGATGGTTTCGGCTTCGTCCAGGGTCTTGCCCTTCATCCACTCGGTGGCGAGGGAGCTGGAGGCGATGGCCGAACCGCAGCCGTAGGTCTTGAACTTGGCGTCTTCGATGATGCCTTGCTCGTTGACCTTGATCTGCAGACGCATCACGTCACCGCACGCTGGGGCGCCGACCATGCCGGTACCGACATCCGGGTCCTCGGCATTCATCTTGCCGACGTTGCGTGGGTTTTCGTAGTGGTCGATGACCTTTTCACTGTATGCCATGGTGCAATTCCTTCCTCATCAGGGAGCCGCTCTTGCCGGCGACTGCTTAGTGGGCGGCCCACTCGATCTTGGAGATGTCGACGCCGTCTTTGTACATGTCCCACAGCGGCGACAATTCACGCAGCTTGTTGACCGCCTCGCAGACTTTTTGCGCGGCGTAGTCGACTTCTTCTTCGCTGGTGAAGCGGCCGAAGGAGAAGCGGATCGAGCTGTGCGCCAGCTCGTCGTTACGGCCCAGAGCGCGCAGTACGTACGACGGCTCGAGCGAAGCGGAGGTGCAGGCCGAACCGGACGATACGGCGATGTCTTTCAGCGACATCAGCAGCGACTCGCCTTCGACGTAGTTGAAGCTCAGGTTCAGGTTGTGCGGTACACGCTGAGTCTGGCTGCCGTTGACGTACAGCTCTTCGAGGTCCGAGACCTGCTTGAAGAAGCGGTCGCTCAGCGCCTTGATACGGACGTTTTCAGCGGCCATTTCCTGTTTGGCAATGGCGAAGGCTTCGCCCATGCCGACGATCTGGTGGGTCGGCAGGGTACCCGAACGCATGCCGCGCTCATGGCCACCGCCGTGGATGATCGCTTCCAGACGCACACGCGGTTTGCGGCTGACGTACAGCGCGCCGATACCTTTCGGGCCGTAGACCTTGTGCGCCGAGAACGACATCAGGTCGACTTTCAGCTTTTGCAGGTCGATTTCGACCTTGCCGGCCGACTGCGCGGCATCGACGTGGAACAGCACGCCACGCGAACGGGTCAGCTCACCAATGGCGGCGATGTCGTTGATCGAGCCAACTTCGTTGTTGACGTGCATCAGCGAGACCAGAATGGTGTCGTCGCGCAGCACGGCTTCGACCTGGGCCGGGGTGACGATGCCATCTTCACCTGGCTCGAGGTAGGTGACCTCGAAACCTTCACGCTCGAGCTGGCGAGCGGTATCCAGGACCGCCTTGTGCTCGATCTTGGAGGTAATGATGTGCTTGCCCTTGGTCTGATAGAAGTGCGCCACGCCTTTCAGGGCGAGGTTGTCGGACTCGGTGGCACCGCTGGTCCAGACGATCTCGCGCGGATCGGCGTTGATCAGCTCGGCCACCTGGCGACGGCCGTTCTCGACCGCTTCCTCGGCTTTCCAGCCGAACACGTGGGAGCGCGAGGCCGGGTTACCGAAGTTACCGTCGACCAGCAGGCAGTCGGCCATCTTCTGGGCGACACGGGGATCGACCGGCGTGGTCGCGGAGTAATCGAGGTAGATCGGCAACTTCATTGAGTATCTCCTATCAGGCGGTGGCGTCGCTCGTCACTATTAAAAGGTCAGTCGACGGCGGACGTCTCAATCTTGTCCAGCTGGGCAGTACGGCCTGCGACACGTCGCAGGTCCTGGCGCTGAGCGACTTCCTGCACCTCACGGCGCATGACGAGGTCGGCCAGGCTGATGCCGCTGAGAAATTCGTGGATCTGCTGGCTGAGGTCGCACCACAGGTGGTGGGTCAGGCAGGTATCACCGGCATGGCAGTCCCCAAGGCCCTGGCAACGGGTGGCATCGACCGATTCATTGACCGCATCGATAACCTGGGCCACCTGGATGGTTTCCATGCCCCGCGACAACTGGTAGCCACCGCCCGGACCGCGCACGCTGGAAACCAGGCTGCTGCGGCGCAGCTTGGCGAACAGCTGTTCCAGATAAGAGAGGGATATGCCCTGGCGCTCGGAAATGTCGGCCAAAGACACCGGCCCATGCTGCGCGTGCAACGCCAAGTCAAGCATGGCTGTCACGGCGTATCGGCCTTTGGTAGTCAATCGCATGGCTAATGGGTACCACGGGAGTTACAGGATGTGTGCGAGTATGCGATTCCCGAGCATTTAAGTCAACTATTAGACCTACTGCTTTAGTCGGGTTTGGCAGCTCGGAGGCGGGCGCGAGTGTAGCAGCAAAGGGGCGTGAGCACACGCCCATATGTCAGTATGACGTCACTGCGGCGCGATCAATGCGACTGAATGTCGCGCTGGGCGACCTGAGCCAACTCGCTAAAGTCATCTTCCGGCAGGGCCGGCAGCTCCTTCGCACAATAGTCGCTACCCATCTTGGTCAGCGCGCCACACATGCCCTCCAGCCGCTCGTCTACAGCTTGCAGGTGATCGAGCATCTGGCCAATGGCGCGCGCCACTGGATCAGGCATATCGCCGCTGACGCCGTAGGCGTCGAAGCCAATCTTCTCAGCCATGGCCTTGCGCTTGGCTTCGAGCTCGGAGTCTTCGCTCTTGACGATGATCCGCCCCGGGATGCCGACTGCAGTGGCACCGGCCGGCACCGCCTTGGTGACCACTGCATTGGAGCCGATCTTGGCACCGGCGCCGACAGTGAACGGGCCGAGCACCTTGGCCCCCGCCCCTACCACCACGCCGTTTTCCAGAGTCGGGTGGCGCTTGCCTTTATTCCAGCTGGTCCCGCCCAGGGTCACGCCCTGATACAGGGTGACGTCGTCGCCGATTTCGGCGGTTTCACCGATGACGATGCCCATGCCGTGGTCGATGAAGAAGCGCCGGCCAATGGTCGCGCCCGGGTGGATTTCGATCCCGGTCATCCAACGGCCGAAGTTCGACACCAGGCGTGCCAGCCATTTGAAGTCACGCTTCCACAAGGCGTTGCCCAGGCGATGCAGCCAGATGGCATGCATGCCGGGGTAGCAGGTCAGTACCTCGAAGGCGTTGCGCGCCGCCGGGTCACGATGGAAAACGCTCTGGATATCTTCACGCAGACGTTCGAACATCTGTCAGTCCTTCCTTTTATGCGGCTCGCCCCGTGCGACCTTCTGGGTCTCGGTGAGGATGCCGCGCAAAATGCTCATTTCCGGACGCTCGACCGCGCTTCGCCCATACAGCCGGCGCAGACGCGCCATCAGGTGCTTGGGCTTCTCGGGATCGAGGAAGCCGATGTCCACCAGGGTTTTTTCCAGGTGGTCATAGAACAGCTCCATTTCATCCATGGTCGCCAGCTCGCTGGCGTCGACCTTCTCGGCTTGCGGCGCCGAACCTGCAACGGCCAGCCAGGCCATGCGCACCTCATAAGAGAGCACCTGGACGGCGGCCGCCAGGTTCAGCGAGCTGAAGCCGGGGTTCGAGGGAATATGCACGTGGAAGTGACATCGCTGCAGTTCTTCGTTGGTCAGGCCGGCGTGCTCGCGCCCGAACACCAGGGCGACTTCTTCGCCGCCGACAGCATGTTCCACAGCCTTGGCCCCACACTCACGGGGGTCGATCAGCGGCCAGGGGATACTGCGCTCGCGGGCGCTGGTGCCCATTACCAAGCTACAGCCGACCAGCGCCTGCTCGAGGCTGTCGACCACCTGGGCGGTGGCCAGCACGTCGTCGGCGCCGGAGGCCCGCGCACTGGCGTCCGCGGCCGGGAATTCCTTGGGTTGCACCAGCACCAGACGCGACAGGCCCATGTTTTTCATGGCACGCGCAGCGCCGCCGATGTTGCCGGGGTGGCTGGTATTGACCAGAACAACACGAATATTTTGCAGCAAGGTGTTGTGCTCACAGATGCGGGTTTTGAGGGTTTCGATCTTACAGAACCGACCAGCGTAACGCTATGAAAGCAAATGTGACACTTCTGCCGCCAAACTTTTCTGCTAGAATGTCCGGCTTTCTTCTTTAACATCTCCAGGTGACCCGCCCATGCAGCCTATGCTGAATATCGCCCTGCGCGCCGCTCGCAGCGCCAGTGAACTGATTTTCCGCTCCATCGAACGCCTGGATACCATCAAGGTGGACGAGAAAGAGGCTAAGGACTACGTTTCCGAGGTTGATCGCGCCGCCGAACAGAAAATCGTCGACGCACTGCGCAAGGCCTACCCGAACCACTCGATCCAGGGCGAAGAAACCGGCCTGCACGCGGGCACCGGCGAAGAAGGCAAGGACTACCTGTGGATCATCGATCCGCTGGACGGCACCACCAACTTCCTGCGCGGCATCCCCCACTTCGCCGTCAGCATCGCCTGCAAATACCGCGGCCGCCTCGAGCACGCCGTCGTTCTCGACCCGGTACGCCAGGAAGAATTCACCGCCAGCCGCGGCCGTGGCGCCCAGCTCAATGGCCGCCGTCTGCGTGTCAGCTCGCGCACCAGCCTCGAAGGCGCCCTGCTGGGCACCGGCTTCCCGTTCCGTGACGGCCAGATGGCTGACATGGACAACTACCTGGGCATGTTCCGCGCCCTGACTGGCCAGACCGCCGGCATCCGCCGCGCCGGCTCCGCCAGCCTGGATCTGGCCTACGTGGCCGCCGGCCGTTTCGACGCCTTCTGGGAGTCGGGGCTGTCCGAGTGGGACATGGCTGCCGGCGTGCTGCTGATCCAGGAAGCAGGCGGCCTGGTGAGCGACTTCAACGGTGGCCACGAGCACCTCGAAAAAGGCCACATCGTTGCCGGTAACATCAAGTGCTTCAAGGCCGTGCTGACTGCCATCCAGCCACACCTGCCAGAAAGCATGAAGCGCTAAGCGCCGATTGCAGCCACAAAAAAAGCACCCTCGGGTGCTTTTTTTGTGGCTGCCATATTCAGATCACTGGCCCGCTTCGCTGAGGATCAGCTTGCCATTCTTGTCCAGAGGAATGGTCGAGCCGGGCTCGCGATCCATCTTCACCTTGCCCACCTGATCACCGATGGAGTAGGTCACGTTGTAGCCAACGACCTTCTCGCTGATGTCATTGACCGTGTTGCAACGGGTTTGCGTGGTGGTGTAGGTATCACGCTCCTGCATGCCTTCCTGCACCTTGTTACCGGCATAACCACCACCGACCGCACCGGCCACGGTGGCGATCTTCTTGCCGGTGCCGCCACCAATCTGATTACCCAGCAAGCCACCCGCCAGGGCACCGACCACGGTACCGGCGATCTGGTGCTGGTCCTTGACCGGCGCCTGACGCGTCACAGCCACGTCCTTGCACACTTCACGCGGGGTTTTCACCTGCTGCTTGATCGGCTGCACGTCCGTCACCTGGGCGACTTCGGGGCCTTTGTTCACCAAGCTGTAGGTCGCCACAGCACCTCCGGCAGTAACACCGACAGCACCCAGTACCGCACCCACCAGCATTGATTTATTCACGTGAACCTCCTGATCGTACCGGCGGGTATCAACCCGCGCTTCTCCCAGCCTTGGAGCAAAAAAAAAGGCGCGAGTTCAACACTCGCGCCTTTTGCTCGCCGAACGGCGCAGGGCTAAGCCTTACGGACGATCGTCGACCCCTTCAGCCTTGACCGGCGGAATCAGGTCTTCGCTGTTCAGGTTCAACCAGATCAGCACCACGTTGGCGATGTAGATCGACGAGTAGGTACCCGCCATGACGCCGATGAACAGTGCCAGGGAGAAGCCGAACAGGTTGTCGCCACCGAAGAACAGCAGCGCGGCGATGGCCAGCAAGGTCGACACCGAGGTGGCGATGGTGCGCAGCAGGGTTTGAGTGGTCGAGACGTTGATGTTCTCGATCAGCGACGCCTTGCGCATCACGCGGAAGTTCTCACGCACACGGTCGAACACGACGATTGTGTCGTTGAGCGAGTAACCGATGATCGCCAGCACCGCCGCCAGCACCGTCAAGTCGAAGGTGATCTGGAAGAACGACAGGATACCCACGGTCACGACCACGTCGTGAATCAGCGAGACGATCGCCCCCACGGCGAATTTCCACTGGAAGCGGAAGGCCAGGTAGAGCAACACCCCGCCCAGTGCCAGGAGCATGCCCAGGCCGCCCTGATCGCGCAGCTCCTCGCCCACCTGCGGGCCAACGAACTCGACGCGCTTGATCGTCGCCGGGTTGTCACCACCGGCCTTCTGCAGGGCAGCGGCAACCTTGTTACCCAGTTGCGGGTCGTCGCCCGGCATACGCACCAGCAGATCGGTGGTAGCACCGAAGCTCTGCACGATGGCCTCATGGAAACCCGAATCGACCAGCTCTGCGCGCACCGACTTGAGGTCCGCCGGACGCTCGTAGGTCAGCTCGATGAGCGTACCGCCGGTGAAGTCCAGGCCAAAGTTCAGGCCCTTGTGCCACCAGCTGAACAACGCCAGTACGGTCAGCAGGACGGTGATGGCGAACGCAACGTTGCGCACGCCCATGAAGTTGATGGTTTTCATGGTTATTCCCTCAAACCCACAGCTTCTTGATGTCACGCCCGCCACAGGTCAGGTTGACCATTGCGCGGGTCACCATGACGGCGGTGAACATCGAGGTGAAAATCCCGAGGGACATGGTAACCGCGAACCCTTTGACCGGGCCGGTACCCATGGCGAACAGGATACCGCCGACCAGCAGGCTGGTCAGGTTGGCGTCGATGATCGCGGTGTAGGCACGGCTGAAGCCTTCGTGGATGGCGCGCTGTACCGACATGCCGTTTTTAAGCTCTTCGCGAATACGCGAGAAAATCAGCACGTTGGCATCGACCGCCATACCCATGGTCAGCACGATACCAGCGATACCCGGCAGGGTCAGGGTGGCGCCGAGCAGCGACATCAAGGCCAGCAGCAGGATCATGTTACCGGTCAGGGCGACGGTGGCGATCACGCCGAAGCCGCGGTAGATGGCGATGATGAACAGCGAAACGAACAGCATGCCCCACAGCGACGCATCGATACCCTTGGTGATGTTGTCGGCACCCAGGCTTGGGCCAATGGTACGTTCTTCAGCGAAGTACATCGGCGCAGCCAGGCCACCGGCACGCAACAGCAGGGCCAACTCGGACGATTCACCCTGGCCATTGAGGCCGGTGATGCGGAATTGGCTACCCAGCGGCGACTGGATGGTCGCCAGGCTGATGATCTTCTTCTCTTCCGCAAAGCTCTGAACGGCAACGTCTTTCTCGACGCCGTCGACGGTCTGCTTGACGTAGCGGGTGACCGGCTTCTGCTCGATGAAGATCACCGCCATGCTGCGACCGACGTTGCTGCGGGTTGCACGGCTCATCAGCTCGCCGCCGTGGCCGTCGAGGCGAATGTTCACCTGCGGGCGACCGTGCTCGTCGAAGCTGGCCTGGGCGTCGGTAACCTGGTCACCGGTGATGATCAAGCCACGTTCGACCGGGGCGGAACGGCCGCCTTCACGGAACTCGAAGACCTCGGTAGTCGCCTTGGACGCGCCCGGCTCGGCACCGAAGCGGAACTCAAGGTTGGCGGTCTTGCCGAGAATACGCTTGGCTTCGGCCGTGTCCTGCACGCCTGGCAGCTCGACCACGATACGGTTGGCGCCCTGGCGCTGCACCAGCGGCTCGGCCACGCCCAGCTCGTTGACGCGGTTGCGCACGGTGGTGAGGTTCTGCTTGATCGAGTATTCGCGGATCTCGGCGACTTTCGCCTGAGTCAGCGCCAGACGCAGCACCGCGAGGTCGTTGCGCTCGGTGGTGGTCAGGTCGAAATCATTGAAATTCTTGCGGATCAGGGCACGTGCCTGTTCGCGGGTGGCATCGTCAGCGAAGCCCAGCATGATGCCGCCATCCTGCTGAGGCAGGCTGCGGTAGCGGACGCGCTCTTTGCGCAGCAAGGTCTTGACCTCGCCTTCGTAGACTTTCATGCGGGCCGTCATGGCCTTGTCCATGTCCACTTCCAGCAGGAAGTGCACACCACCGGACAGGTCCAGGCCCAGCTTCATTGGGCTTGCGCCCAGGTTACGCAGCCATTGCGGAGTGGTTTGGGCCAGGTTCAGGGCCACGACGTAATCATCGCCCAGTGCCTTGCGCACTACATCCTTGGCTGGCAGTTGGTCTTCCTGGTTGGTCAGACGCACCAACCCGCTGCCCTTCTCACCCAGGCTCGCGCCCTTGACGGTGATCTTGGCATCGGCCAGCGCCTTGCTGACGCGATCGAGGTCGGCCTGATTCACGTGCAGCGCCGAGCTGGCACCGCTGATCTGTACCGCCGGATCATCCGGGTAGAGGTTGGGAGCGGAATAAATAAAGCCGACCGCCAGTACCAGCACGATCAGTGCGTATTTCCACAGAGGGTATTTGTTCAGCATCACGCCGCCCGTTCAAGACGCGGGGCGCTTTGCGCGCCCCGACTGGAAAAATGAAACCGGTAACTCAGATAGCCTTGAGCGTACCTTTTGGCAGGGTCGCCGCGATGGCGCCCTTCTGGAACTTCAGCTCGACGGTGTCGGATACTTCCAGAACCACGAAATCATCGGAAACCTTGACGATCTTGCCGGCGATGCCGCCGTTGGTGACAACTTCGTCACCTTTTTGCAAGTTGCCCAGCAGGTTCTTCTGCTCTTTGGCGCGTTTGGCCTGAGGGCGCCAGATCATCAGGTAGAAGATGACCAGGAAACCGACCAGGAAAATCCACTCGAAGCCGGTACCGGCTGGGCCGGCGGCAGGTGCTGCGGCGTCCGCGTAGGCGGCGGGGATCAAGAAGCTCATTGGGCACTCCTAAGGTAATTTTCTAATAATGGATGCAGACAGTTAGTCCAAAGGCGGCACAGGCAGCCCGCGCTTGGCGTAGAAGGCGTCGACAAAGGCGGCCAATTTACCCTGTTGAATAGCCTCGCGTAAACCGGCCATCAAGCGCTGATAATGGCGCAAGTTGTGGATGGTATTAAGCATGCTGCTCAGCATTTCGCCGCACTTGTCCAGGTGATGCAGATAAGCCCGGGAGAAGTTGCTGCAGGTGTAGCAGTCACAGGTCGGATCCAGCGGCGAATCATCGTGGCGATGGAATGCGTTGCGGATCTTGATCACCCCTGTATCGACGAACAGATGACCGTTGCGCGCGTTACGCGTCGGCATCACGCAGTCGAACATGTCGACGCCGCGGCGCACACCCTCAACGAGATCTTCCGGTTTGCCTACCCCCATAAGGTAACGAGGTTTGTCAGCGGGCATGAGCGCCGGCAGGTAGTCCAGCACCTTGATCATTTCATGCTTGGGCTCGCCCACCGACAGGCCACCGATGGCCAGGCCGTCAAAGTCGATGTCGACCAGCGCATCCAGCGAACGCTTGCGCAGGTCTTCATACATGCCGCCCTGGACGATGCCGAACAGCGCTGCGGTGTTGTCGCCGTGGGCATTCTTCGAGCGCTGGGCCCAGCGCAGCGACAGCTCCATGGAGGTGCGTGCAACGTCGTGCTCGGCCGGGTACGGGGTGCACTCGTCGAAGATCATCACGATGTCCGAACCCAGGTCGCGCTGTACCTGCATGGACTCTTCAGGGCCCATGAACACCTTGGAACCGTCGACCGGCGAGGCGAAGGTCACGCCCTCCTCCTTGATCTTGCGCATGGCGCCCAGGCTGAACACCTGGAAACCACCGGAGTCAGTGAGAATAGGGCCTTTCCATTGCATGAAATCGTGCAGACCGTTGTGCTTCTTGACCACCTCGGTGCCCGGGCGCAGCCACAGGTGGAAGGTGTTGCCGAGGATGATCTCGGCGCCAGTGGCTTCGATGTCACGCGGCAGCATGCCCTTGACCGTGCCATAGGTGCCCACCGGCATGAACGCTGGGGTTTCGACCGTGCCACGAGGGAAGGTCAGGCGGCCACGACGGGCTTTGCCGTCGGTGGCCAGCAGTTCGAAGGACATTCGACAGGTGCGACTCATGCTTGATCCTCTGGGCCGCGTGGCGCCGGATTGCGGGTGATGAACATGGCATCACCGTAACTGAAGAAGCGGTAACCATTGTCGACCGCCGCCGCGTAGGCGGCCATGGTCTCGGGGTAACCGGCGAAGGCCGAGACCAGCATCAGCAGCGTGGACTCCGGCAGATGGAAATTGGTGACCAGCGCGTCGACCACATGGAACGGCCGGCCCGGGTAGATGAAGATATCGGTGTCGCCACTGAAGGCCTTGAGTACGCCATCGCGCGCCGCGCTTTCCAGCGAACGCACGCTGGTGGTACCGACTGCGATCACACGGCCACCACGGGCCCGGCAGGCTTCGATGGCATCGACCACATCCTGGCTCACTTCGAGCCACTCTTTATGCATGTGGTGGTCTTCGATCTTGTCGACCCGCACCGGCTGGAAGGTGCCCGCGCCAACATGCAGGGTGACGAAGGCGCGCTCGACGCCCTTGGCGGCGATCTGCTCCAGCAGCGCTTCGTCGAAGTGCAGCCCTGCAGTCGGCGCGGCAACGGCACCGGCGCGTTCGGCGTACACGGTCTGGTAGCGCTCGCGGTCAGCGCCCTCGTCGGGGCGGTCGATGTAAGGCGGCAGCGGCATATGCCCAACGCGTTCGAGCAGCGGCAGCACTTCTTCGGTGAAACGCAGTTCGAACAGCGTCTCGTGGCGCGCGACCATTTCGGCCTCGCCACCGCCGTCGATGAGGATCACCGCGCCTTCCTTGGGCGCCTTGCTGGCGCGCACATGGGCGAGTACACGGTGGCTGTCGAGCACGCGCTCGACCAGCACCTCCAGCTTGCCGCCGGAGGCTTTCTGACCAAACAACCGCGCCGGGATCACCCGGGTGTTGTTGAACACCATCAGGTCGCCGGGGCGCAGGTAGGCGAGCAGATCGGGGAACTGCTTATGGGTCAGCGCGCCGCTCGGCCCATCGAGGACCAGCAGTCTGCTGCCATGACGCTCGGCCAAAGGATGGCGAGCGATCAGGGAATCGGGGAGTTCGAAGGAAAAATCGGCGACGCGCATGATGATGTTCGGGTTCGGCAAAGCCGGGAAGTTTAGCCCAATGCGTGAAAATTGACCATGAAAGCCGATTGACCGACCGAAGGTAGCTCTCTATACTGCGCGCCACACGCCCTGATGGCGGAATTGGTAGACGCGGCGGATTCAAAATCCGTTTTCGAAAGGAGTGGGAGTTCGAGTCTCCCTCGGGGCACCATCACATAGTTCCAAGCGGTCCCTACCAGACCCGGAACACCAGAGAAACCGGCCACTGAGCCGGTTTTTTTGTGCCCATCGTTCCCAGTGATTCCCTTGTAAGCCCCAAAGTATGTGAGTAGATTTGTGAGTAGGACGAGTTCGGTCCAATATCCTACTCACACACCGACCGCAATCCAGCGCGGTTCGGCACTGCAAGGGAATAGCCGTGGCGCTCACAGATACCGCCATTCGCACCGCCAAACCCCGCGACAAGCTCTATCGCCTCGCTGACGCCCAGGGCCTTTGCCTTGAAGTGACGACCGCTGGCGGGAAGCTCTGGCGCCTTCGCTACCGATTCGAGGGCAAGGCCAAGATGCTGGGCCTGGGCGCCTACCCCGCCGTCACACTTGCCCAGGCACGCGAGCGCCGGGATGCCGCGCGGAAGTTACTGGCACAGGACATAGACCCAAGCGCATATAAACAGCTGGAAAAGGCCGCTGCCGCCGCGCAGGTGCTGACGCTCGAAGTGCTAGCGCGGGAATGGTACGACTACAACCAGCCACGATGGGCTCCAGCCACAGCATCAAAAGCGCTGCAGTATCTAGAGTCGGACATATTCCCGGTGATTGGCAGACGGCCCGCTGCCGAGGTGCAACGCCCTGAGCTGGTCGACCTGGTGCGCAAGATCGAGCGGCGCGAGGCATTTAACGTCGCCCGCAAGGTTCGCCAGTGGCTGAGCCAGATATTCCGTTTCGGTTTGGCCAAGGGCGTGGTACCCGGCAACCCCGCCACCGATCTGGACGTGGTAGCCGCGCACGCCCCGCGCACGCGCCACCATCCACACGTATCAGAAGGCGAACTGCCCGATCTGCTGGAGAAGCTGGACGCGGCTCAGTGCGATATCACCAGCAAGATCGCCATTCGCCTGCTAATGCTGACAGCAGTGCGACCCGGTGAGCTGCGGCTGGCGCCCTGGGACGAGTTCGACCTGGAGTCAGCTACCTGGACGATCCCTGCAGCGCGGATGAAGTCAAGGCGCCCTCACATCGTCCCGCTCCCACGTCAGGCCGTGGTTCTGCTGCGTACCCTGCATGAACTGACCGGCTCCTATCCCCTCGCCTTTCCTGGGCGCAACAACCGGGCCAGGCCAATGAGCGAGAACACGGTGAACAAGGCGCTATCAACGATGGGTTACGAGGGGCGGCAAACTGGTCACGGATTCCGCCATCTGCTGAGCACCAGCCTGAACACCCGAGGCTACAACCGGGACTGGATCGAGCGGCAACTGGCCCACGGCGATCAGGATTCGATACGCGACACGTATAACCATGCGCACTACCTAGAGCAACGACGGGAAATGATGCAGAACTGGGCAGATGAAATTGACGCCCTCTGCGCTGGCGCCAATGTGGTTTCTATTCGGAGCAGCCGAGCATGAGCAAAACCTTAGTAGACGAACCAAGGATTCTTTCGGAGTTGATCGAACTGGCTGCTGCTGAAATGTCGAAAAGCAATTTGGTTGCAGCACTTGAACTTCATAAAATGTTCAGCCACTTAGCAGAAAGTGGTCAAGATAAGTTTTTCCCGGCTAGCGTGTGCTGGGTTCGCGGCCCCAAAAGCGCAACCGAGGTAAATGAACGCTATCGGGTACCGCGCCATGAAATCTCTGAGTACATGAACAACTGTATGTTTCAGAGAACCTTGGACTGTGTGTTACCAGATGGAAAACGGGAAGCCGTTAAGGATGAATTCATAGCATTCGACCCTGCATCACTTATAAATGAGTTGGAGAATTCCGGATATAGCTGGATACCAAGACGCGGCGTCTATCACCACTCTGAAATACCAGAAGAGCCATCCGAAACGGCAGTCGAAGGCTTAACGATGCCTTACGAGACACCAGACATAATGGCCATGCACTTAGCGGCTAATAAATTCTGGATTGACTTCGATAAAACTCGCCCTCCACTCCAGAAGACTGTTTCTTCTTTTATTGCGGAGCAGCTGAAACTCGAAGCCCCAAACCGCAAGACTGACGCTCTAGCTGCCGCGATCCGCCCCCTAGACGCTCCCAACGAACGTTGACAGCACGTACTGACATACTGACAGGTCAGCATGTCAGCGTTGTACGTCACTATCGTACTGACCATTAAATCAAGCCATCGTAACCAGCAACGCCCAAGGAGGCGCAGACGATGGCTAACCCTACCAACACCACCCCACCCGCTCGCCGCTTCATCAAGCGCCAGAACGTTGAGTCGATCACCGGCCTGTCCTGCACCGAGATTTACCGCCGTATTGCTAATGGCGTGTTCCCCAAGCAGGTCACCCTCGGCCCGAAGTGCGTCGTATGGATCGAGGCCGAGATTCATGCCTGGTGTGATGAGCAGATCGCAGCATGCCGTGGGGAGGTAGCGTGATGACATGCCCCGGCTCCACTCATATCCTTTCTCCTTACTCGTGCCCATATTTCTCACTCGTGCCCACGCTCAGGGATGGGCACGAGTGGGAAAAATGGGCACGAGTAGGACTTGCACCCATGCAGCGCTCGCTGTATCGTCCACGTGTCGCTGCAAATTCAGCGACCGGGTTTGGCGACCCGATTACTGTTAGGCGCACAAGCGCCCCCTCGATGAATGCAGGCGCTTTTTTTGTGCCCGCACATCCTGTTTATGGCGGCTGTGCGCGGGAGACCTTCGGGTCTGCCGGGTGCCTAACGTCCCGGTTCGCCAACCTGCGCACAGCTGCCACCCTAAATCGTTTGGCGACGATCCGTGGCAGCTCCTCAACGTTAGGAGCTGAACCGATGAACACCCTCATTCCGTCCAAAATCCGTGCTCTTGCTCACCGCAGGATGGCCCTCAGCGCCCTCCGCGCAAACTCGTCCCTGTCCGTCCGTTTGAAGCGCTACAACCACCATATGGATCAGGCCCGCGCCCTGGAAGCCCAAGGGGGTGTGCAATGAGCTACTGGAACGATCTCCTGCCACGCCACGAAGCGCTGAAGAACATGACTCCCGTTCAGCTGAAAGCGACAGAGCAGGCGACTGAGAGCTGTGTGTCGGTACTCGCGCATGGAATATCAGGCATAGGCCACTTGTTGGCTTGTACAGCATCCAACGGTGAAACCGGCCTGAGCCCTGTGGCGGTAACCGATATAGGCTGGCTCCTCGAAAGCCTAGGCAATCTAGTCAGCAACTTGTCCGACACTGGCGCTGCTGCGACTCTCCATTTGTCCGAAGTCAAACCCGGAGCATAACCATGAACATCCAAAACGGTGCACATGCGCCGATGGGATCGGCTTGCCTGGATAAAGTGCTCAACCGATTAGACAAAGTTAAATCTGCTGGCGCCGACAAGTGGAAAGCCTGCTGCCCCGCACACAACGACAAGCACCCCAGTTTGGCAATTCGCGAAACTTCGGACGGTGTCGTCTTGCTCAAATGCTGGGCCGGCTGCACAACAAAAGAGATTGTCTCGGCAATTGGTATGGATTTGCGGGACTTGTTTCCCTGCGACAAACAACCGCGGAGCGGCCCAAGTAAGGCGGCAATTGAACATGAGCGCATGGTTTATCGGATCGGCCACCCTCTCCAGCAACAAGGGAAGTTGGAGGGTGACGACCTGGCGCGCTTCAACCTCGCCAAGCTGCGCCTGGGGGTCAAATGACTACAGATCGCTTTGCACAAGAATGGACCGAGCCTCTTAGCCCCATCAATCGTGAAAACGTAACACCCCTATGGCGCGTCAATGCGGTTAAGGCGTCGACAATCAAGGCCGTTCCCATTCGGTGGCTGTGGCCTGGCTGGCTGGCCAAAGGAAAGCTGCACATCCTCGCCGGCGCTGGCGGTACCGGGAAGACCACGCTGCTGATCGGTCTGATCGCCACCATCACCACTGGTGGACGCTGGCCCGATGGCAGCCGCTGTAGCGAGCCGGGAAATGCACTCATCTGGTCGAGTGAGGATGATCCAGCCGATACGCTGATCCCCCGCTTGACCGCTGCTGGCGCTGACATGAGCCGCGTCTACATCATCCAGGGGCTCACCAACGCCAGAGGCGACGCCGACCCATTCGACCCAGCTAACGACATTGTCCGTTTGCGTGAGACGGCTAGCGATATTGGCGGCGTGTCGCTTCTGATGCTCGACCCCATCGTCAGCGCAGTGAAGGGCGACATGCACAAGGCCAATGACGTGCGTCGGGCGCTGCAAGGCGTAGTGGACTTCGCCGAGCAGAACCTTTGCGCCGTGGTGGGAATTTCCCACTTTGCTAAGGGTGGCGCTGGCTCGTCGCCTGCTGATCGAGTTATTGGCTCGCAAGCGTTCTCGGCGCTGGCGCGCACGGTACTGGTAGCTGCCAAGCAGGAAGACTCCGAGCAACGCGTGCTGGCGCGAGCGAAGTCGAACATCGGCGCTGACGAGGGAGGTGTCTCCTACACCATCGAGCCATGTGACATCGGAGATGGGATCGAAGCTACTCGCGTGGTGTGGGGCGAAGCCATCGAAGGTAGCGCCCGGGAGATCCTGGGAGAAGCGGAGGCATCCAGTGATGAGGAGGCACAAGACCTGGATGATCCCAGCGACTGCCTATATCGGATCTTGAAGGACAATCCCCTCGAAAGTAATGAAGCAAAAGCCCTGATGAGGCGCAATGGCTACACCGAAAAGCAGATTCGCCGGGCCAGGGAAAAGCTGTCTGTTGTCACCGCCAGAACCGGCAACAAAAAGGATGTGAAGTCGTTCTGGTCATTACCCCAAGCGGGTGGCTCATTCGCGCCCTTTCAGCCACTCGTGCCCTTAAATTCCCACTCGTGCCCATCCTCTGGCGTGGGCACGAGTAACGAAAATGGGCATGAGTGTGAGGATCAGCATGCAGATCCGCAGCCGGGTGGCGCGTCGTTTCCATCGCTGGATGATGACGCGGAGGACCTGTGATGGCCGCGCTCGACTACCTGCTGGAACGTGGATTTTCCGCAAAGAAGCAAGGTATGCGGGTGCGGATCTCCCCCGCCTCAAAGCTGACCGACGATGTGCGCAAATACGTCAAAGCTAACCGGCTGGCGCTACTCGCAGAGCTGGCAGCAAACGACGGCCTGGAGCGCCGCTGCAACTGGTCGGTGCTGGTGCCGGGGTGCCGGTCATTCACCATGATCAGCGAGCCCATTACCCGCGACGAAGCGCTGGCCGACGTTCGCGTGCGCTGGCCAGGTGCGGAGGTTGGGCCATGACGAGCCGTAACAGGCGCCTAGGCGAACAATCGTCGAGCGCTCGGCGAGGTAGGTGGGAATTTTCATCCGCCGTGGCGTTATCAACACCCTGTGTAGGAATCAACACAGTGGATTGTCGAGACAGATCATTCGGTCTGTTTCGGCTGATCTGGTCCGAATCAGCTCAATTGGCCCACCCCCAAGAAGTGATGCCCGCCAAAGGTGTTGCCATGACAGCAACACCCTTGTCGCCCAACCCAGCTACCCATTTGAAGTCCGAAAATCCGACTTCAAGGAATGTTCACCCTGTATCCGCGAGGCGCGATGCATGACCACCAAACACATCACATTCACTGACGCCGAGATCCGCAAGCAGGCCGGCCAGCCGGTTCGCCAGTTGCGTGACCCGCGCTATCCCGAGCTGCGATTCCGCTATTCCACCGTCGACCGCAACCGGGGCGCCTGGCACGTTGTCGTCAGGGGGAAGTGGGGCAAGGCTGGCGACTTCCCCAGCTTGACCACCAAGGCCATGCTGACCGCGCTGCCGGCCATCCTCGGGCACCGTGCCGCCGACGCCGACGCATCCTCACTGACCAGCACCTGGCGCCGTACCGGTGAGCTGCTGGACTGGTACCTGGATCGCATGCTGCGCGATCGCAACTTGTCGGCCAAGCGCAAGGCTGGCGCGAAGTCGGCCATCACCTGCCACCTGGCGCCGCGGCTGCATGACTTGCCGCTGGCCGAGGTGAGCAAGGCCACGCTCGACCAACGCCTTATGTGGCCACTGCAGGAGCGCTATGCCCTGTCGTTCGTGCGCCTGGTGTTCAACGTGCTGGCGGTGGCCATGCGCAAGGCACACCGGCTCGGGATGATCGAGCAGAACCCCATGGGCGCGCTGCGCTTCGGGGATTTCGTCGGGGTGCGGATCAAACCGAAGTCGTCACGGCTGCGTGAGCGAGACTTGCCCGATCTGCTGGCCAAGCTGGCAGGCTGGAGCGAGGTGCGGCCAGGTGACGCCCTGCTGGCGCTGATGATGCTGTGCCACGGCACCCGCCTGGGCGAGACGCGCAGCGCGCTGTGGCGCAATGTCGATCTGCAGGCCGGCCAATGGTTCATCCCCGCCGAGGACACCAAAACGAAGCAGAACCACACACTACCGCTGACCCGCCAGACCTGTGCGCTGCTGAGCCGCTATCAAGCCCAGCAGGCCGCGCAGGGCTACCAAGGTGCCTACCTGTTCCCGGCCATTCGGCGCGGGCCACTCGGTGCCACGGCAGCGAGCCAAGTGTTTGCCGAACTGAGCGACCGCCAGTGGACCAGCCACGATGTGCGCAAGGTCGCCCGCACCTGCTGGATGGACCTGGGCGTGGATTACCTGGTGGGCGAGATGCTGGTGAACCACGCCCTGCGCAACATGGACGCCACCTACATCCACACCACCGCCGAAGCGCTCAAGCGCCAGGCCCTGGAGCGCTGGCACGACCATTTAGACGGGCTCGGGTTAACCGCACTCACAGGCGAGACATACCCGAGATACGCAATTTCACAAGATTCGACACAGGCCACAGACCACGCGGTCTCTAGCGAAATTCAGGATGCATCACAGAGGAGCATGTAAATCATGGTGGACGTTGAACAGGACGTTACCGAGCGGCTGGCCCAGGCCGGCATCACCCCGCTAATCGGTGGCCTGGTGCCAGAGCCGGCCACGGCTGACCTGCTGGGATATGCCCCCAGCTACCTGCGCCGCCTGGCTGCCGAGGGCCGTTCACCGCTGCCATTTGTGCGCCGGGGTAATCGGCGGTTCTACAAAATAGCCGACATAGTGCGCTTTGCGACGGATACCGACTGAGGACGTCGAAGTTAACCGCTGACCGGGGTGTGCGTGCGCGCATAGGGTAGAGGACATCAACTCAACACCCCGGAGAACCTAATGCCAGATCCCTATCAGCAGGACATGACCCAGCTGAATCAAACGCTGCAGAACATCGGCACGCAGATCGCCGACTTCAAATCGTCCTCTGCTGAGAAACAAACCGAGTTCGGCGCCCGCCTCCAAGAAGTCGAGCAGAAGATGGTGAATGTCAGCGCCCGCCGAGGCGCTAACGACGATTCCACCGACTCCAATGCTGTGACTGCCCAGGTCGTGGCCGCTGATGGCATCGCCGGCTTCCGCAGCGGTATGAAGTCCACCGGCCAGATCAATTGCAAAGTGGGTGTCCGCGCAGCCATCACCAACCCCAACAAAGGCGTCACTGGCTCGACCAGCTACCCAACTGCCCCGCAGCGTGATGGCGCCGGCATCCGTGGCATTCCGCAGCCGCGGCTGAGCTTGCTGGATGTGCTGCCGATCGTGCCGGTCACCAGCTCTACCTACGAGTTCGTTCGCCTCGACGGCTACATCAACGGCGCGGCCTACCAGAAAGAAGAAGGTGAGGAGAAGGCCGAAGGGTCGATGCCCACCAAGATGGAGCGGGCTGAGATCGCCACCATCGCTACCTGGATTCCGGCGAGCCTCCAGGTGCTGCAGGACAATGACCAGCTTGAGGGGCAGATCAACACGCTTATGAGCGTGGGGGTTCGCCAGAAGCTGGAAGCCGAGCTCATCAACGGCGACGGTGGACCAGGTGAGATCCTCGGGTTCAAGAAGCAGGCAACTGCCGCTGGCATCACCACCGGCAAGCCAGCTGACCGTATCGGCGCAGCCCTCACTGACCTCAAGGCCGAAGGCTGGAACCCGAACGTTATCGTGATGAACCCGCGGGACTGGTTCGCCATCGAGAGCGAGCGCGCCGAGGATGGCGATGGCCAGTATGTGATTGGCACTCCACGCGATCCAGCGCCGCCCAGCCTGTGGGGCACACCTGTAGTCGTCACCAACGGCATGCCGCAGGGTGAGGCGTTGATCCTCGATACCAGCGTGGCCGCATTGCTGGACCGTCAGGAAGTGACCGTGGAGGCCAGCCGCCACGACGGTGACAACTTCCGTCGCAACATGGTGACCATCCTGGCAGAGCTGCGCGCTGGCCTGGCTGTGTTCGCTCCAACAGCTACTCGACTCGTCACGCTGGCCGGCACGCCGACACCGTAACAACGAGCGTGGGTTAGCTGTGAGTGCCACGACCTCCTAACCGCAGCAGTCGGAGCCCTTCTTTCCTTTGTTGGGTGATCCGGCACTGGCCCGCACTCGCGGGCCTTTTCATTCACACCGGAGAAGACCATGAGCCATACCCATCTACCCAAGCCAGTTCAACGAGCCCTCAACCAGATCGCCCACAGCCGAGCCCTGTTGCGCCAGATGGAAGAGCGTGAGCGGTTGAGCAAAGAGATCGATCGCCTGTTGGCCAGCGGCCTGAGCGCAGCCGAAGCGCTGGAGCAGATCCGGTCGGCGCCACCGTACATCGCGCCGATCTACTGAGGGGGGGGCGGGTCAAAAGTCTGGAATGTCCGCTGACCTAGACCGCCTCCGACCCCACGTGCAGATTTTTTCCCCTTTAACAAAAAATGTTAAAGCGATGTTAACACCCATGCCGAACGTGCATGGGGCTGTAAGCTACGTAAACCGGGGCATACAGGCCGATACCGCCCACTGGCGGACGTTAACAGGGTTAACACCTTTAACACCGAAAAATTAACGCTTTAACACCGACGAGTTAACACCTGGAGGCTACGCGCTGATGACCATCCAACTAGCTCCATCCACCTTTCAAGAGCGTTTCGCCCGAGCCTGTGACGTGGCCACCTTCACCCTCGACAAAGGCGGCTCCTGTTACCTGCTGTGGGAAGTCGAGCATGTCAAGGCCGGCCAAAGGGCAAAGCTCGATGGCGTGTTCGTCACAGAGGAGGAGGCACAGATTTCGGCCGACTTGCTGCGTGGCACCATGCGCGGCGCTCGCGCTTCCATGTCGAGCTATGCGCCCAACTGGAATCCTTGCCCTGCCCGAGAGGCCGCCATTCGCCTGGAAGCGTTGCAGTGCCGCGAGATGCTCGCTCGACGCTTGGGCGTGCACCTGGCTATGCCACAGGAGGCCGTGTGATGACCGCAGCCGTGATCGACTACGCACCAAAAACCAAAATCCGCCTGGGCGGCTTCTTGGGCAAGAAGTACGGCAAGCACCACCATTTCCTCCTGGAGCGTGGTGACGCGAAAGAGGCCACCAAAGCGCTGGATGCTAACTTTCCAGGTTTCGCCCGTGACTTGGCGGATTCTGAAATGAAGGGGCTGCGCTTCGCCATCTTCAAGAATGGGAAGAACATCAGCGAAGCCGAACTTGACCTGGGCGGGTCCAGGGAGCTCTGGTTTGTACCCGTCGTGCACGGCAGCAAACGCGGCGGGATGCTGCAAACAGTGGTTGGGATTGCCCTGGTGGTAGCGGCCTCCTACTTCACTGGAGGTTTGGCCGCTGGCGGTGCCGGGCTATTGGGTGCTGGAGCTGGTTCGCTCGCCGCAGCCACTGCAGCATTCGGCTTCTCGATGATTGCACAGGGAGTCATTGGAGCGCTGAGCCCGCAGGCTAAGGGGCTGTCTCAAAGTGCAGCACCAGAAAATAGGCCTTCCTATGCTTTCGGCAGCGCCCGAAACACCACCGCCAGCGGTAACCCTGTCCCGATCTGCATCGGCCATCGCCGCTGGGGCGGGGCGATCATTTCCTTCGGGATCTATCGTTTAAAGTGAGCCGGGCCCCTACATACCCCGAATTCCGGGTATGTAGGGGTGTCCTCAGATCCGAGGACACCTCCGGAGTGCAGTTCGTTTTGTGCACACCTCAATTTGTAATTAGGCGCGATATTAAACTGCAGCGACAGCCTATACGGTGCGCTTATTCATCTCTCTTTTATCAAGATAGTGCTTAACTCGCTCGAAGGACTCGCGACACATATGCTTAATATCGTGCCAATTGTAAATCTCCGACTTAATACCTGACGAAGACCAAGCTACCGACAAATAGTTCCTGAACATTTCAGCTCTTTGATAACGAGTTGATAGATCATTACTCCTGATAAGTGCTGTTAGCTCGTTTTTGACTTCACCGTTAAATATTGGAGTATCAAAAACCATTGCTTCGAGGTATGTAAAATCTGCTGACCAGTAGTGAAGATGATACACACCATTTGCCGTAGCCCTGAATGACTTCGGCATGTCTCCAAACAGTCCTGTGATATCTTCTTCGAACGTGATTCTCTCTGATGCCTCAATCAGCTTTTTGTTTGTTAAGCTTCTGAGCTTGCTTTCGATCTGTGAGGCTAGGAACCCCAGCCCCTGTATTTTGTCAAATATCTTGCTTGTTTCAACAAAGCCTTCTTGCGATTTCTCGACACCATCATTATGCAACATCGAAATAACTATGGATGCAAGGAAATGCTCTTTTGCATCGGCGGAGGTCACCTCGAACATATTGTATGCTATTGAGCGATCGGGATAGTAAGCATTGTATTCGCCGTAAACTATTGTACGCGAGAAGTCGTGAACAGGAATTTTGTATTGTTCCCCCTCCATTACTTCTTTAATAATTCTTTCGGAGTCTGCGTTTGCACTTCCTATATAGTTAACAACCAGCTCTACGGCTGTGCGCACGTTGCCGTTAGATATATTATCAATTAGGGTAATTAGTTCGTCTGTCTTATTTAAAGAGTAAATGAGGGCCTCTAAGAAGTAAGCAAGGGACCCCATATTTAGACGAGATGTGCCCAGCTGTTCAATAGCTGTTTCGCCCTTGGCCATGCTTAGAGCAAATTCCAGCCTTTTTTCAATTACCAAATCAACCCTAGGCGGCGAGATGGTAAACGCCTTTGTCGGGTAAGCTGAGAGCGCGCCAGCCCGCTTTGATTGATAAAAGGTATGAGGTCTCACCGCTATAAATACTACAGCCCCCCAGCCGGAAGCAATTTCTTCCGATATGACGAATGCCTGTTGCTGAACCTCAAGGCTGCGCTGGTCGGCGTTATCTATAGCGATCACTACTTGCTTGTGGCGGGCCCGCGATATATGGTCAATTGAACGTTTAAGATGTTCGGCCTTGTTTTTTGTCTTGCTTTTCAGTTCAGCTTTGAGTTCGCGCTGGAATGCTGGAGGATCGTCCTGCTCTAAGTGGCCATCCAACCCTCTGCGGAAGCGCGCAACCTCTGCATGGTAGGTGCCAAATATGAAGTTTGAGGCGTAAAGATCCACGTCGTGGGTCTCAAGTAACTGCCGCTCAACTTCATCGATCATGAAATCCTTGAGATTGTCAGCAAAGCTTGCTTGCCTTCCCAAGTCAATATAAATAAATAACGAATTCTCAAACTCTTCTTTGGCTGAGACATAGATCAAATTCTTTATGAACGAAGTCTTGCCAACACCAACATCACCTATCAGTACGATAGGCCTCTTACTAGTAGTGAGTGCTACAATTTCATCTGACAGTTTAATTGATTTTTTCTTAGACGAATTCACTGGCTGGAGCGAGGGATTGGAGTCATCGGGTGAGAAGAGAGCGGCGTATCTGTAATTCAGTATTTTTTTACTAAGCAGAGAGTACTGGGAAAGCGCTCCAGCTTCACAGTAGCAGTTCTCGTAAAACGTCTTCTCTATAGATGCTTGGCTTACAACATCCTCCAGAACCAAGTCAGAAATTATTTTAAGACTTGCTTGGAAGTCAGTGCGCTCCTTTAGATCCGGGTAGACGGGTAATGCCGAGCTGAGTTTAGATGGTATTTGAAGATTACCACCAGATTTAAGGTAACTGGAAAGCGTGTGATCTTGAATGGCGCTCTTACTTAGCAGGCTGTGAATGAGCGGGAAATTATTTACGAACTGCTCCAGACTGGAAATTACGAGGCATTTCCCCTCCAACGGATCAATACCATCTTGTCGGCTACCTATGAACGCAATAATCTGATGGCCATTTGTGATGGCGGCGTATGTGACGCCTCGGTTTGCGCAATAAGATTGAACCTGAGTCAAAGCTTCTTCGTTGACTTTGGAAAGTTTTTTTAGCTGTTTCAAGCTTTGAATAAGTCTTTGGTCGGCAGGAGGAAGATCAAAATGCTTATTCTGCTTTTTTGCTTCGTAAATCATTCTTCTCGGCATACCCAACTCATAGTCGGTGTACTCAGCGCCGCTCGATCCCTCAACCTTAATTTCGGTATGTTCCCACTCGAAGCATTCTTTTAGCAAAATATCAATGAGATCAAATCTTGTTTGAGCCTCATTGCGACCCTCAAGTTGCTGTGAGTAGATAGCTTTCAAACGCTTTGCTGCTTCGTAAGCGCTGTCGTAATCCATAACTTCCTCGAAACTCATAATCCGTCGAGCGTTTGCCATCGTCTCGGATGAGGGCCGTCGAATTTAGGTGAATGACGGGTATACCGATGGGGTATCTTTGTATATTGCCTAACCCCAGGCCCGGTTTTCAAGCGGATTGCGAAGCCTCTCTTGACATCGCCACGATGCATCATGAGGTCGGCTGGCCCGCTCAGATCAACTCCCCCTGGAAGCTAGGAGCAAGGAAATGTCCAACGTTCAAGTGTTCCTGCCGGCCAATGATGGATCGTCATACTGGCTGGTCTCCACCGGTGACTCATGCAAAGAGGCTGTCCACGCACTGTCCACAGACGACTTTGCCGCCCTCCCCTCCGACTCGTGATTGAAGTCACTATTGAGACCGGCAAAAGAGTCGGGGTGAGCATTCCTTACTCAGATAGCGCTCAAGCTTCGGTGCGAATAGACGGCACAGTATTGTAGGCTCTGCAGCACCCGGAACGAGTGAGTAGATTTGTGAGTAGGATGATGTTGTCAAACACCAGAATCACCATAAATAAAGGATTATGCTGAATAGTTTGAGTCTCCCTCGGGCACCAAATCCAGAAAAAACCGACCTTATGGTCGGTTTTTTTGTGGGCTGGATTTGGCGAGTGCCAAGTGCATGCAAATCGCTGCAATCCTCTTTACCCTCCGCTGTTTTTTGACGCCATCCCAGTGTTTAAGCGGCCTCCAGCCATTCGTGCAATCTATTGGCCATCACTCTGCCTCCTACCTAAGATGTCATTCGTCAGGTATATGCAGAAAGTATTGCCACCGTAGTGGCACGTAGCCATAGTGGCGCTCCCTTTTTCTAGCCCATGTGCGAATCATGAAAACTACCGTGCCCTGTCTGGCGGCATTGATGCTGCTGAGTGGGTGCAATGGAATGCCGACCGCTTACGTATCAGACCCCGTTTACGACCAGGCTTTCGTAGTCACCTCAGGCGCGCCGCTGCCGATGCTGTTGATGGCCACCGCCATCCAGTGGAACGAAGACTACGCAGTCACTGCCAAACACACGCCCTTCCTACGCAACGTGGTTCACGAAGGCCTCGGCGATGTGGTGTTCTTCAAGCACAAGGCTACCCAGGTGCCCCTCTGGCGCCAATACGTGCCTGGCGAGTCGGTGACGGCCGTGGGCTTCAACAGCCTGATGATGCCGGTGCAGGGCAAGGGTCATACCCTGGAGTCACTGGTGCGCCTGGAAGGCACGCCGGGCAGCGTGTTCTATGCAGTGCATGACGGCCCGATGGTCAAAGGCATGTCCGGTGGCCCGGTATTCGCCGATGATGGCAAGGTGGTCGGGATCAATGTCGCGTTCATCGCCAAAGACGGGATCGATGCGCGCAGCCGGCCGGACCTGGCCGACAAGGAGCGCGTCAGCGTATTCATGTCGTACAGCGAAATCGACAAGGAATGGCGCCGCTTCCAGTACCTGGCCCATAAAACCAAGCCCAATGCCGCGCCCGCTGCGATCAAAGGGTATGTGGCGGTAGCTACCAAGCCTTGAATCCGAGATGACTTGAAGAGCGTTACCGCGAAACCATGTGAGGCTGAGCAGAAAGATCGATGCCGAGCGCGCGAATCACCTTCAGTACAGTCTCGAAGCGGGGCTTTGCCCCAGGTGTGAGCGCTTTGTAGAGGCTTTCACGCCCCAACCCGCTGTCTGTAGCTATCTGAGTCATGCCACGCGCCCGAGCAATGTGGCCCAGTGCTCGAATAATTTCGTCCGTATCACCATCAGCGAACACCTGGCTGAGGTACTCGCTGATTGCCTCATCGCTGTCCAGCAAAGCGGCCATGTCGAATGGAATAAGCTCGTCTTTCATTTCATCTCCATCGCCAGCTTTCTGGCCTTGAGGATATCGGCAACCTGGGAAGATTTGTCACCGCCAACCAACAGCACAATCAATCGATTGCCCTTGCGTGTGAAATAGATTCGATACCCGCCCGCAACGTCTACACGAAGCTCGCTGATGCCTCCTCCCACCGATTTGAAATCTTCCCAGATTACCCGCCGCCGCTCGTTCAATTCTCCGACCTACGGCAAGCTTGCTTTTCAGATCTCTCAAGCCAATCAGCCAGCAAGAAAAGCTCGCCGTTTGCTCAATCACATAGGTCATGCACTCGCTCCAATCGTATCCATACGGATACATGTTTTCAAGAACTGGAAGCGATCTACATTGTCGAGTTTCATATCGGTGGGGAACTCATCTACGCCCCAGAACGACGTAAGAATTGTCATCCAGCGAGTGGAAACAAAATTTCTTGCAACATCCAAATAGCGAACCATCACCGCCTCCCGACGTCCGATCCTGCATTCCCAACCCTTTCGAGGCACCCCGCGTGAAAGACCTCATCGCCCGCAAGTACCGCCTGGTTGTAAAGACCTTCGGCTACATCGGCTGGTCGCTGTTCTGGCTGTTGATCTGGGATGTATTGGTCACCATCGATTTCATGCTGTTCTTCAACAGCAAGTTCAGCCTGCCGCTGATCCCGCTGACCTTGCTGGGTTCGGCGCTGGTGGTGCTGGTGAGTTTTCGCAACAGCAGCGCCTACAACCGCTGGTGGGAGGCGCGCACGCTATGGGGCGCACTGGTGAATAGCTCTCGCAGCTTCGCTCGGCAGACGCTGACCCTGATCGACGACCCGGATCATGAGCTGAACCCGGTCAAGGCCACATTGCTGCGTCGGCATATCGCCTATGTGAATTGCCTGGCTGCACACCTCAAGGGCGAGCCTTGCCCGGATGAGCTGATAGCGTTCATCCCGCCGGGCGAGTTCGAGCGGCGTAATCGGTCGAACAACTTCGCCAACGATATTCTCAGTGGCTCTGCAGCGCTGCTGGCGCGTGAGTATCAAGCCGGCCGGCTGGACAGCATTCGCCTGGCACGGCTGGAGTCGACGCTGGTCGATCTGTCCAACGCTCAGGGCGGCATGGAGCGTATCGCCAATACGCCGCTGCCCTACCCTTACGTGTACTTTCCACGGCTGTTCATCACGCTATTCTGCCTGATCGTGCCGATTGGCTTGGTCGAGTCACTGGGTTGGTTCACACCGCTGGCCTCGACCGTAGTGGGGTTCATGCTGCTGGCCATCGAGCGGATCGGCACCGACCTGCAGAGCCCGTTCCGCTTTAGCGAGCACCAGATCCAGATGGACACCATCTGCGAGACCATCGAGCGCAACCTGGAGTCGATGCAGCGCGAGGCGCAGTGCGACGCGGTCAGGCCCGCACATACCGCTGGCGCAGCACATCACTGAACGCATCCACCAGTAGCACCAGCACCAGCATCGCAATGATCACGGTGCTGGCCTGCGCCTCCTGGAACAGGCTCAGCGTGGTGTACAGCAGTTGCCCAAGCCCCCCTGCCCCGACAAAGCCAAGCACGCTGGCCATGCGGATGTTGTTTTCCCAGCGGTAAAGGCTGTAGGCCAGCAACTGCGGCCAGAGGTTGGGCAAAGTGCCGAAGCAGAAGGCGGCGACCTGCCCGCCACCCTGCAAGCGAATTGCTGCGGCTGGCTCTGCCGGGGCGTTCTCCAGCGCTTCTGCGAACAATCGCCCCAGCACCCCGGCCGTGTGCAGCGCCAGCGCAAGCGTACCGGCATTGGGGCCGAGCCCTGCCGCCAGCACGGTCAACGCCGCCCACACCAGCTCCGGAATCGCCCGCAAGGCATTGAGCAACAAGCGCGCCGCAGACTGCAGCGGCCAGCCAAAATGCCCCGCCGCAGGCAACGCCAGGAACATGCCCAACGCCATTGCCAGCAACGTCCCCAGACCCGACATGGCCAGGGTTTCCAGGGCACCACGCGTCACTGCCTGCAGGTGCTCGGCTGACAGGTCCGGGTGCAGGAAACGCCCGGCATACGCTGCCATCTGCCCCAGCCCGCCATTACCGACCAGCGCCTTCAGGTCCAACTCCAGATAACCGAACGAAGCGACCACGGCAGCGACGATGGCGCCTAAGACCAGCAAATTGACCACCCGATTCATGCCAGCCTCCCCCGCAGGAAACGGCTGAGCAGGTCAGCGAGCAGCACCAGCGCGAAGAAGGCGAGCAGGATGCTTGCCACCTCGCCGCCCGCGAACATGCGCATGGACAGGTCAATCTGCTGCCCGAGGCCGCCAGCACCGACAAAGCCCATCACCACCGAAGCGCGTATCGCGCATTCCCAGCGGTAGACGGTGTACGACACCACTTCCGCCACCGCGCTCGGCAGAATGCCATAGAAGAATGCCACCAGCCGGCCGCTGCCCGCCTGCAGCAGCGCATGCGCCGGGCGCTGATCGACCGATTCGAAAATCTCCGCATACACCTTGCCGAGCATACCGCTGTAGGTGATGGCGATAGCCAATACCCCGGCAGTCGGCCCCAGGCCCACAGCCCGCACGAACAGCAATGCCCAGACGATCTCTGGGACACTGCGCAGGAAGATCAGCACACCGCGCACCGGCATCCGCAGCAGACGCGACCAAACCCCGGCACGACCACCACGCGATGCTGCGCGCAGCGAAAGAGCGCGGCTGGCCAGCAGACTGGTTGGTATTGCCAACAGCAGCGCAAAAGCCATACCGGTAGTGGCGACAGCCAAGGTCTGCAGCGTGGCGTCAAAGAGCAGTTTGAGGAACTCGGCATCATGCGCCGGCGGCCAGAAGGCGCTGGTAAACGCGGCAATCTGTTGACGGTTTTCCGCATGCAGCAGCACACCTGGGTTCAGCTCGCTCAACTGCAACCCTGGCCAGAGCAGCGCCAAGGCAAGCAGCGTGAACATCAGACGAGGCAGCGCGGCCGGATCACGCTCATGGGCCCTCAGCATCGAGGAATCTGTACGGTCAATGCCGGCTCTTGCACCGGCTGCGGAACAAGTTGCTCGTTGGCGTACAAAGCGTCCAGCATCTCATCGCTCACAGCCTCTGCCGCGCAATCAAACACAATCTGGCCCTCACGAATGCCGATCACCCGTGGGAAATACCCCAGCGCAAGCTCTACTGCATGCAGGCTGGCCACCAGCGTGACTTCATTGGCCAGGGCATGACGGTTGAGCAACGCCAGGCTGTGGTCGGCCAGCACCGGATCCATGGCCGAAACAGGCTCATCAGTCAGCAGCACTTCGGGCCGCTGATACAACGCCCGGGCAATGCCAACCCGCTGCAGTTGCCCACCGGACAACTGCCCGCACTGGACGAACAGTTTTTCGGCCAGCCCCAGCTCGGCCAGGACTTCGCGCGCGCCTGGCATATCGGTGGGATACACCAGGTTTAGCAAGCTACGTAGCGTGCCCCATTGCCCCAGGCGACCGGCCAGCACTGCCGTCACCACCCGTTGCCGGGGCGGCAAGGGCGGCGCTTGATGCACCAGGCCAACCCGCGTGCGCAGATGCTGGCGTGCCCTTGCAGACAACGCCCAAGGTTGCTCGCCAAACAGTTGCAGGCGCCCGGCACTCGGTTCGATGGCCGTCGCCATCAAGTGCAACAAGCTGGATTTACCGGCTCCCGAAGGGCCAATGATCGCCACCCGCTCACCCTTGGCAATGCGCAAGGACACCGAATCTAGGGCACGGATCTGGCCGTGCCGCAGCCCCACGTCGTTAAGCTCGATAGTCACTTGAGCAGGCCGGCCTCACGTGCGGCTTGCTCGGTGCCCACATAGTTCTCAGGCTTGGTCTCGATGAAACGGCTAGCAGCCTGCAGTTCGAGAATCGCCTTGTGCTCGGGGTTGGCCGGGTCAAGATCGAGGAAGGCTTTCTTGATCTTCTCTTTCAGCGACGGGTCCATATTGCCGCGCACGGTCCAGTTGTAGTCGAAGTACTCCGGTGTGGTTGCGAATACCTTGACCTTGCTGGTGTCGACCTTGCCGGCATCGACCAACTTCTGCCAGACGCTGGCATTGAGCACCCCCCCATCGACCTTGCCGGCCTGCACCCAGGCCACGGTGGCGTCGTGGGCGCCGGAATAGGCCACGCGGCTGAAGTAGCTCTCGGGCTTGATATTGTCTTCCTTGAGCATGAAATAGCGCGGCATCAGGCTACCCGAGGTGGACGAAATGGAGCCGAAGGCGAACGACTTGCCCTTGAGGTCGGCCAGGCTCTTCACCTCAGGGTTGGCGGTGATGAACTTGGAAGTGAACTTGGCATCCTGCTCACGCTGCACCAGCGGTGTGGCCTTGGGGTCTTTCAAGTGCACCTGGACGAAGGTGAAGCCCCCCAGCCAGGCGAGGTCCAGGCGGTCGCTGGCCAAGGACTCGACCACCGCCGGGTAGTCGGCCACCGGTACGAACTTCACCTCCATGCCCAATTGCCGGGACAGGTACTCGCCCAGCGGCTTGAACTTGCGCTGCAGCTCGGTCGGCGCTTCGTCGGGGATGGCACTGACCCGCAAGGTATCAGCGGCCTGGGCGACAACGGCGCAGCAGGACAGCACGAGGCCGGCGGCGAGCGCCAGGGGGCGTTTGAGCATGGGAGTTCTCCGGTTCAATAGCGGGGCATAGGCGGCGATCCGCGCCGACCGGGGAAAGTATAAGGGCGCATGGCTCAAAGGCCAGCTTTGCTACAATCGCGCAACAATTTGATTCCCTGAGGTGCGTATGAGCGAGCCGATTCGCCTGACCCAGTACAGCCATGGTGCAGGCTGTGGCTGCAAGATCTCCCCCAAGGTACTGGACGTGATCCTTGCCGAGAGCGGAACGCAGGCCCTGGACCCTAAGCTGTGGGTCGGTAACGCTTCGCGCGACGACGCCGCGGTCTACGCCTTGGATGACGAACGTGGCGTGGTCTCCACCACCGATTTCTTCATGCCGATCGTCGATGACCCCTATGACTTCGGGCGCATCGCCGCCACCAACGCCATCAGCGACATCTACGCCATGGGCGGAGACCCACTGATGGCTATTGCCATCCTTGGCTGGCCAATCAATGTATTGCCGCCTGAGGTGGCCCGCGAAGTGATCCGTGGTGGCCGTGCCGTGTGCAGCGAAGCCGGCATTCCCTTGGCGGGCGGGCACTCCATCGACGCCCCCGAGCCGATCTTCGGCCTGGCCGTCACCGGCGTGGTCAGCAAACGCCACCTCAAGCGCAATGACACCGCCACCGCGGGCTGCCGCCTGTACCTGACCAAACCCTTGGGCATTGGCATCCTCACCACCGCCGAGAAAAAGGCCAAGCTGCGCGAACAGGACCAGGGCCTGGCGCGCGACTGGATGTGCACCCTCAACACCCCCGGCAGCCGCTTCGGCAAGCTCGAAGGCGTCAAGGCGATGACCGACGTGACCGGTTTCGGCCTGCTTGGCCACCTGGTCGAACTGGCCGAGGGCAGTAACCTGACTGCGCACCTGGACTACGCTGCGGTGCCTCGCTTGCCCAGTGTCGAGTACTACCTGGCCGAAGGCTGCATCCCCGGCGGCACCCTGCGCAACTTCGAAAGCTACGGGCACAAGATCGGCCAGCTCAGCGACGAGCAGAAGCACCTGCTGTGCGACCCGCAGACCAGCGGCGGCCTGCTCGTGGCCGTCAGCCCTGAAGGTGAAGCGCAGTTCCTCGCGGTTGCAGCCGAGCTGGGCCTCGACCTTGCGCCGATTGGCGCACTGCTAGAGCGACAGAGCCACGCAGTCGAGGTGAAGTGATGCGCCCCGACTGCACCGATTTCCGCCAACTGTTCCTCGACGACGCGCCGATGATGGACATGCGCGCCCCCATTGAGTTTGCCAAGGGCGCCTTTCCCGGTGTCGTCAACCTGCCACTGATGACTGACCAGGAGCGGCAGAAGGTCGGCACTTGCTACAAGCAGCAGGGCCAGGCCGCTGCCATCACGCTCGGCCATCAGTTGGTCAGCGGCGCGGTCAAGCGTGAGCGCCTGCAGGCCTGGGCGAGCTTCGCCAGAGCCAATCCGAATGGCTATCTGTACTGCTTCAGAGGCGGCTTGCGCTCGCTGATCGCGCAGCAGTGGCTGCGTGACGAAGCGGGCATCGCCTACCCACGCATCAAAGGCGGCTACAAAGCCATGCGAACCTTCCTGCTGGAAACTACCGAGCAGGCAGTCGAACAGTGTGATTTCGTCTTGCTGGGGGGCCTCACCGGCACCGGCAAGACCGACGTGCTGCACCAACTGAACAACGTGCTCGACCTGGAAGGCCATGCCAACCATCGCGGCTCCAGCTTCGGCAAGCGCGCCACTGCCCAGCCGGCGCAAATCGACTTCGAGAACAAGCTGGCCATTGATGTGCTGAAAAAACGCGCACGAGGGATCGGGCAGTTCGTGCTGGAAGATGAGGGCCGCATCGTCGGCAGCTGCACGGTCCCGCTGGCGCTGTACCAGGGCATGCAGCGATACCCGATAGTGTGGCTGGAGGACAGCTTCGAAAACCGGGTCGAGCGCATCCTGCGCGACTATGTGATCAACCTGTGTGCCGAATTCGTCGCAGTGCATGGCGAAGAACAGGGCCGCCGGATGTTCGTCGAGCGCATGCTGCAGAGCATGGCCAACATTCACAAGCGACTGGGAGGTGAGCGCTTTCAGCGGCTGTCCGAAATTCTGCGGCAAGCGTTGGATGAGCAGCAGCGAAGCGGCTCGGTCGACCTGCACCGGGGGTGGATCGAGGGGTTGTTGAAGGAGTATTACGACCCGATGTATGCCTACCAGCGTGACGCCAAGGCTGACCGGATCGAGTTTGCCGGGGATGCCGTCGAGGTGCGGGAGTACCTCAAAAGTCGAAATCACTAGCCACTCCCACAGGGTATGCGGCGCACTCTCAGGGATCACTGCCCGGGGCTGAGCACCTGCTCCAGCTCCGCCGCACGCTCGCGGGTCATGTCCATCATGCACATCGCCCCCTCAAGCTGAGCCATCGTCCCACCACTCGCCTGTACGTGAAACGTGCAGTTGCCATCGCGGTAAGCAATCCACTGCCGCTGCACGTCACGCAGGCTCTTCTGCGCAGCCGCTTCGAGCTTGGCCATCAGTTGCTTGTAGACCCTGTTCAGCTGCGCATCCTGCAGCTTGGTTTCGGCCTGGATGCAACTGCTCATGGCTACCGTACTGGAAGCCTTGTCCATGCATTGGGTGTAGCTGGGCGAGTTGTCCCCAGCCATCGCGATCGGCACGCTGCACACCAGGGCCAAGCCCATCAGATACTGTTTGTTCATCGTAACCTTCCTGATGAAAATCAAAACGCCTGCGGCTGCTCCGGGGGCATCAGCACCTTGCCCGGTTCAAAGCGCAGCGATGGCATTTGCGTGGCCGCATACAACGCCAGTGCAAGGCCCGCGATCAGTGCCACGTCGAGCCAGCGCCAACCTGGCATGTCCTCGGCGCTGCGAGCTCTGTAAACATGCCACGCCTGGCCCATGCAAAACACCACCATGGACGCCAACCATAGGTAGAAACCGGCACCAAAGCCCGTGCGATCCTGGAACTCATAACTGATATTGTCCGGCAGCCGCTCGATGCCAAAACTGCTGGCCGCCAGATACAGCGCAGCCAAGCCCGCCACGAGGGCCAGGCGGCGCAAGCGCCGATGGGCCAGAATCGCCACCGCCAGCAACGGGTTGGCAAACCATTGAAACAACCCGAACGGAATACCCCAGGGCCCGTACAGCAACATTTGCAACGCCGGCATGTGCCGACCGGCGCTCATCAGCGCGCCGTCGAAGCACAGGCCGAGCAGGTACAGGGCGAGGCTGAAGGTGAGGTAGAAAGCCGTCATGCCACCGGTGGCTCGAGCAACAGGCCATAAAGGCCCGAATCGGACAATTCGCCCGCCACACACCAGCGTGCGCGCAGCGTGCCTTCGAGGACGAAGCCCTGGCGTTCGAGCGTGCGCGCCGAGCCCTGGTTGCGCGGGTCGATCTCACCCTCCAGGCGGCGCATGTGAAGGGTATGGGCCAGGTAATCGATGAAGCAGGTCAATGCTTCGTCCATGTAGCCCCTGCCCTGCACTGCGCTGGCCAGGCAGTAGCCGATCTCACCACGGCGAGAGACCTCGTCGATGTTGAACAGCTGGACCATGCCGATCAACTCGCCATTGTCGCGGCGGTACATGCCCAGCTTGAGCTGGTCGCCATTGGCGTAGGCTTCCCGGTCGGCCGCCAGGGCGCTTTCGGCCTCGGCCAGATCCTGCCAGGGCGCATGGTGCCAGTAACGCATGACCTCTGGGTCAGCCATGATCGTCAGCCATTGCCCGGCATCGGCGTGGCGCATGGGGCGCAGTTGCAAGCGGGGGCTGTCGAGGCAGAGGTCACTGGGGAAACTGCGGGGTGGGGTCACACCGGATCTCCTGTCCATTGCTGGGGAGATGACAGTTTAACGTCATGCGACGTGCACAAGCACCTTGAGACTGCGCGACGGTCACGCCTAGGGCGAATCAGGCCACCTCGGCCCCATCATCCGGCCAATGCGGCTCGTTCGCCCCCGGCGGCGTCAGCGGTGGCATCCCGTAGGCCGCGCGCGCATCATCGCAGCTGGGGTTGTGCACGCCTCCCTCCCACGATGCCTCGAACTCGCGACAAGGGCTGGAACGATTGGCGTAGATGGTGCACGCCACCTCGGTGCCGATCTCGCCCTGAAGGCCGACGCAGCGGCAAGGCTTGGCATCGGTGCCGATCATTGCAACCCGGGTCGGGTTGATCTGCACCACCAAGTCATCCGGCACTACACCACCGGCAGACTGGCATTCGCCCCAGAAGAAGGACACACGGAAAAACCCGCAGCAGGCGCCGCAGTCAAGGCAAGGGTTATATTCGGACATGAGGGCACGGAGGAAAGGTTGTTGTTATCGGGGCTGGCCCGCGGCGCCATTTGTAATCTAAGCCGAGCCGGCTGAGAAGAGGGTTGAAGCAAAAAATATCGCCGCTGATCTGCCCAGGTTTGCCCGGCCTGCCTAGCCGGGCCGGCGCCGTTTGATCGACATGCCTAGTGGTAAACGTTGATCGAGCAGGTGGGTGAACTCGATTCTGTCCAAGCCATAGCGCATCAGGCGTTCGGCGCTGCTTCCTTCGTTGATCAAGGTATAGGATCGGCTGCGCATGGCACGATACTTGTCGCCATCGCGATTGATAGCCGCCATGTAGCGATCCAACTCGTTGTCACCCAGGTTCAGCCGCTTTGCCAGCTTCACTCCCCAATGATCGAGGAATACTTCAGCTGTATGCCGTACGATCAACCCAGGCTCGATCAGCGCGCTAGCGCCACCCTTGCCATCGAGCGCCGCATTGCCAACCAGCGTGGCGTGCCGCCCAGCCATCGGGTATAGGTACATCTCGGTACTCTGCGCAGTGGTCGGAATTACACTGGCGAAGCCGAAAGAACGCTCGTCACGGGAGTAGAAGCCTACGTAATTCTTGACGTTACCCGCCAGCTTTACGCGCTTTTCCTGCATATTGAAAAGGCCAGGGACCGGGTCGACTGCGAAGATATTCACTGGGACGGCCTTCAGCTCAGGGTCGCCGGCCATGGCATTGGCCAGCATGTGGCAACTGATGCCGCCCCGGCTCCAGCCCACCAGATTGACCGAGGACAAAGGGCGCGGTGCACGAAACTGCTTGATCATCTGCTGTTGCAGCGCCTGCGGCGTCAGCTTGCGGTTGCCGAAGTCGTCGGCACGCAGGATATGCGTTTTCGCCTCTGGGATCGGTACCCCTGCTGCTTTCAGCCTGTGGTACCCGCTCTCGTCAAGCGTTCCCCTGTGCCATGTGCTCTGGCCTTTTATGACCTGCAGCGCATGGGCAACGTTCTCCTTCCAGCCAAGCCCTAACAATTTGCCGGCGGTCTTGGAGTAACCGCCGGGCTTGACGAACAACTCATCTGCCTGGAGGTTGCCGCTACCCGGGCCATCGACTGCTATCCAGTCAACGAACTCGCGACCCTGATCGTTGCCAGCCAGCGTCGAGATCAACTCGCCGTTCCAGTATTTGGGGTTGAACTGATCGAAGCGATTGGAGCTGGTACCGCAAAAGTAAACCGTGAATACACTCATCTGCACTACTCGTCAGGGCGGGGAGCGCAAAATAGCCACCCGCCCCCACCTTGGGCAGCCGGAAATAAAACAGCCATAAACATGCCGCTAAAAAGCCATAAAAATAAAAACCGCAGGCACGGCCTGCGGCTTTATCTGGCGTTTTCCGCTTACTTGCGGGTTAGTCCGTCGGCTCGGAACATCTGGCGGATACCGCGAATGGCCTGACGAATGCGGTCCTGGTTTTCGATCAATGCAAAGCGCACATGGTCGTCGCCGTAGTCACCGAAACCGATGCCTGGCGAAACGCAGACCTTGGCCTCGGCCAACAACTTCTTGGCAAACTCCAAGGAACCCAAGTGTGCGTATTGCTCAGGGATCTTGGCCCATACGTACATCGAAGCCTTCGGGTTCTCGACCATCCAGCCCAACTCGTGCAGGCCTTTGACCAGCAGGTTGCGGCGCTGGCGATACTGCTCGGCGATGTCGCGCACGCACTGCTGGTCGCCTTCCAGCGCGGCAATGGCCGCCACCTGCAACGGGGTGAAGGTGCCGTAGTCGTGGTAGCTCTTGATCCGCGCCAGGGCACTGACCAGTTCGGGGTTGCCGACCATGAAGCCGATGCGCCAGCCCGCCATGTTGTAGCTCTTGGACAGGGTGAAGAATTCCACGGCGATGTCCTTGGCACCCGGCACCTGCATGATCGACGGGGCTTTCCAGCCGTCATAGACGATATCGGCGTAGGCCAGGTCGTGCACCACCAGCACGTCGTATTGCTTGGCCAGGGCCACCACACGCTCGAAGAAGTCCAGTTCCACGCACTGGGCGGTGGGGTTGGACGGGAAGCCGAGGATCATCATCTTCGGCTTGGGGATCGATTCGCGGATCGCCCGTTCGAGCTCGTTGAAGAAGTCCACGCCGGGTACCAGCGGCACCGACCGCACCTGGGCACCAGCGATGACCGCGCCGTAGATATGGATCGGGTAGCTCGGGTTAGGCACCAGCACGGTGTCGCCCTGGTCGAGGGTAGCGAGCATCAAGTGCGCCAGGCCCTCTTTGGAACCGATGGTGACGATGGCTTCGCTTTCCGGGTCGATGTCGACCTCGTAGCGTTGCTTGTACCAGTTGGAAATGGCCCGGCGCAGGCGCGGGATGCCACGCGAGGTGGAGTAGCCATGGGTGTCTTCACGCTGGGCGACCTGCACCAGCTTCTCGACGATGTGCGGCGGTGTGGCACCGTCGGGGTTGCCCATGCTCAGGTCGATGATGTCCTCGCCACGGCGGCGGGCAGCCATCTTGAGTTCGGCGGTGATGTTGAACACATAAGGGGGGAGACGATCAATGCGCGCGAAGCGGCGCGGCGAACCTTGGTCGGCCATGGTTTCCTCTACAAGACGTAAGCGCCCGGAACCGTCCGAGCGACGCTGGCCACTGTGGCGGCCTGAATCAGAAGATAGTGCCGATAATGTATCTGTGTAAAGGATAATTTCCTGGTTACATAGAACTTTTCAGGCTTATTTTTTGAATCCTATAGATTTTCATTGTTTGTGCCGGCGTCTTCGCGGGGCAAGCCCGCTCCCACAAGTACTGCACTCATTTCAGGGATGTGGTGATCCCTGTGGGAGCGGGCTTGCCCCGCGAAAAGGCCGGCACTGGCAAACACCCATAAAAAAACCCGGCATCGAGGCCGGGTTTTTCGAGTTACCGCAACTGTATCAGCGCGCGTACGTCATCAGCACGTCTGCAGCCGTCTGGCTGTCCACCGACATCATCACGCTCAGGGCAGTGACGGTGAGGATGGAGAAACCGAACACCTTGCGCGCCCACTTGCTGTCGTCCTCGGCCTTGTAGCCACCCCAGGCCATGTACAGCCAGTACAGGCCCATGGCAGCTGCCACGGCCATGTAGCCGAGGCCGGCGTAACCGCCGAGGGTGAGCATCAGGGTGGCGAGCACGAAGGCCAGCACGTACAGCACGATCTGCTTCTTCGCCGCGAGGATACCGCGCGCCACCGGCAGCACCGGAATGTTGGCGGCGCTGTAATCCTTGAAGCGAAAGATCGCGATGGCAAAGCTGTGCGGCATCTGCCACAGGCTGAACATCACCAGCAGGGTCACTGCAGCCAGGTCGAAGCTGTTGCTCACGGCGCAGTAGCCGATCACCGGAGGCATGGCACCGGACAGGCTGCCAACCAAGGTGCCGTGCACCGATTTGCGCTTCAGCCAGAGGCTGTAGAAACCGACGTAGACGATGAACCCGATGAGTGCGCAGAACGCCGACAACGGATTGGCCTGCACATACAGCAAGCTGAAGCCGGCCACCCCAAGGAGGGTGGCGTAGACCAGCGCGAGGGTCAGCGACATGCCGCCCTGGACCATGACGCGGTTCTTGGTACGTTCCATCTTGATGTCGATGTCACGGTCGATGCAGTTGTTGAACACACAACCGGACGCCACCACCAGAGAAGTACCTACCACCACCGCCAGGAACAGGGCGAAGTCCACATGGCCCTTCGCGGCAAGGAAGAATCCGCCTGCCACGGAAAGCACGTTACCGAAAATGATCCCCGGTTTGGTGATTTGGATAAAGTGCTTAACGGACATGCAGTCTTACCTCACTTGGCCATCATTTCGAAGTGGATGCTGAACATGATCCACAGCGACAGGCCGACCAGCAGTGCAATCACCATGACGGTGAACAGGAACGTCGACACGTTGGAGCGCTGCTCTTTCGAGCGATCCATGTGCAGGAAGTACACGAGGTGCACCACCACCTGGATGACGGCCATGGCCACCACGACCAGGACGGTCAGGTTCTTCGGCAGGCTCGGGTACATCACCAGGCCGAACGGGATCGCGGTCAGGATGATCGACAGTACAAAACCGATCATGTAGGACTTCACGCTGCCGTGATTACCTTCGTGATGAGTGTCGTGTGCGTTAGCCATTACAGAACCCCCAGCAGGTAGACGACGGTGAATACGCAGATCCAGACCACGTCCAGGAAGTGCCAGAACAGGCTCAGGCAGCTCATGCGGGTCTTGGCGGTCGGCGTGATGCCGTGCTTGTTGATCTGGTACATCATGATTGCCATCCAGATCAGGCCGGCGGTCACGTGCAGGCCGTGGGTGCCGACCAGCGCGAAGAACGCCGACAGGAAGCCACTGCGCTGCGGGCCGTAGCCCTCGGCGATCAGGTGATGGAACTCGTAGATTTCCATCGCGATGAAGCCGGCACCGAACAGGAAGGTGATAGCCAACCAGCCCAGCACACCTGCTTTCTTGCCATCGAACATCTTCAGCATGGCGAAGCCGAAGGTGATCGAGGACAGCAGCAGGAACGCGGTTTCAACCAGCACGAAGTCGAGCTGGAAGATGTCGTGACCCGACGGGCCGCCGGCGAAACCGCCGGACAGCACCGCGTAGGTGGCGAAGAGCGACGCAAACAGGATGCAGTCGGTCATCAGGTACAGCCAGAAACCGAGTACGGTCATCTGGCCCGAGTCGTGGTGGTGGTCATCGTGAGCATGGTCATGACCATGCGCGCCACCGTGGATTACTTGACTGGACATTGATTACACCCGCTCAAACGATTCGACACGTGCGCCGGCAGGCAGAGCACCTGCTTTGGCCAGCGCTTTCATGCGCTCGCCTTCGATGCGCGCCACTTCTTCGGCCGGAACCATGTAGCCCTGGTCGTCACGTGCAGCGTGGCGAACGAAGACTGCGATGGTTGCCAACAGGCTCGCGCCCACCAGCCACCAGATGTGCCAGATGAAGGCGAAGCCGAACACGGTCAGGAACAGACCCATGAACAGACCCGTGGAGGTGTTGCTCGGCATGTGGATCGCTTCGTACTTGGCCGGAACCTTGTACGCAACACCGGCTTCCTTGGCTTCGTGCCAGGCGTCCAGGCCAACTTTCTCAGGCATGTGAGCGAAGTTGTAGAACGGCGGTGGCGACGAAGTGGACCACTCGATGGTACGGCCGCCCCATGGGTCGCCGGTCACGTCCAGGTTCTGGTTGCGGTCGCGGACCGAAACGTAGATCTGGATCAGCTGGCAAGCGATACCGAACAGGATCAGCACGGCGCCGGCGACGGCCACGTACAGGTAGGGTTCCCACAGTGGGTTGTCGGAGTGGTTCAGACGACGGGTCATGCCCATGAAGCCCAGGGCGTACAGCGGCATGAACGCAACGTAGAAGCCCGAGATCCAGAACCAGAAGGCAGCTTTGCCCCACTTCTCGTTCAGAGTGAAACCGAAGGCTTTCGGGAACCAGAAGGCGAAGCCGGCAATGTAGCCGAACACCGCACCACCGATGATCACGTTGTGGAAGTGAGCGATTACGAACAGGCTGTTGTGCAGAACGAAGTCAGCACCTGGAACGGCCAGCAGAACGCCAGTCATGCCACCGATGGAGAAGGTGATCATGAAGCCCAGGGTCCAGAGCATTGGCGCGGTGAAACGCACACGGCCCTGGTACATGGTGAACAGCCAGTTGAACAACTTCACACCGGTCGGAATGGAGATCAGCATCGTCGCCAGGCCGAAGAAGGTGTTGACGCTGGCGCCGGCACCCATGGTGAAGAAGTGGTGCAGCCAAACCGCGAAGCCCAGGATGGCGATGGCGCCCGATGCGTAGATCATCGAGTGGTGGCCAAACAGACGCTTGCCGGAGAAGGTCGAAGTCACTTCCGAGAACACGCCGAAGGCCGGCAGGATCAGGATGTAAACCTCAGGGTGACCCCACGCCCAGAACAGGTTGACGTACATCATCGGGTTCCCACCAAGCTCGTTGGTGAAAATGTGGAAGTCCAGATAACGGTCAACAGTCAGCAGTGCGAGTGCAGCGGTCAGGATCGGGAAGGAAGCCACGATCAGCACGTTGGCCCAGGTGCAGGTCCAGGTGAAGATCGGCATGTCCATCAGTTTCATGCCAGGTGCGCGCATCTTCATCACGGTGACGAGGAAGTTCACACCGGTCAGCGTCGTACCCAATCCGGATAGCTGTAGCGCCCAGATGTAGTAGTCAACGCCCACCCCAGGACTGTACTGAATGCCCGCCAGCGGCGGATAGGCAACCCAACCGGTCTTGGCGAATTCGCCGACGCCCAGGGAGATGTTGACCAGCAGCACGCCTGCCAGCAGCAGGTAGAAGCTCAGGGAGTTCAGGAACGGGAAGGCAACGTCACGTGCACCGATCTGCAGAGGAACCGCCAGGTTCATCAGGCCGGTGAAGAACGGCATCGCCATGAAGATGATCATGATCACACCGTGAGCGGTGAAGATCTGGTCATAGTGTTCAGGCGGCAGGTAGCCTTCGGAGCCACCGGTAGCGGCAGCCAGCTGGGTACGCATCATGATGGCGTCGGCGAAGCCGCGCAGCAGCATGATCATCGCGACGATGATGTACATCACGCCGATCTTTTTGTGGTCGACCGTAGTCAGCCACTCGGTCCACAAGTAGGTCCACTTGCGGAAATAGGTGATAAGACCGACGACAGCGATACCACCGAGCGCGATCATGGCAAGCGTCACCATGACTATCGGCTCGTGATAGGGTATCGCCTCCAGGCTTAATTTACCGAACATCTCTTACTCCTCTGCACCGGCAGCTGGTTGCGTACTCGATTCCACACCCGTGGTGGTGGCCAGATCTTTGCTGCCTGCTTCTTCGTGGACCGGCTTGCCGCGGTTCATGCCTTCGTACTTGTCGACGATGGTCTGGAACAGCTCCGCTGGCGCCTCGCTGTACAGCGCGACTGGGTTGTATTCGCTAGGCTTGGCCAGTGCTTCGTACTCGGCCTTGCCCAGTTTCAATGGCGACTGCTTGACCTCGGCGACCCACTTGTCGAAGTCTTCCTGAGAGGTCGCATTGGCCTTGAATTTCATGCCGGTGAAGCCAGCACCGCTGTAGTTGGCGCTGATACCGTCAAACTGGCCATTTTCGTTGGCGATCAGGTGCAGCTTGGTGGTCATGCCCGCCATGGCGTAGATCTGGCCGCCCAGGCCCGGGATGAAGAACGAGTTCATCACGGCGTCGGAGGTGACGCGGAAGTTGACCGGGGTGTTAGCCGGGAAGTTGATCTGGTTGACCGTCGCGATGCCTTGCTCCGGGTAGATGAACAGCCACTTCCAGTCCAGCGCGACCACGTCGATCTGGATCGGCTTGACGTCGGAATCCAGCGGACGATATGGGTCCAGCTTGTGGGTCGATTTGTAGGTGACGTAACCCAGGGCGATGATGATCAGGATCGGGATGATCCACACCGCGGCCTCGATCTTGGTCGAGTGCGACCAGTCGGGGGTGTAGGTGGCAGCCTTGTTGGAAGCACGGTACTTCCAGGCGAACGCCACGGTCATGATGATGACCGGGATCACCACCAGCAGCATCAGGCCGGTAGCGATGAGGATGAGGTTCTTTTGCTCAATGCCGACCTGACCTTTCGGGTCGAGCAGGGTCCAGTTGCACCCACTGAGTAAAAGCATGCCTAAAAAGGGCAATATGCCAAACAGTCTGGGGTAACGCTTTTTACTCATCTCACGACCTCTAGATCAGCTTGCTTCAATGCAATTTGTGTTTTGGTAGCCAACACTTCGTCCTGCCAAGTGAGGCATTTCGCGCCCGAATACGCTCCTGCCTGGGGCCCGACTGCAGGACCTTGGCTCAAGCGTGTTAGCGGTGCTTATGGTTTCGTAGGCAACAGGCCTGTACTTCAGACCAAGTCCATTTGGTGCGGGAAAACGCGGAGGGGTATCCGCCCGGTATCGCCGCTGGGCGAAACTTGACGAAGTCAGCAAAAGAAAGCGCTGAGGCTTCCTTCAATCCTGCGACTCGCAAGCAGTGCCGAACGGAAATTGGGGGCGATTGTAGTGAGGTCGCCAACCCTTGACTATGACTTATTGAGCAACAGTCTTTTACAGAATGCGTAACAATAGGGGGCGATAAATCAACTTCGCGACAGTTTGTCGCACCCCGCTTGATAGCCCTCAAAGCCGCGTCGTGCAAGGCGTTGTGGTTGATCTGAGTCAAGCGGGTGGAGACTTTTCCCTTCTCTCTGTGGGTGCAAAAGACCACAGTGAATTCGGGACTTATGTCTAAGGTCGACGCCGGTTGCGGTAGATACCCAGCGGAACCAGGATGGCGGTCAGCACAAATGCCACCAGTGCCCATTGCGCCAATGACAAACCGAGAATCGGCGGGTACGGCGTGCTGCAGAAGCCGTCGACCTGAAACGCCAGCGGCCAGAGCTTGGCCAAGGGCAGGTCGTCAACGATCGGCTGCAGGGTGTCGATGCCGCAGCTGACCATGGGGTTGGCGAGTATATACACATGGTTGCCAGCCGCAACGATTCCGCCAATAGCGCTGAGTACCACCAACCCTTCGAACAGGGTCAGGCTGCGCCGCCCGGGCATCGCAGCGGCGAGGAAAGCGAATAGGGTGATAAACAGCAAGGCATAGCGCTGCAGGATGCATAGCGGGCATGGCGCCTCGCCCAGCACCACCTGCATGTACAACGCCCCGCCGATCAGGGCGAGGCAGATCACCCCCAGCAGCACCAGAAAGCGCCGTTCCCGATTGAGGCGCGAGGTTTGTTCGTTCATTGCCGATTCCTTCGATGGATAGGGGGCAGCGTGATTGGCCTGCCTGGCGCAAGTCTACACGCAGGTTTGGCTGTCAGCGTGTCGAGGAAGCGGCGAGACAGCACGGCGCAGGGCTATCCGGAGTTGGCTTCAGACCGGCTGCAATAACGTCGGTTCAACGTCGGCCGGTAAAAAAACGGCTGCCCGGGTGCCGCGCAGGGGCAAGCCCCTCGACACCCGGGAGTGAAGGATACAGTGATTAAAGGGGGATTAAAGGTGAAAGGTGCAGAGGCACCTTTCCACCTTTCCTTCTATATAGGTAGTAGGAAGACCACGTGTTGGTCAGGTCATTCCAGCGCTGCCGCAGGCCCGAAGAACTCATACCGGCACTGCTGCTCCGGGACGCCCAACCCTTTCAGATGGCGCTTGATCACCCCCATGAAGCCCTTGGGCCCCAGGAAGTACGCATCCACATCACGCTCACCCGGCATCCACTCACCCAGCAGATCCTGGCTCAACAGCCCCACCGCATCGGCACCGTGCGAACCCTCCTCCTCGGCATAGCAGTAGAAGCGCTTGAGCTGCGGATGACGCTCCGCCAACTCATCCACCCAATCGCGGAACGCATGCACCGCGCCATTGCGTGCACAGTGGATAAAGTGCACCGGGCGCTGGGTTTCAAGAGCAGCCTCAAGCATGGCCAGCGTCGGAGTGATGCCGACACCACCACTGATCAGCACCAGCGGCTTGTCGCTGGCAGCCAGGGTGAAGTCGCCAGAAGGCGGGAACAGTTGCAGCGTTTCGCCAACCACGCACGCGTCATGCAGGTAGCTGGAAACCTTGCCGCCCTCCTCGCGCTTGACGCTGATGCGGTATTCTTTGCCATCGCACAGGGCAGACAGTGAATAGTTGCGGCGGTGCTCGGCACCGTCGATGAACAGTTGCAGGCCTATGTACTGGCCGGGTTCGGCCTTGAGCACTGGTTTGCCGTCGACCGGTGCAAAGTAGAAGGAAACGATCTCGCTGCTCTCGCTTTCGCGACGCACCAAGCGGAATTCGCGGCTACCGCGCCAGCCACCAGCAGCCTCTTCCTTCTGTTTATACAGACCTTCCTCGGCGCCGATGAGGATATCGGCCAGCTGCCCGTAGGCCGCGCCCCAGGCTGCAATCACTTCAGGGGTAGCGATTTCCTTGCCTAGCACCTCTTCGATGGCTCGCAACAGGCAACTGCCAACGATCGGGTAATGCTCCGGCAGGATCTGCAGGGCGACATGCTTGTTGATGATCTGGCCAACCAAGCCACCGAGCTGCTCCAACTGGTCGATGTGCCGGGCATACATCAGTACACCGTTGGCCAGGGCACGCGGCTGGTCGCCGCTGGCCTGGTGGGTCTGGTTGAACAGCGGCCGTACTTCTGGGTACTCGCTGAGCATCAGCTTGTAGAAATGGGTGGTCAGGGTTTCGCCGCCGGTTTCCAAAAGCGGGACGGTGGCCTTGATGATTGCACGTTGTTCGGCATTGAGCATTGCAACGACTCCTGAGCGTGATGCTTTGAATAGTTACTGGTTGAGCATCAATATCCATGCCAAACAAAAAACCCAGGCAAAACAGCTGCTTGGGTTTAAGCTAGTCAAAATGACTAAACACAGTTTAGGTCATTAAGACCCGACTAGAGTCATAATGACTAAACACTTCCAATCACCTTCATTTTATCTCGGGACCGAATACGTCGCCTCCACATTGAGGTTATCGAAAGGCAGGATGTCCTCATTGAGCATCGTGAACTTGAACGGGAAGCCATGGAAAATAACACTCTGAGTGTAGGCCCGTGGCGTATCGCTGTTCGCTACTCCCAGCCTGAACGTGACCTCTTGTCCATCGCTGAGACTTGCATCGGTAGGTACGACAAATCTCGCAAACGGTGTATCGGTCGGCAGGAATGCCTCGGCTCCCGTACCCTGTACCTGCTCGCAGGTCAGTGGTGGGAATGCTGGCACATTGCGATCCACTACGAAGTAGGTGGGATCTTCAATCGATCTGCGGGGGATATTGAACGTCGGGTTAAACACCGTGTAACTGAGGGAAAGTGTGCCTTCCAGCATCAACCGCAGATATTGAAGGGTAATAGGTATATCCAACTCGACCTGCTCGCCGTTCGGGGGGACCGTGCCCTGGACCAGGAGTACCAATGGCGAGCCTTCGAGCGGCCGCCCCGTCAAGGTCACGGTGATGACATCCCCTTGCATCTTCGCAGGGTAAACCGGGATGCGAACATTGAAGTGGCCTCCAGTCACATCAGCAAGGTCGACGGTGTCGGTGCCAAGCGCTTCGACAAGTACAGGGGGAAGCAATGCGACCAGCTCTCCGACGATACTGATGCGCCGTGTGCGTGAAAGTCTGGCCGCACCGCCCCCCGCCGGAGTCGCTGTGTAGAAGACACGAGCAGTACTATCGACGCCGATAGCGGCATAAGCATTTGGCACCTCCATGATCAGGGTACGTCTTGCGGGGTATAGCGTGGGTGGCGATTTGTAAGAAACCTCATGGCCTTCAGAAGTCAGTGCGATGAATTCCAGGGTGATATTCTGACCCCGGACTCCCCCGGTAGACGGGATCTCGACCGTCACATCACTGCCGTTGAGCGAGGTCAGGTCTAATACAAAAGTCACTTCGTCTGCTTCTATGACCTCAGGTGCCTCAAGGGCTGTCGGATCGATCTCGACCGTCACGCTGGCGGGAAGCGAAGGGCGTGAATAGTTTTGTACCCGGTCACGAATTTCATATTGAACTTGAAGCCCTTCGCCGTCGCCCCCTTGTACGATCACCTCGGGGGGCACGCGCATCACGAAGGGTCTGCCGAGGTCGGCTTGCTCGAGGCGGCGCGGATCAACAAACCGCACACCGTTCCACATCCCCGTGACCTGGTCACCTACCTGCTGGTTGAACCAAGGCTCTAACGTCATCGACACCGGGGTCGAGGACGAGTCGATCACGTTGGGGCTGATCACAGGGGCCTTTACGTTTTTATTGATCGGCGTGCTCGTATCCGGATCAAGCCCACCGGGAACATTCAGGTCGATCAGTACCTCGCGATAGTCCGAATAGCGGATGTCAAGATTGTTTGCATCTTGGAGCGAATAGTAAAAGAAGCCGACATAGGGATGTCGCTCAGTAATATCCGCAGGCAGGTTCAACGCCTCCCTCAGTACCGCAAAGCTGAGCCACCCTCTGTCAATATCCGCCTGACTGAGCACGAAACGCTGCACTGCAGCTTCTACCGGATCAGTCAATGGCGGCTGGGATTCTGGTCGGGTGGGCGTCCAGAACAGTCTGACTATGTCCTGATCGCGAACCACCTCTGGTAGCTTCGCGATCAGAGGCACGGGGCGATTGGAGTCAGCAAGCTCGTTCCAGCCAAGTCCTTCGCTATTACGTCCTTCAGCATCCATGTCTGGGAGGTACAGCGGAAACAAGCTGCTGGCACTCGGAATCGGGTTTCTGCGATAGAATTTTTTCAGCGTGTCAAGGACCAACAGTTCTGCGCTCATGGGTAATTGTCTTCGATGAAGGGATAGTCAACCACACGGCACCTGCGTGCGGCCTCAAGGCCTGAAGCGAAGCAAAATTCCTCGAGCCCCAGGGCACGCAGAAACAATATCCAAGGTTGATAGCCCCGTAACCTGGCATTTTTACTAGGTCCAACTGCCCTTGCGCCCTGTCTCCCCGCTTCGTTAATGCGGCCTTGACGTCTGCCGAACAAGCGCCGACCTTAGGTCCATTTACACCACCTGGATCTTCCATGATCGCCAAACCGCTGCTCACTGCCCTGCTGCCCCTGGTCAGCGACCTGTCCCGCGAACTGCCCGACCAGGAACGCTATCGCCGTCTGTTGCAGGCCATGCGCGAGTTGCTGCCTTGCGATGCCGCCGCGCTGTTGCGCCTGGACGGCGAATGGCTGGTGCCGCTGGCAGTCGACGGGTTGTCGCCAGACACGCTGGGCCGGCGCTTCAAGGTCAGCGAGCACCCGCGCTTCCAGATCCTGCTCAGCCGCGCCGAGCCCACACGCTTTCCCAGCGACTCCAAATTGCCCGACCCTTACGACGGTCTGGTCAACGCCCACGACGTCGATCTTGAAGTGCACGACTGCATGGGCTGTCCGCTGATGGTCGATGAACGGCCGTGGGGCCTGGTAACCCTGGACTCACTGACTCCAGGCCAGTTCCAAAGTTTGGAGTTGGATGCCCTGCAAGCCTTCGCCAGCCTGGCCGCCGCCACCGTGACTGTGGCCGAGCGTATTGAACACCTAGCCCTGCGCGCCGAGGATGAGCACCAACGCGCCGAGGTTTATCGCCAGGCCAGCGGCCAGAACAAGGAGCTGATCGGCCAGAGCCCCGTCCACAAGCGTCTGATGGAAGAAATCCGCCTAGTGGGCAGCAGTGATCTCACGGTATTGATCACCGGCGAAACCGGCGTTGGCAAAGAGCTGGTTGCCCAAGCCCTGCACCAGGCCAGCAACCGCGTCGCCAAGCCGCTGATCAGCCTCAATTGCGCCGCGCTACCCGACACCCTGGTCGAAAGCGAGCTGTTCGGCCACGTGCGCGGGGCCTTCACCGGCGCCCACGGTGAACGGCGCGGGAAGTTCGAGCTGGCCAACGGCGGCACGCTGTTTCTCGATGAAGTCGGTGAGCTACCACTGACCATACAAGCCAAGCTGCTGCGGGTGCTTCAGAGCGGCCAATTGCAACGCCTGGGCTCGGACCGCGAGCACCAGGTCGACGTGCGCCTGATCGCGGCCACCAACCGCGACCTGGCCGCGGAAGTGCGCAACGGCAACTACCGCGCCGACTTCTACCACCGCCTCAGCGTGTACCCGTTGCAAGTGCCGCCCCTGCGCGACCGGGGCCGTGATGTGCTGCTATTGGCCGGTTATTTCCTCGAACAGAACCGATCGCGACTTGGCCTGAACAGCCTGCGCCTGAGCAGCCAAGCGCAGGCGGCGCTGCTGGCCTACGACTGGCCAGGCAACGTGCGCGAACTGGAGCACCTGATCGGCCGCTCGGCCCTCAAAGCCATGGGCCAGCACCCGGACCGCCCACGCATCCTCACGCTGGAAGCCAATGATCTGGACCTGCGCGCCGTGGCGCTAGTTGCACAGGCGCCCGCCCCAGCCCCCCTGGAAGAACCATCATTGCCCGAAGGTGGCTTGCGCGAAGCCGTCGACGGCTACCAGCGGCAGGTGATCGATGCCTGCCTGCAGCGCCACCAGGACAACTGGGCCGCCGCCGCACGAGAACTGGGCCTGGACCGCGCCAATCTCAGTCGCCTGGCGCGCCGCTTAGGCCTGCGCTAGAGCCTTCCCTACCAAAGGATTAACCCAGAAAGCCTCTGGTTGCTTCCCGTTGGACTGCTATATCTCCCTTACCACCGGTAACAGGGCCGTTAGGCGGCCCAGCTGCGCGCAGCAGGTTACGCCGTTGCGCCAGCCACGGATCGCAAACGCCGATCCGGTGTACCGCACACCCGCAGGGAGCATGCATGGACAACATCGTCGTCGCCGACAAGCAAACCGCAGTCGCCACCCAGAGCGCCTTCGGCAATATCACGCTCAACAGCCCAGGTGTCGTACAGATGCCGGTGGCCCCCGACCAGGTGGCAACCGTCACCCGGCGCGGTCAAGACCTCATCGTCACGCTGAAGTCGGGCGAAAAGGTCACCGTCGGTAATTTCTTTGCCGTCGACCAGGCAGGCGTGGGCAGTGACATGGTTTTCGTCGGCGAAGACGGCACCTTGTGGCATGCCAACTACGATGCGGCAGCCTTCACTGGCTTCACCTTCGAAGAAGTCGCCTCACTCGATGAACTGGTCGCCGGCATCGGCGTCGCTGGCAGCGCCACCCCGACCTGGGCGATAGCCGGGCTCAGCCTGCTCGGCGTTGGTGGTGCGGCCGCCGCTGCCGACAACGGTGGCGGCGGTGGCAGCAGCGGCGGCTCCGAACCCGGCGAAAGCACACCGCCTACAACGCCCACCGACCTGCTGTTGTCACCGGACGGTCTGCGCCTGAGCGGGCGCGGCGAAGTGGGTTCCACAGTGAACATACGTGATGCCGCAGGCAACGTGATAGCAACAGGCACTGTCGGTACCGACGGCACCTTCGACATTCCGTTGAGCACGCCACAGGCCAACGGGCAGAATCTTGAAGTGACCCTCACCGATGCTGCTGGCAATACTTCGCAAGCCGGTGTGATAACCGCGCCAGACACTACCGCACCGGCAACGCCGAGCGAGCTGGCGATCGACGAACAAGGCAACACCCTCACCGGCCGCGCCGAACCTGGCGCCACCGTGCAAGTGCTAGGCGCCGACGGCACCGTGCTGGGTACCGCCGTAGCAGGGGCAGACGGCTTGTTCAGCGTCACCCTGCAGACACCGCAAACCGATGGCCAGGCGCTGCAGGTCACGGCCCAGGACGCGACGGGGAATACTTCGACGCCAGCCAGCATCAATGCTCCGGATGATGGAACCGTCACCCCGCCCGACACCACGGCGCCCGATGCGCCGACCGCGCTTGCGGTCAGCGCCGATGGCAGATCACTGACCGGCCGCGCCGAACCGGGCAGCACCGTGCGCATTATCGCGGCCGATGGCACTACCGTACTGGGTACCGCCGTCGTCGGTTCGACGGGTGAGTTCAGCGTTACGCTCGACCCACCCCAGATCGCGGGTGAGCAGCTGCAAGTCACCGCGACCGATGCCGCAGGCAATACCTCTGCGCCCGGCAGCGTCGCTGCGCCGGATATCGATGTTGGCGGTGGTGATGTCACCCCACCCGCCCCCGCCAGCAACCTGGTCATCAGCGCCGACGGGCGCACCGTTTCCGGCCGTGGCGAAGCGGGTGCAACGGTCAACGTGCTGAACGATCAGGCGCAAGTCGTCGGTACCGGCACTGTGCAGCCGGATGGCAGCTTCACCCTGCAACTGAACGCTGCAGTAATCGATGGCTCGTCACTGCAGGTGACCCTGACCGATGCCGCGGGCAATGTGTCCACCCCAAGTCCGCTGGACTCCCCGGACCTGGTCGCCCCTGGGCAACCGACCGGGCTTACCCTGAGCGAGGGCATCACGCTAACCGGCAGTGCCGAGCCGGGCACTCGGGTAGAGGTACGTGACGACAATGGCACCCTGATCGGCAGCGGCATCGTCGGGCAGGACGGCAACTTCAGCCTCACCCTCGACCCGGTGCAGGCCAATGGCGAAGCGCTGGCGATCCAGGTTGTCGATGCCGCCGGCAACAGCTCTGCCTCTCTTGAATTCAGCGCACCTGACTTCACCCCACCCGGCGCGGTCAGTGATGTCGTAGTCGGCGCGGGCGGCTTAGTGCTCAGTGGCCGTGGCGAAGCCGGTGCTACCGTCGAAGTGCGCGATGCCAACGGCACGCTGATCGGCAGCGGCGTGGTCACCGCCAACGGCACCTTCCTGATCGGCCTCAACCCAGCCGCGCAACCTGGCGCGCAACTGGACCTGATGCAGACCGACCCTAGCGGCAACGCCTCTGCATCGCTGCAGTTTGAAGTACCGCTGAACCCGGCTCCAGACACCCCGAGCGACCTGGTCATCGCTGCCGACGGCACCAGTATCACTGGCAGCGCGCCTGTTGGCAGCCGTGTCGAAGTGCGTGACGCCAACGGTACCTTGATCGGTACCGTGGTAGCCGGCCAGGACGGCACCTTCAACATCCCGCTCGCCCCGCCCCAGGCCAATGGCGAGCTGCTCGACGTGGTGGCGATTGACGGCAGCGGCGCGTCGTCACTGCCCGCGCAAGTCAGCGCACCGGATATCACCGCACCCACGGCCCCGGCCGACCTCACGGTGAGTGCCGATGGCAGCATGGTCAGCGGGCGTGCCGAACCGGGCAGCACCGTGCGCGTATTCGCCGCCGACGGCACCACACTGCTAGGCAGTGGCTTGGTTGGAGCCAACGGCGCCTTCAGCATCAATATCGCGCCCGCTCAGGTCGATGGCGAACAACTGCAAGTCACCGCCACTGATACCGCCGGCAATGCTTCCACGGCCGGCAACGTCACCGCGCCGGATATCGATGGCGGCGACACCACGCCACCCGATGCCCCGACAGACCTGGTAATCGGCCTGGCCGGCCAGCAAATCAGCGGCCGTGGCGAAACGGGAACCACCGTGCAAGTACGCGATGCCGACGGCAATCTGCTGGTCAGCGGCTCGGTCGGCCAAGACGGAACGTTCGAGCTCACCCTCAACCCTGCGGTCAATGATGGCAGCACCCTGCAAGTAGTGCTTACCGACGCGGCCGGCAACGTGTCGCAGCCAGGCTCGGTGATCTCGACCGACCTGCAGCCCCCTGCCCAACCGACCGACCTGGCCCTGGCCGACGGCGTCACCCTGAGTGGGAACGGCGAGCCCGGTGCCACGGTTCAAGTGCGCGATGCCAACGGCGCTGTGATTGGCAGCGGCATTGTCGGGCAGGACGGCAGCTTCAGCCTGACCCTCGATCCGCTGCAGGCCAATGGCGAAACCCTGGCGATCCAGGTCATCGATACCGCAGGCAACAGCTCCGCCCCTCTCGAATTCGACGCGCCCGATATCACCCCACCAGACGCTGTCAGTGATGTCGTAATCGGTGCAGGCGGCTCGGCGCTCAGCGGCCGCGGCGAAGCCGGTGCCACCGTCGAAGTACGCGATGTCAACGGCACGCTGATCGGCAGCGGCGTGGTCACCGCCAACGGCACCTTCCTGATCGGCCTCAACCCGGCCGCGCAACCTGGCGCTCAACTGGACCTGCTGCAGACCGACCCTAGCGGCAACGCCTCTGTATCGCTGCAATTCGAAGTACCGTTGACCCCAGCGCCCGACTCTCCGAGCGATCTGGTCATCGCTGCCGACGGCACCAGCATCGCTGGCAGTGCCCCTGTCGGCAGCCGTGTCGAAGTGCACGACGCCAACGGCATGCTCGTCGGCAGTGTGGTGGTCGGTGCCGAAGGCACCTTCACCCTTGTGCTCAACCCCGCGCAAGCCAATGGCGAACTGCTCGATGTGGTGGCAATTGACGGCAACGGTGCATCGTCATTGCCCGCGCAAGTCAGCGCACCGGATATCACCGCACCCACGGCCCCGGCCGACCTCACGGTCAGCGCCGATGGCAGCGTGGTCAGCGGGCGTGCCGAGCCGGGCAGCACCGTGCGCGTACTCGCCGCCGACGGCACAACACTGCTGGGCAGTGGCTTGGTTGGAGCCAGCGGCGCCTTCAGCATCAATATCGCGCCCGCTCAAGTCGATGGCGAACAACTGCAAGTCACTGCCACCGATACCGCCGGCAATGCCTCCATAGCCGGCAACGTCACCGCGCCGGACATCGATGGTGGCGGCGACACCACACCGCCTGCCCCGGCCAGCGATCTGATCATCAGCGCCGACGGCCGCACCGTTTCGGGCAGAGGCGAAGCTGGCGCAACCGTCAACGTGTTGAACGATCAGGCGCAAGTCGTCGGTACCGGCACTGTGCAGCCGGATGGCAGCTTCACCCTGCAACTGAACGCTGCAGTAATCGATGGCTCGTCACTGCAGGTGACCCTGACCGATGCCGCGGGCAATGTGTCCACCCCAAGTCCGCTGGACTCCCCGGACCTGGTCGCCCCTGGGCAACCGACCGGGCTTAGCCTGACCGATGGCCTAACCCTGGCCGGTAACGGCGAGCCTGGCGCCCGCGTGGAGGTGCGCGACGCCGACGGCACCCTGATTGGCAGCGGCATCGTCGGGCAGGACGGCAGCTTCAGCCTCACCCTCGATCCGGCGCAGGCCAATGGCGAAGCGCTGGCGATCCAGGTCATCGATGCCGTCGGCAACAGCTCTGCACCACTGAACTTTGACGCCCCGGACATCACCGCCCCAGGCGTCATCGCCAACGTTGTGGTGGGGGCTGGCGGCCTGGTGATTTCCGGCCGGGGTGAAGCAGGCGCCACGGTTGAAGTACGCGATACCAACGGCACCGTCATCGGCACCGGCACGGTGGCCGCCAACGGTACCTTCCTGGTTGACCTGGATGAGTCGGTCAATCCCGGCGACTCCATCGTGCTGGTACAGACCGATGCTGCGGGCAACCCCTCGGTCGGCCTCAACATCATCGTGCCGCAAACACCCGTGCCGGAAAGCCCTGCCGGGCTGGTGGTGGCTGCCGACGGCTCATCCGTCAGCGGTACCGCCCCAGTGGACAGCTTGGTCGAGGTGCGCGATGCCAACGGTACGCTGTTGGGCAGTGTGCAGGTCGGCAACGATGGCACCTTCAGCATCGGCCTTACCCCACCTCAGGCCAACGGCGAACTGCTCGACGTGCTGGCCATCGACGCCGAAGGCAACAGCTCGTTGCCGACTCAAGTCGGCGCTCCGGATATCACGCCACCGAACGAGGCCACCGACCTGGTGCTGAGTGCCGACGGCGTGACCCTAACCGGCCGCGGCGAGCCCGGCACCAGCGTGCAGGTCAGCAACGCCCAAGGCACCGTGCTGGGCACTGCGGTCGTTGGGCAGAATGGCGTATTAACCGTTACGCTGACCCCGGCCCAGACCGATGGCCAGGAAATCGACGTGGTGCTGCGTGACACCGCTGGCAACAGCTCCACTGCCACCCTCACCGCGCCCGACCTGGATGGCCCGCTGCAACCGTCCGGGTTGGCCATCGACAGCGCTGGCCTCCATCTGACCGGCAGCGGCCAGTCCGGCTCGACAGTCACCGTGCGCGCCGCCGACGGCAGCGTGCTGGGCACCACGACGGTCAGCGCCGACGGCCGCTTCGACGTCACCCTCAACCAACCGCAGCGCAATGGCGAAAGCCTGACCGTCGAGGCCACCGACAGCCTCGGCAACAGCGCTGGCCCCGTCGACTTCACCGCCCCCGACAGCACACCGCCTCAGGTGGTCGGCGCGCTCACCATTGATGCCACGGGCACCACCGTCACCGGAACCGGCGAGGTGGGCGCCACCGTCACCGTGCGCGGCCCCGATGGCAGCCTACTGGGCACCGCTGTGGTAGCCGGTAACGGCAGTTTCGAGGTCACCCTGAGCCCTGCGCAGACCAATGGCCAGGCATTGACCGTGGAGCAACGCGACCCCACCGGCAACGTGTCGGCAGCAGTCGACCTGCCAGCGCCGGACAGCCAGGCACCCGGCACACCAGGCGGCTTGGCCCTGTCCGCCGATGGCACGGTGGTGTCCGGAACCGGTGAACCGGGCGCACAAGTACGCGTCACCGGCACTGCGGGCGCAGTCCTCGGGACAGCCGTGGTACAAGCCGATGGCAGCTTCAGCGTCACCCTCGATCCACCGCAGCTCAACGGCCAGACGCTATCGGTCACCCAGGCCGATGCCACTGGCAATACCTCCGGGGCCGGCACCGTCACCGCTAATGACCTCGAAGCACCCGCACCTGCTCAGGGCTTGGGCCTGAGCGCGGACGGCAGCACCCTCAGCGGCCAGGGCGAACCCGGCGCCACCGTCGAAGTACGGGATGCAAACGGGCAACTGCTGGGTGATGCCGTGGTGCAAGGCGACGGCTCCTTCAGCGTGACCCTGAGCCCCACGCAGACCAACGGCGAGGTAGTGTCGGTGGTGCTGATCGACGGCGCCGGTCATGCCTCAGCCTCGACCCCATACACCGCCGGCGACAGCACCGGCCCCGCCACGCCGACTGGCCTGCTGGTGAGTGCCGATGGCACCACGCTGCAAGGCAGCGGCGAAGTCGGCTCGACCGTTGAAGTGCGCAACGCCAACGGCGACTTGCTGGGCACGGTCGTGGTCCCGGTGGGCGGCGTCTTCAGTGTGCCGCTGGTACCTGCGCAACTGGACGGCCAGGTGCTCGCCATCACCCTGACCGACGCCGCTGGCAATCCATCGACCGCTGGCCAAGCGACGGCACCGGACCTCACGCCACCGGCATTGCCCACCGACCTGGCCGTCAGCGCCGATGGCAGCGCGGTCACTGGCAACGCACCGGGGGCAAGCTCGGTGACGGTGACCACGCCGGACGGCACGCTGATCAGCGTGCCAGTGAACGGCGACGGAACGTTCAGCGTACCGTTGGCACCTGCGCTGACCAATGGCGAAACCGTAACCGTGGTGGTCGCGGATGACGCTGGCAACTCCACCGCAGCGTCAACCGCCACCGCGCCTGACTCCACTCCACCCGCGCCCGCGGCCGACCTCACGGTCAGCCCAGATGGCGGCACTATCGCTGGCACCGCCGAACCTGGCACCACGGTCATCATTCGTGATGGCACAACCGAGTTGGGTACCGGCACGGCAGGCCCGGACGGCACCTTCGTGATCGACATCGCTCCGCCTCTGGGCAATGGCGATACCGCTCAAGTGGTGGTGCGCGACGGCGGCGGTAACGAGACGTCAGTCAGCGTGTCCGGCCCGGATGGCACTGAAGTGGCCACGCCGACCGCCCTGACGATCAGCGCCGACGGCTTCCTGCTGACCGGGGAAGGCACGATAGGCTCGCTGATCACCGTCACTTCCGCCGGTGCCACGCTGGGCACCGCTACAGTCGGCAGCGACGGCATTTTCCGGGTGTTCTTCAGCACTGCCCAGCTCAATGCCCAAACGCTGCAAGTCAGCGCCCGTCTTTCGGTGGGCGGCAAGCCGTCGATCCCGGCCACGGTGGTGGCAGAAGACACCACCGCACCCGACGCCCCCAACCAGCTCGCCATCGACCGCAGCGGCAGCACCCTCACTGGCCGCGGTGAAGTCGGTGCCACCGTGCGCGTAGTGGATGCCCAAGGCACCGAGTTGGGTACCGCGGCCGTGGGCAGCAATGGGCTGTTCAGCGTCAGCCTGGTCCCGCCGCAAGCCAACGGCCAGAACCTGACCATCACCCAGGTTGACGCCGCCGGCAACACCTCGCTCGCTGCGACCCAGCAGGCATTCGACCTGCAAGCGCCAGGCGCAGCCACCGGCCTGAGCCTGAACAGCGCGGCCACCGTGGTCAGCGGCCAGGGCGAAGCTGGCGCGAACGTGACCGTGCGCGATGCAGCGGGCACGATCCTGGCTACAGGCACAGTCAACCAGAATGGCCAATTCCAGATCACCTTGCCCACTGCGCAGACCACCGGTAGTCCGCTGCAGGTCACCCTCAGCGACGCCGCTGGCAATGTGTCCGGCCCAGCCAGCCTGGCCACGCCAGACCGCACGCCACCGGCAGCGGTCGGCAACGCGGTGCTCAGCGCCGATGGCAAGCAGCTGTCTGGCAGCGGCGAAGTGGGTGCCACCGTGCAGGTGCGCAACGCCGCCGGTACCGTCGTAGGCACCGCCACCGTTGGTGCCGATGGTCGCTTCAGCGTGACCTTCGATACTCCGCAGGCGACCGGCCAGGCCATCGGCGTAACCCAGCTGGATGCAGCGGGCAATACTTCGCCTGCCGTCACCCTGCCCACCCCTGACCTGAGCGCTCCGGCCGCCCTGACCAACGTAGTGCTCAACAACAACGGGCTGACCCTTACCGGCCTCGGCGAGGCCGGCGCCAGCGTGACCGTGCGCGGCCCCGATGGCACCATCATCGGCACTGGCCAGGTGGCCGCCAACGGCAGCTTCACCCTGACCCTCACCAGCGCGCAGCTCAACGCCCAGCAGCTGAGCGTGACCCAGACCGACGCGGGCAACAACACGTCGGCCGCCGTTGCCGTCACGGCACCCGACCTCACGCCGCCAGCAGCACCGACCGCATTGGCACTGGCCGGTAGCGGCCTGCAACTGAGCGGCAGTGCCGAAGCCGGCAGCACGGTCACCGTGCGCGATGCTGCGGGCAATGTGCTGGGCAGCGCTGTGGCCAGCGGCAATGGCACTTTCCAGGTCACCCTCAACAGTGCGCAGACCAACGGCCAGGCGTTGCAGGTGACCGCTACCGATGCGGCCGGCAATGTGTCGGCGGTCGCACCGTACACCGCCGCCGATACCACGCCGCCCGCGGCAGTCGCCAACCTGGCGGTCGCCGCCGATGGCTCTACCTTGACCGGTACGGGTGAAGCGGGTGCCACGGTCACGGTACGCGCCCCGGGCGGCGCTTCACTCGGCACTGCCCTAGTTGGCGCCGACGGCAACTTCACGGTCACCCTCAGCCCTGCGGCCGTGGTCGGTGAGAGCCTCAGCGTGACCCAGGCCGATGCCGCGCAGAACGTTTCGCCAGCACAGAACGTGACCGCGCCGGGCAACCTGGCCCCCGATGCGCCGGACAACCTGCTGCTGTCGGCCGATGGCCTGGTGGTCACCGGCACCGCCGCGCCGGGCAGCACCGTGAACGTCTACGGCCCCAACGGTGCGCTGCTGGGCACCGCGCCGGTCGGCAACGACGGCAACTTCACCGTCAACCTCGGCAGCGCCCAGGCCAACGGTGAAGTGCTGCATGTCAGCGCCGTGGCCACCGATGGCACGGCCTCGCTGCCGGCCACCTTGCAGGCGCCGGACACCACCGCGCCACAACCGCTCACCAACCTGGTGCTGAGCAACGATGGCCTGACCCTGACTGGCCGTGGCGAGCCGGGTGCCACCGTGACCGTGATCGGTCAAGGCGGTGCCGAGCTGGGCACAGGCGTGGTGGATGCCAACGGCAACTTCAACATTGGCCTGGCCAGCGCGCAGATCAACGGCGAACAACTGAGTGCACTCCAGACCGACGTGGCAGGCAACGAATCCAATAGTGTCAGCCTGACGGCACCCGACCGCGTGGCCCCTGATGCTGCAAGCAACCTCGCCTTCGCCAGCGGCGGCAGCCTGCTCAACGGCACCGGCGAAGCCGGCAGCAACGTCAAGGTACTGGCCGCCAACGGTTCCGTACTGGGCACAGCGGTAGTGATGGGCGATGGCAGCTTCCAGGTCAGTCTCAATCCACCGCAGGCCAATGGCCAACAGGTGCAGGTGGTGCTGACCGATGCCGCCGGCAACCAGTCGAACCCCAGCACCATCACCGCGCCGGACACTACCGCCCCCGCGCTGCTCACCGAGCTGTCGATCTCCAGCGACGGCGTGACCGTCACCGGTCGTGGTGAAGCGGGCGCCACCGTGACCGTTCGCAATGCCGCTGGCGACGATATCGGCACCGCCCTGGTGGATGCCAGCGGCAACTTCACCGTCACCCTCAACCCCGCACTGGGCAACGCCGAGCTGCTCAGCCTGACCCAGGCCGACGTGGCAGGCAACGTGTCGGCGGCTGCCACCTTGCAAACGCCTGACTTCACACCACCTGCCATCCTTACCGATGTGCTTATCAACACCGACGGCAGCGCGATCACCGGCCGCGGAGAAGTGGGCGCGACAGTCACGGTGAGCAACGTCAACGGCGATGTGCTCGGCACCACTCAGGTGCTCGCCGACGGCAGCTTCCGCGTCGAGCTGTCACCCGCGCAAATCAACCAGCAAGTGCTCTCGGTACAGCAGGCCGACCCGCCTGGCAACATCAGTGCGCCAGTCACGGTCAATGCACCGGACCTGACCCCGCCTGCGGCGGCCGCCGAGCTGCATCTCGATGCTGCCGGCACCCAGCTCACTGGCACGGGCGAAGCCGGCACCACCGTGCGCGTGTTCGTCGGCGCCGTGGAGGTTGGCACCGCCACAGTCGCCGCCAACGGCACCTTCGTGGTCGACCTGCTGTCGCCGCAACTCAATGGCCAGGTGCTGCAGGTGAGCCTGGTCGATGGCAGCGGCAACGTCTCGCCGATCAGTAACCTGACGGCCATCGACATCACGCCGCCCGTCAGCGTGACTGCGACGCTCAACGGCAGCGGCACACAGTTGACCGGTAGCGGTGAAGCCGGCGCACGCATCACCGTGGTGAACGACCGTGGCGACTTGGTCGGCCAAGGGGTGATCGATGCCGATGGCACGTTTGTGCTCAACCTCACCACCGCGCAGATCAATGGCCAGGTCCTGACCGTCATCGCCCAGGATGCCACTGGCAACCCATCGGCTCCGTTGCAGATCGCCGCACCGGACCTGGTGCCGCCCTCCCAGCCCATCGACCTCAGCCTGAACGCAGGCGGTACGCTGCTGAGCGGTAAAGGTGAGGCCGGTAGCACCATCACCGTACGAGGCCCGGACAACGTGGTGGTCGGCACCGTGGTGGTGCCCGTGGGCGGGGAATTCACCGTCAGCCTCACGCCGGCCCAGAACAATGGCCAACTGCTGACGGCAGTCGCTACTGACGCGGCAGGCAATGCGTCGCTGCCCGCAACCTACCAAGGGCTAGACACCGCGGCGCCGGACCTGGTCACCAACCTCAACATCAACACTGCCTACAACGTGTTGAGCGGGCGCGGCGAAGCCGGCGCGACCGTGACCGTCAGTTTCAACGGCAGCGTGATCGGCACCGGCACCGTGGCCGCCAATGGCACCTTCCAAGTCAACCTCAGCCCAACCCCTGGCTCGGCCGCGACACTGGCCATTACCCAGACCGACCTTGCCAGCAACACCTCGGCGGCGGCGACCTACCTGACACCGCTGATACCGACCCCAGAGCCACCTACCAGTGCAGTACTGGCCGCTGACGGCCTGACCCTGACCGGGACGGCCGCCACCGGTGCGTCGATTCGTGTGTACGACGCCGCTGGCAACCAGATCGGCAGCGGCTCGGCCAACCTCAACGGCGACTTCAGCCTGACCCTGAACAGCCCTCAGCTCAATGGCCAGACCCTCTCGGTAACCACTTCGACCCTGCTTGGCGGCGAATCGCTGCCACTGATCGTGCAGGCCACCGACATCACTCCACCGGCCAACCCGATCGTCACCGCGCTGTCGGCCAACGGCCTGGTCCTTACCGGTACCGGTGAAGCCGGTGCCACGGTCACCGTACGCGACGCCAGCGGCAATGTGCTGGGCACGGCGCTGGTCAATGGCGGTGGGGTATTCAGCGTCAACCTGGCCAGTGCGCAACTCAATGGCCAGGTGCTGGGCGTGACCCAGGTCGATGTCGCGCAAAACCCTTCGGGCAGCACCAGCTACACGGCGCCGGACGTGCAGGCCCCCAACGCGCCGACCGACCTGTTGCTGAATGCCGGTGGCACTGTGCTGACCGGTAACGGTGAGGCCGGCGCGACGGTCACCGTCACTGGCCCAAGCGGCGTGGTGGGTACCGCTGTGGTACAAGCCAACGGCACCTTCAGTGTCACCCTGACCACCGCGCAGAACGACGGCCAACTGCTCGTCGTGCGCCAGACCGACGCTGGTCTCAACCAGTCCGGCAGCGCCAGCATCACTGCGCCGGACACCACGCCACCCGCGGCACCGGTGGCGGCGATCAATACCAACGGCACCTCGATCAGCGGCTCTGGCCAGATCGGCAGCACCGTCACCGTGCGCAACAGCGCCGGCACCGTCCTCGGTACCGCCACGGTCGGCAGCAACGGCCTGTTCGTGGTCAGCCTGGCCGCCGCGCAAGTCGACAACCAGGCGCTGACCGTCACCCTCACCGATGCTGCTGGCAATACCTCGACCGGCACCGCCCTGACCGCGCCGGACATCACCCCACCTGCGGCTGCCAGTAACCTGGTGATCAGCGCCGACGGCAGCACCCTGACCGGCAGCGGTGAGGCCGGTGCCACCGTCACCGTGCGCAGTTCCGGCGGCCTGGTGCAAACCGCCACGGTACAACCTAACGGCACCTTCAGCGTGACCCTGAGCCCCGCCCAGGACAATGGCCAGACGCTGACCGTGACCCTCACCGACCCACGCAACAATGTCTCTGGCAACGCCAACATCACCGCCCCGGACGTCGATGCCAACGCCCCGGTGGTTGCCAGCGACAACCTGGTCACCGCCACCGTCAACCTGGCGCCGGTGACCGCTACAACAACCTACACCGACAACTTCACCACCCTGCTGTCGGGCTTCAGCAAGACCTACACCTGGACAGTCGCTGCCGGCACCACGGTCGACCCAACCCTGACCCTCACCACCAACAGCGTCCTGGCGCTGCTCAACAACGCCACCTTCACCCTGCAGGTCAAAGACGCCAGCGGCGCCTGGGTCACCATTGCCAACGGCAACACCCAAGGCCTGCTCGACCTGATCGTGCTGCCGATCGGGCTGCAGGTCGACATGGGCACGCTGCAAGCAGGCGACTACCGGTTGACCGTCGCCAGCGGCGGCATCGGCCTGGTCACGCAAGTCACCACCACCCTGGACATCGAGGCCACCAGCCTCACCCAGTTCACCGGCATCGGCACCGCGACCACTGGCAACGTCATCACCGACCCAGGCACCGACGGCAGCGTCGACGCCCTCGGCCCGGACAGCGGCGCCGTGTTGCAGGTACTCAAGAACGGCAGCTACGTTGCCGCTGGCGCCTCGACCACGGTGCAAGGCCTGTACGGCACCCTGGTGATCAGCGCCAACGGCAGCTACACCTACACACCCAACGGCAGCCCATCCAGCGTCGGCAAGGTAGACGTGTTCAGCTACCAGCTGGTGCATGGCAACGGCCTGACCGATGCGGCCAACCTGTACGTGCGCATCGACAGCCCGCAAGCCACGGAGATCTGGAGCGACAGCAACCTCAGCGCGCCGGCCACTGTGGTCGATGCGGTCAACGACATCGACAGCAGCAACATCAGCCTGGCCAACCGCGTCGACACCAGCAGTGCCACCCTGGGTTCGCTGACCCTGCCGCTGATCGGCTCACGCCAGGCGACCTACACCACCACGGTCGGTGCCGACACCACGGCCAACCTGCAAGTGGTGGTCAACTCCACCAACCTGCTGGGCCTGCTCAACGGCACCACCATCGAGCTGCTCAAGCTCAATACCACGACCGGCCAGTACGTGCTGGTGCAGTCGGTACCCGGCGGCTCGCTGATCAGCCTGCTCGGTGGCGGTGCCGCGTACACCTTCCAGAACCAGGGCGTGGGCACCTACCACATCCGCGTCACGGCAGGCGGCATCGGCCTGGCCAGCTCGATCACCACCAGCCTCAACACCACCACCACGCACCTCAATGACTTCGTCTTCAGCAGCTACACCCCGGTGACCGGCAACCTGTTGACCGACACCTCCGGCGGCACTGCCGACAACCTGGGCTCGGCACTGACCGTGCTGAGCATCCTTGTGGCGGGCAACACCTACGCCATTCCCGGCTACAACGGGCTGAGCGTGGCCGGCACCTACGGCTCACTGCTGGTGCATGCGGACGGCAGCTACACCTACACCCTCAACAGCGGGCTGAGCTCTGCGGTGATCGGCCAGCACGACACCTTCACCTACCAACTGACCCACCCCAACGGCACCACCGATACCGCCACACTGACTGTCAACCTGGACAACGCCGCCGGCCTGTTCAGCACCACCTCGCTGCTGGCTGACAGTGGTGACGAGGGTGTTGCCACGCTCGCGGCAGCGTCCAGCGAGGTGCTCGCCGGCACCGACGGCAATGACCATCTCGATGGCAGCCAGGGCGGTCACATCACGCTGGAAGGCGGTGCGGGTGACGACACCCTGGTAGTGGTCGACCAGAACTTCGCCAGCGTCGATGGCGGCAGCGGCACCGACACCCTGCTGTGGGGTGGCGGCGATGCCAGCATCGACCTCGGCAACCTGGTCGGGCGTGTCCACGACATCGAGATCATCGACCTCAACGACACCAGCGCCGTAGCGCTGACTCTCAACCTCGCCGACGTGGTGGCCATCACCGAAACCAGCAACAACACCCTGTTGATCAAGGGTGATGAACAGGATTCGGTGCACATGACCGACACCTGGAGCCTGACCGGCAACCAGACCGCCGACGGCATCGACTATAACCAATACACGGCCCAGGAGGATCCGAGCCACCACCTGTGGGTACAAAACGGCATCCATGTCGTCTGAGGCCGCAGTAACCCGCCGGGCGCCATGCCCGGCGGCAAGGACGATCAGCAGTAAGGGAACTCTGTGAAGCCAAGCAGTCCGCTGTCACCGCTGTTACTGGGCGCCTTCGGGCTCCTGGCGTTGAACCTCCACCCGGTTGCACACGCAGCCGACGACATAGACCCCACCCTGCGCAGTATCGGGCCGTCACTGTTACGTGACGCGCCCGACGCCATCCCCGCCCGCCCGCCGTCCGGACAGGCCGCTAGCCATGGCGACCGCTTGGGGCTGAGCGAAGCGGTGCTGGCAGCAGCGCAGTGGCACCCGAGCATCGCCGAAGCCATCGGCAACCTGTACAAGCAAGGCGAAGGCATCAACGTCGCCCGCGCCGGTTACTACCCGCAGATTTCCGGCGGCATCCGCACTGGCTACGACACCGGCTACGGCGGCGACCGCAGCAGCCAGGCCGTGAACCTGTCGTTGAAACAAATGCTCTACGACTTCGGCAAGGTCGACAGCGCCGTGGATGCGGCCCATGCTGCGGCCGCCCGGGCCCAGGCCAACATCCTGCTGGTGGTCGACGACCTGGCCCGCGACACCGCCTATGCCTGGATCGAAACCCGCCGCTATGAACAACTCATGGTCATTGCTCGCGAGCAGATTCGCGGCGTCGGCGACATCGCCGGCTTGGCTCGCCAGCGCAGCGACATGGGCGCCAGCACCCGCTCCGACCTGGTACAGGCCGAGTCCCGTGTGGAGGGCGCGCGCGCAACGCTTGAGGAATACCAGGCGCAATACCAACGCTGGCGCTCGACCCTCGCCGCGTTGCTGGGTCGCGTATCGCCCCCGGCCCTGGCCGAAGAATCGCCACCGGAACTCGACCAGTCCTGCAAGCGCCCGGCCAACGGCGACGACCGCCTGCCCGCCGTGCTCATGGCCCTGGCGCTGCGCGCGCAGTCCAAAGCCGAGCTTGCGCAGGCCAAGGCAGAGGCCTACCCGACGCTGTCGCTGCAGCCGCAGGTCAATCATTACCTGGACGACGACTACAACCGCGACAACAACCGCATCGACCGCACCCAGGCCGGCATCTACCTCAACGTCGAAGTGCCCATCTACCAGGGCGGCGCCATCAGCGCCCGCAGCCGCGCCGCCGGGCACGCCCTGACCGCCGCCGATTCGGCCGAAGACGCCGCCCGCCTGCAGGCACGCCGCGGGCTGGCTGAAGCCATGGCGCAGACCTCGGGGTTGGGCCGCCGGCTGAGCTCGCTGGAAGCGCGCCAGGCCAGCATCCAGGAAGCCCGCGTACTTTACGGCCGGCAATACCTGGACCTGGGCACGCGCCCCCTGCTCGACCTGCTCAACGCCGAGCAGGAAATCTACCAGTCGCGCTTCGAACTCGCCGGCACGCGTGCCGACCTGCTGCGCCTGGATGTCGACTGCCTGTACAACACCGGCGCCCTGCGCATGGCCTTTGGCCTTGAAGGGCGCAACCTGCAAGGGGTGGAGATCGAGCCATGAACGATACCGTCAACCTGAGCCAAACCAGTCAACAGCCCCCCGAGCAAGCCGTGGTCCATCGCCCCGACCTCGGTCCCTGGCTAGAGGTGATGCTGCAGGTCGCCCACCACTATCGCCTGGATGTCTCGCCCCAGCGCATTCGCCTGGCGGCCGTGGAAGACGCCCGCCCGCTGGACGAAATCCTTCGCCACATGGCGCGCCAGGCAGGTTTGGCGCTGCGTTTCGTGCGCTTCGACGCCAAGGCCTTGAAGCAATGGCGTACGCCACTGGTGCTTGAGCTCGACGATGGCCAGCTGGCTGTGGTCGAAGCGGTGACCGAGGATAACGAGCTGGCCGTGGTATTCGCCGGAGACCAGAGCCTGACTTCGCGCATGCCCCGCGAAGCCCTGGAAGGACGCATCAACCGCGTGGCGCTGATGCGTCCGGCGCGGCCGTTGCGTGACGTGCGTACCGACGACTACACCGCACCTTACGACCGCCACTGGTTCGCTCGCATCGTGCTGCGCGACCTGCGCCCCTACGGCCAGGTGATGGTCGCATCCCTGGTGGCCAACGTACTGGCGTTGGCCGGCGTGCTGTTTTCAATGCAGGTGTATGACCGGGTGATCCCCGCCGAATCCTTGCCGACCTTGTACGTGCTGTTTGGCGGCGTGGTGCTGGCGCTGGTATTCGATTTCAGCATGCGCCTGCTGCGCCTGAAGGTCACCGACCTGCTCGGCAAGCGCGCTGACCTGCGCGTGTCGGACCTGGTCTACGGCCATGCCCTGCGGCTGCGTAATTCGGCGCGGCCAAAATCCACCGGCTCGTTCATTTCGCAATTGCGCGAGCTGGAGTCGATCCGCGACCTGATCACCTCCAGCACCGCCACCGCGCTGGCCGACCTGCCATTCTTCCTGCTGTTCCTTTTCGTGTTCTGGCTGATCGGCGGCGTGCTGGTGTTCATCCCGCTGGTGGCGCTGTTGGCCATGGTCATCCCCGGCCTGCTGGCACAACGTCGCCTGGCGCGCCTGGCCAACGCCTCAATGCGCGAATCCTCGCTGCGCAACGCCATGCTGGTTGAAAGCATCCAAGGCCTGGACGAAATCAAGGCATTGCAGGCCGAGGCACGTTTCGAGCGCCAGTGGAACCAGTACAACGCCGCCTGCGCGCACACCAACTTGCACCTGCGCACCTTGACCAACGGCCTGGTGACCTGGACCCAGAACGTGCAAGGCGCGGTGTTTGCCGTGGTGATCGTCATCGGCGCACCGATGGTGATCGCTGGCGACCTCACCACCGGTAGCCTGGTCGCCGCGTCCATGCTGTCCTCACGGATGATGGCGCCGCTGGCCCAACTTACCCACGTGCTGACCCGCTGGCAGCAGGCCAAGGTCGCACTGCAAGGCTTGGACAAGCTGATGCAATCGCCGGTCGACCACCCCGAGGGCGAAGCCCGTGTGCACCTGCCGGCCATCCGCGGCGAGTACAAGCTGCGCCAGGCCAACTTCCGCTATGACCCGGAGGCGCCTCCAGTGCTGAACATTGGCCAGTTGGATATCCAGCCGGGCGAGCGCATCGCCGTTTTGGGACGCAACGGCGCCGGGAAGTCGACCCTGTTGCAAGCGCTAGGCGGCGCAATGGACCTGGTGCAAGGTGAAGTCACGCTGGATGGCATCGCCATGGCCCATCTGGACCCCGCCGACCTGCGCCGTGACGTTGGCCTGCTGCCGCAATATGCACGGCTGTTCCACGGCACCCTGCGTGAAAACCTCACCCTTGGCGCGGGCCAGGCCAGCGATCAGGAACTGGTAGCGGCGCTGGCCGCCACGGGAGCGTTGGACTTCGTGCGCCGCCTGCCCAAGGGCATGGACCATCTGATCCTCGAAGGCGGGGTAGGCCTTTCCGGTGGGCAGCGCCAGGCGCTGGTGCTGTCGCGCCTGCTAGTGCGTCAGCCGCAGGTGCTGCTGCTGGACGAGCCCACCGCCTCGCTGGACGACATGACCGAGCGCAAGCTGCTGGATAACCTCGACCGCTTCTGCCAGGGCCGCACGCTGGTGATCGCCACCCACCGTTTGAGCGTGCTGCAACGGGTCGAGCGGATCATCGTGCTCGACGGCGGGCGCATCGTCATCGACGACAAGCGCGACGCCGCGCTGGCCAAGCTGCAAGGAGCGCAGGCATGAGCAACCACGAACTCCCTGCCTCCTATCTGGATGGCCAGGACGACCAGGCTGTACTGCGCGCGGGCCGCATCATCACCGTTTGCGCGCTGATGCTCGCCGCGTTTCTCGGTTGGGCCGCCTGGTTCGAAGTGACTGAGGTATCTACCGGCACTGGCAAGGTGATCCCCAGTTCGCGCGAGCAGGTGATCCAGTCGTTCGAAGGCGGCATCGTCGCCGAGATGAACGTCGCCGAAGGCGACTTGGTCGAGCGCGGCCAGGTACTGGCCCAGCTTGACCCGACCAAGACCGCCTCCAGCGTCGGCGAGAGCGAAGCCAAGTACAGGGCAGCCAAGGCCAGCGTGGCGCGGCTGCGCGCCGAAGTCGCCGGCAAGCCGCTGGTATTCCCCGACAGCCTGCACGATTCGCCCGACCTGATCGAAGCCGAAACCGCGCTGTACCAGACACGCCGCCGTGGCCTGGAGCAGACGCTGGCCGGCATCGAGGATTCGCTGCGCCTGGTGCGCAGCGAGCTGAAAATCACCGAAAACTTGGCCAAGATGGGCGCCTCAAGCCGGGTCGAGGTCATCCGCCTTAACCGTCAGCGCTCGGAACTTGAACTCAAGGCCAACGAAGCCCGCTCCGATTACCTAGTGCGCGCGCGGGAAGAGCTGGCCAAGGCCAGTGCCGAAGCCGATAGCCTCTCAGAGGTCATCCGTGGACGCAGTGATTCGCTGACCCGCCTGACCCTGCGCTCACCAGTGCGTGGAATCGTCAAGGATATCGAGGTCAACACCCTGGGCGGCGTGGTGCAACCCGGTGGGCAGGTGATGAAGATTGTGCCGATGGATGAGCGCCTGCTGGTGGAAACGCGCATCGCCCCGCGCGATATCGCCTTTATCCACCCCGACCAAGCGGCCAAGGTGAAGATCAGCGCCTATGACTATTCGGTGTACGGCGGACTGGAAGGCAAGGTGGTGGGAATATCACCAGATACCCTGCAGGACGAGGTGAAACCTGAGATCTACTACTACCGGGTGTTCATCCGCACCGAGCAGGACAGTTTGCAGAACAAGGCTGGCAAGCACTTCGCAATCGTGCCGGGGATGGTGGCCACGGTGGATATCCGCACCGGGGAAAAGACTATTCTCGACTACCTGATCAAACCGCTGAACCGAGCCCGGGAAGCATTGCGCGAACGCTAGGTTTGCAAGCCCCCTCGAACAGTTGCCTGGCCCATCATGAGGTTGACCAGGCAACTATTTCAACAGCCAATTACCGCGTTTTCGCTTAGCTAATGTCTACGTCGAGAATAACTTTACTAGACACTTTTCCGCCATTGACGTTGTAACCTAAGCCTATCTTTCGATGATTATACTTGCGTAAAAGGTCCGCAGCAAAGTACACCTTAAGACCTTTATCGTGTTCAACCACCGAAACTTCTGGACTCAGGTACTCGCCCTCGCGCTCATCATCTGCGCTTCCAATCCACAGCTTGATGCGCTGGCCTATTGCCCAACCACTGTAGGGACAAATTTGAGCCTCCAACTTTCCACCCACCAAAGATGTATCTTTGATTTTTCGCTGATGGACATATAAAACATCAAGGGGAGGTAGGTTCGAGCTTTGATTATCAGCCATGATTATCTCTCTTCATTCGCTACATTAAGAAAATAGGCAAACTGACATCCACCTGTCAATTCGGGGCCAGTTACCTCTGTCATGGATATGATTCAGTTGATCGGGCATACACCCCCGGCTATGTTCACCGCGCAATAGATCCAGCGTCTTCCGGCATCAGTGTGGCCGACATCCGTCTTCAACCCATAATCGATCGATGCAAAACCTGTGCAGATTAGGTTAATTCGGTTCGCATAAGGCACCGGCACATCGACATAGCCTCGATTCAAATCATTTAATGTCAACAGGATAGCCGCGTCCTTTTTCACTTGTACCCTCGAGCCTTCAATAACTGCGCCGAGCCCTACAGTGGGCGTATCCGTCGGGGAAGTGGGATGGACAATGGTGGTATCTGCCGGATCGAGGGTGTAACCGACAAAATCGTAATAGTATCTAGGGTTGATAGCCAGTTCGATATTACTGACGCCTGTCAGCGGAATACGGAACACGACCGTGGTTGGCTGTGGTGCAGGGACTGGCAAGCGTCCACTCAGTGGGCCCGGCTGCATCATCCTGCGGGTAATCATATTGTTGTTGCGTTCACCGGTCTCATCATCAGCGTCTCCGGTATCGCAACGGGGGACTCGCGCGTGTGCGAGCGTGCCACCGCCAGGCAAGGAGGCACCGGAAGCTACCACAACCCTCACACGAGGTGATTCCGAAGTCTCAGTGACCGCGGGCGGGCCAGCGAGGAGTGTTCGGGTCACGGTATACCACAACTCGAAAGTGCCGACGCCCGTCACATCAATGACGGTGGCGAAAGGAACCCCGTAGTCGGTGATGTCAGCATTCTCGCCGCCCACCTGGATGTCTCTCGGGGGCATTCTGACCTCAGGGTCGGCAATCGACTGCCAGTGCAGCTGAACCCTGTCGCCAGCCTGCCAGATCACAGCATTATCAGTTGCTCCCAAATGCGGAACGGTGACCGTACCATCTTGGCCATAATCCGCAGCTCTGACAGTATTATCCGGGCCCCCGTTACATACAAATACAGGCGGACGAAGATTGCTATGTACAGGATCTCCTGGGGTCAGGTCCTCGCCGCCAGGCGTCCTAAGATCAACCTGGACAGCAATCTGAGCAGAAAGCGTGGGCACATTATTACGCCGCATCAGCCAACTGACCACGACCTCACCATTGCCTTGCGCCCTGACGGATGCCAGAGGTACATCGAACGTCCACAGTGGATCGCTGCCTTCTTGGCCTGCGACTACGGTATGGGTAAACCGCTGCGCTCCCCACTGCAGTTCAATGACGTCCCCCGCAATCGCAGGTGCCGCATTGGCGTAGCGCGGAATGTTGACCTGCACAGCCGCGTTCGCATCGGAATAGGTGACGAGACCATCGGCGGCCTCCGGTACCACCGGCGGAAGTATCACGACCATCTGCAGACCAACGTTGATCTCCACCGGCTGGGAGATAACGCTAATGTTGCCGGCTTCGTCAAAAACGCGGTACCTGACGAAGCGCGGACCATCACCTGCCGCCTCCAGTGCGCTGCGCGGGACATTGATGATCGCCCCTAGATCCACGTCGGTAACGCGCTGATCTGTGTCCACGATCCAGTTGCCCGAAGCCAGATCCGCGGGGTCGGTCCCAATCCAGATCTGCGGGTTGTCGAAGAGTGCGATACGCGCATACGCCCCGATTGCCAGTGGCAGTTGTCCATCGACCAGATCGTCCTCGGTGATCCTGACCTGCTGCTCTGGGGTAAGAGCAACGGGTGGCAACAAGATGCCGCCCGGCCGCCGGCGGTCGAATCGCACTTGAAGAGGCGCTATAGAATAAGATTCATCGAAGTTCTGACCATCAACAAGGACGTAATCCAATGTCCCGGTAACGTCCGAGCCCACAACAGGATTTAAATCATGGGGCGGGAAATCAGCAGTTTCAAAGAAGAGCGTATAGATGCGTAGCCCGATAACAATGTCCACGAGCGCGCCAATAGGCTGATTATTCCACAGAAGTTGAAGTGTCGAACCTGGCCTGAGTACTACCGCAGGGTCGGTCAGGTCAATGACAACTTCGAGCCTATTATCCAGAAGCGCAATGGGAATAAAGTTTCGCACCGTATGGCGGCCGGTCACTGTGAATGGCGGTAGCGTAAGTATGTCCATTAACTATTCCCTCAAAATGTTGTCATCCAGACGAGTGAGCACGCCAGCTTTAGCGCGGCCATGAGGGGCCCCAGAAGGCTGCTCGCCAGACATCGAATGTTCGATGCAACGTTTAGCTGCCATGTCAATTTAGGCCTGTTGGCAATTGCTGTAACCTAGCATTTTTGCCAGGTGCGCCTCCTGCTCAAGTCCGTATAGTGGCCGTTGCTTCTATGGAAAAGTTATTGCCCGGAGCCACTGCAGGAGCCATTACCGATGCCACGCCAGCGTACGATCAAACTTATCGTGTTCCCTGTCAGTTCAGGCTTGTTGTTTGCCTCTTTCATCGGCCAGGCAGTTGCCGCTAACTTGCCGCCAGGCGCCAGTGCCACGGTGAGCCCAGGAGAATCTGCGCAAACATGGGTACTGAACAACGCGCAATTGGACGTGTTACCGGGCGGGGAGTCGTTAGGAATCAGGGCACAAGCACGCTCCGTCGTACGGCTGAATGGCGCTACAGTCACCGGCGGATCTCAGATAGGGGTGAATCTCTCGCAGTCCGAAGGCATCATCAGCGACACCACGATTACTTCGGCCAGCAATGCCGGCCTTTCGCTGATAAAACCCATCGGCAGCACAGAAGCTGCATCAACAGTCACGCTCATCAACAGCCGCATTACCGGAATTGGTAGAGGAATTAACGTCTCCAGTCGCAGCGGTATCATCCTCGAAAACTCTCAGGTAGCGGCAAGAGGCAGCATAGGCGCCTCCGTCGCCAGCAGTGGCCTGGGCATTTCACTGGTCGGCGGTGAAGCGGTAGTACGCAACAGTAGCGTCACGGGCAGCAACCACGCCGTGGGCGTTTTCGCCGACGCGCTCGATAGCCCAGCACCGCGCCTGGTACTGGACAATGCCAGCCTGACTTCGCAGGAAGGCAGTGGCATCGTGGTCAGCAACTTTGGCACACTTCCCGTTACGGCAGTGATCTCGATTGGCAATGGTTCGACAATTTCCGCGGCCAACCAGACTCTGATTGAAATCGGCTTGCCGGGCGACCCCGTCGACGCAGTGGCGCAGGCCTCGATCACCATCGATGCCAGTAGCCTGTCGGGCAACATCCTGGCCGCAAAAGGCGCTATAGCCGACCTGACCATGGTCCAAGGCGCCTCGCTGACCGGTACGTTGGACAACCTCAGAAGCCTGTCGATGAACGCCAGCACGGTAAACGGCACACTCAACGAGCCTAGCGGCTCCACCGCTACCGCAACACTCGCGGCAGGCTCGGTGTTCACCGGCAACCTCAACAATCTCGCCAGCCTCAGCCTCGACGCCAGCCGGATAAACGGCGATGTGAATTCCGCCCCGGGCAACCAGACGGCGGTGACGTTGAACAATGCGTCTCAACTCAACGGCTCGGTGAACAACGTCGCCAGCCTCAGCCTTGATCAAAGTCAAATGACCGGTGATGCACGATCCGTCGAGACGTTGAGCCTGGCTAAAGGTTCACGCCTGCTCGGTACCGTGCACGACGTCAACAGCATGAGCATCGATGCCACTTCGACCTTTGCCATGGTCGGGGACTCGACAGTGGGAGCGCTTTCGCTCAACGGCGGCACCGTCGATATGCGCGCAGGCGACGGCACCTTCCACAACCTGATCGTCAGCAGCATGAGCGGCACTGGCAGCTTCCGGCTGGGCACCGACCTGGCCGGGCACATCAGTGACAAGGTGAACATCGAGGGGCAAGTGGAGGGGAATTACGGTCTGAGCGTGCAGAACACTGGCGTAGACCCCTTGGAAGAGGATTACGCGCTGCGCGTTGTACGCACCGGTGGCGGCGCGGGGCAGTTCACTGTGCTGAACAAGAACGGCCTGGTGGATGTCGGTACCTTCTCCTATCACCTGGAGCAACGTGACACTGACTGGTACCTGGTGCAGAACGCCGACACGCCAATCATTTCGCCCAGCGCACAAACCGCCATTGCCGTATTCAGCGCCGCCCCGACCGTCTGGTATGGCGAACTGAGCAGCCTGCGTAGCCGCATGGGTGAGCTACGGGGTGGGCGTGGCCAGGGTGGAACCTGGGTACGTACCTACGGCAACAAGTTCGAAGTTTCGGCCACCGATCAGGTCAACTACCAGCAGACCCAGTACGGCGTTTCGTTCGGCGTGGATACACCGCTACCGGCCGAGGACGGTCAGTGGCTGGTGGGGGTGATGGGGGGCTATAGCGACTCACAGTTGAACATGCGTCTGGGCAGCAATGGCCGCGTCAACAGCTACTACCTCGGCCTCTACAGCACCTGGCTGAACAATGACGGCTACTACCTCGATGCAGTACTCAAGGCCAACCGTTTTACCAACAAGGCGGACGTACGCATGAACGACGGCGAGAAGGCCAAGGGCGACTACGACAACTTTGGTTTCGGCGGCTCGGTGGAAGCTGGCCGGCATATTCAGTTCGAGTACGGCTGGTTCATCGAGCCTTATGCCCAGGTGGCCGCCCTGTGGGCAGACGGCAAACACTATGAGCTGGACAACGGCATGCAGGTTAGCAGTAACAGAGCCGACTCGCTGCTGGCCAAACTCGGCACCCATGTCGGCCGTACCATGGCGCTGCCCTCGGGAGGATTCGTGCAACCCTATGTGAAGGTGGCGGCGGTACAGGAGTTTGCGCGTAACAATACTGTGAAAGTCAATAACACAGAGTTCCAGAGTGATCTTTCCGGCGGGCGGGGCGAGTTGGGCGTCGGTGTCGCGCTGCAGATGTCTGAAGCGCTACAGGGGTATGCTGATTTCCTCTACAGCGATGGCCAGAACATCACTCAGCCCTGGGGAGCCAACGTCGGCATACGTTATGCCTGGTAGAGGGTGGCCGAGTAGGGCCGGGGTGAATCTATCAGGCTTTTCTTACACAAGCAGAGGTTATTCCTACATCTAGTGGTGCTTGTTTCCTATGAAATCTCGCTTCCTTTTTTGGCCGAGAACTGATCATGAAACATAAGCACGCTCCTTTGTATTTGGCACTGGCTACTTTACCCCTGGTAGCCATTCCAACCATGGCCGAGGATTTGATCGTCCCTCCGGGTGAAACGGTCGACGTCAGGCCCGGGGACCCGCTGCGCGGATACAAGTTGGGTGCCGACGCAACCCTCAATGTTCACAATGGCGCTGTGACTAATCAAATCGATACAGAGCACTCGACGGTGAACATGAGCGGTGCCAGCCTGAATGCCACGGGCATTGGCCTGCGCTTGAGAAACAGCCACGGCGTCATCGACGGCAGTTCCATCATTGCCGTAGCAGATCCGTCACGCCCCCTTGCTCAAGCCTTCGGCGTACACATTCACGGTATCGAGGACCCCTCCAGCGCCCGCATCAGCAACAGTTTCGTATCGGGTGTTGGACGCGGTATCAATGTCACCGGCAATGGCGTACTCGACCTGGCCAACACCCGTGTCGAAGGGCTGGCTGGAGCGCCTGGCGCCGACGTCATTACCGGAGGCGTCGGGGTCGTGGTCGCTGGCGCAACGGTCTCGATTCGTGAAGGTAGCCAAATAGTGGGCGATAACAATGGTGTCGTGATCTTCAGTTCCAGCCTGCAAGGCAGCCCAACGCAGAAGTCACATCTAGTGCTCGATCAGTCATCGGTCACCGGTGGCGAAGGCAGTGCTATCAGGGTTTTCAACGGTACCCGCGCCGAAACTCCGGTAACTATCGAGATCAACAATGGCACAACCTTGCTCGGTGGTAACGGTGTCATTCTTGAGCTGGATGAAATGACCGGGGCCAATGTATCGGTCAACGCGAGCCAGCTCGACGGCGATATCGTGGCAAATGAAGGCTCGACCCTGAACCTTGCCCTGGCCAACCAGGCCAGCCTCACCGGCACCATCACCAATGCCAGCAACATGGCAATAGACGGCAGTTCCCTGTGGACCATGACCCGCGACTCCACGGTCGGCAGCCTGGCCTTGAACGGCGGCACGGTGGACCTGCGCGGCACGGACGGTAATAGCAGCTTCAACCGCCTGCAACTGGGCGAGTTGTCCGGCAACGGTACCTTCATGCTCGGCACTGACCTTGCCAACCAGCAAGGCGACTTCCTCGACATCACCGGCACGGCCAGCGGCGCGCACCAACTGCTGGTGGAAAACACCGGCACCGACCCTAGCGCTGAAGTCACTGCCCACCAAGTGGTACACACCGGTGAAGGCAGCACCTCGCAATTCGGCCTGATCGGCGGCCAGGTGGACTTCGGTACCTTCGCCTATGAACTGGAACAACAGGGCGACGACTGGTTCCTGGTACGCAAGGGTGACACCACCACCCCGGGCACCCGTTCCGTCACCGGCCTGTTCAGCGCCGCACCCACCGTATGGTACGGCGAATCGACCACCCTGCGCTCGCGCATGGGCGAACTGCGCAACGGCCAGGAAAAGGGCGGTGGCTGGGTGCGCACCCATGGCAACAAGTACAAAGTGGAGGCCGGTGGCGGTGCTGCCTACGACCAAGTGCAGCAAGGCATCGCCTTTGGTGCCGATGCACCGCTGCCGACCAGCAATGGCCAGTGGCTGGTGGGTGTGATGGGCGGTTACAGCCGCTCTGACCTGGACTTGACTGGCGGCACTTCTGGCAAGGTCGACAGCTTCTACCTGGGTGCCTATACCACCTGGTTGGCCGACGACGGCCTGTACATCGACGCGCTGATCAAGGCCAACCGCTTCAAGAACAGCTCTGACGTACGCATGAGCGATGGCCGCAAGGCCAAGGGCGACTACAGCAACAACGGCATCGGTGCCTCGGTCGAGGTGGGCAAGCACATCAAGCTGGACGACGGCTGGTTCGTCGAGCCGTACGCCCAGGTGTCGACGCTGTGGGTCGACGGTGCAAGCTACGAGCTGGACAATGGCATGCGCGCCAGCGCCAGCAAAGCCGACTCGCTGCTGGGCAAGGTCGGCAGCCATGTGGGCCGTACCTTCCCGCTGCGTGACGGTGGTTTCGTGCAGCCCTACGTGAAAGTGGCGGCAGCGCATGAGTTCGCTCGCAACAACCAGGTGAAAGTCAATAACAACAAGTTTGACAATGACCTGTCCGGCAGCCGCATCGAACTGGGCGCCGGTGTGGCCGCACAAGTGACCGACCGGGTGCAGGTACAAGCCGGCTTCGACTTCATGAAAGGCAAGAATATCGAGCAGCCATGGGGAGTTAACCTTGGTGTGCGTTACAACTTCTGATTTTCAGGGGCCGCGAGGCCCCTTTTTTTTGCCTAAAGCTCAGCCATACCGGGCCAATAACCCGGCATCCCCCTATCGCACACTTACCTGAAGGTCGCCCATGGCCACGCACAATGCCCGCGCGGACTCGCTGTCCCTGCTGCTGTTCACCCTGCGCAGCGGCAAGCTGATGGCAATCAACCTGCTCAAGGTCAGCGAGATCATTCCCTGCCCGCCCCTGACCCGGCTGCCCGAGTCGCACCCGCATGTGAAAGGCGTGGCAACCTTGCGCGGCAACCCGTTGTCGGTGATCGACCTGTCCCGCGCCATCGGCGAACGCCCACTGGCCGACCCCGACGGTGGCTGCCTGATCGTCACCGAGATCAGCCGCTCGCGCCAGGGTCTTCACGTGCAGGCGGTAAGCCGCATCGTTCACTGCCTGAGCACCGACATCAAGCCGCCGCCCTTTGGCTCGGGCAACCGCTCGTTCATTACCGGCGTGACCCGAGTCGACAACACCCTGGTGCAGGTGCTGGACATCGAGAAGGTCATCCACGCCATCGCCCCGCCTGAGCCTGAACCTGCCACAGGTGCATTGACCGAAGAGGACGCCAGCCTGCTGGCCGCCGCCAATATTCTGGTGGTCGACGACAGCCAGGTGGCACTGCAGCAGTCGGTGCATACCCTGCGCAACCTCGGCATCGACTGCCACACCGCGCGCAGCGCGAAGGATGCGATCAATGTGCTGCTGGAGCTGCAGGGCACCGCGCAGGAAATCAACCTCATCGTCTCCGACATCGAGATGTCGGAAATGGATGGTTATGCCTTCACCCGCACCCTGCGCGAAACACCGGATTTCCAGCACCTGTACGTGCTGCTGCACACCTCGCTGGACAGCGCCATGAGCGCCGAGAAAGCCAGGTTGGCCGGTGCCAATGCGATCCTTACCAAGTTCTCATCGCCCGAGCTGACCGACTGCCTGGTGGTGGCGGCGCGTACCGTGGTGTTTGCCGAGCGTTGATGACCATGCTGATATATTCAGCGACAAACTCCCTGGCTTGCCGACAGGGATGACTGGGGCATAATTCGCGCCCCTTGAACGCTTTTCTGGAAATTGCGTATGAAGTTTTTCAGCTTTCTCCTGATTGCCTGTGCCGCCTTTAGCGGCGTTGCCCAGGCCTCCAGCAGCCAGGCCTGGAACGAACAACGCCAGCAGATGCTCAAGGCCTGCCTGAGCGCCAGCCAGTTCAAGAATGCCCACGCCCGCGGCAAGCCCGCCGAGTTCGATGACCAGGTTGGCTTCAGCGCGCTGGTCATCGAAGGGGTCTACCCACAAAAGCACATGCAGCAACGCACCGGCACCGAGCTATGTCTGTACGACCGCCATCAGCAGCGCGCCTTCATCAGTGAGTGGAACCCCAACGCCAAGTGACCGATAGCCTACGTTTTGCCTGCACCGGCTGCGGCAAGTGCTGCACCGGTCACCATGTACCGCTGACGCTGGACGAGTCGCGCCAGTGGGCAGCGTCTGGCGGCCAGGTAGTAGTGCTGATCGAAGCCTTCGTGGTGGACGGGCCGGGGATGCCGGCCGAGCAGCGTGAGCATGTAATGCGCCGCTCGCACGCAGTGCCGTGTGGCGACAGCCAAGTGCGCGTCTCGGTGACCTTTGCCGCATTCAACCCCGGGCGCTGCCGTAACCTCGATGATGACGATCTGTGCACCATCTACGACACCCGGCCGCTGGTCTGCCGCATCTATCCGGTGGAGATCAACCCGCATATCCCACTGCGCCCGGAGAACAAGGACTGCCCGCCGGAGGCTTGGGAACAAGGGCCTGAGCTGATTCACGGCACGCGGCCGGTCGATCCGCAACTGGCTGCCCTTGTACAGGCTTCGCGACTGGCCGACCGGGACGACATTGCGTCCAAGGTCGCCGTATGCCAGGCGTTGGGGATGACTACCAGTGCCTTGAAGGGCAATGGGTTTACTGCATATTTACCGGAGATGGCGGCGTTTGCGGGGGCGCTGGGGCAGGTGCCAGGGGGGCAGCAGGTCGCGTGGAACTTGCACGTCGAGGATGATGAGCTGACAGTGACACTACGGGCGCTCGGGCTACAGACTACAAGCGAAGCGCCTGTCTACTACGCCTTCATCGGTTTTTGATAGTTAGTACCGGCCTCTTCGCGGGCAAGCCCGCTCCCACAAGAATCCCACCACACCTCAGGGGCGTGCGGTACCTGGACTGCCCGCGAAGAGGCCGGTACTGATCAGTACGAAACTGTCAGCGCTGTCAGCCAGCGGTCACGCTGCCGACCCGGTCCGGGGGTTATAAGCTTGAGTACTGACCCGTGTTCCCCATTCCCTTGGCCTAGGTCCCCGCCCCGATGCGACGTCCTTCCCGCGCTCTCCTTCTCGCCAGCCTGGCACTGTTCGCCCTGGTGGCCCTGGGTATCTGGTACGGCCAACGCCACGAGGTGCCCGCCGCCCGTGCACAAACTACCATCCCGGTACGCGTGGTCAGCGTCGCCCATCAGGACGTCCCGCGTTTCGCCAGCGCCATCGGCTCGGTACTTTCGCTGCACAGCGTCGACGTGCGCCCGCAGGTCGAAGGGATACTGACCCAGGTGCTGGTCAAGGAGGGCCAGTGGGTCAAGCAAGGCGACCTGCTCGCCACCCTCGACGACCGCAGCATCCGCGCCGGCCTCGACCAGGCCCGCGCCCAGCTCGGCCAGAGCCAGGCACAGATCCAGGTGGCCGGCGTCGACCTCAAGCGCTACCGCCTGCTCAGCAGCGATGATGGCGTGTCCAAGCAGACCCTCGACCAGCAGCAGGCGCTGGTCAACCAGCTGCAAGCCACGGTCAAGGGCAACCAGGCCGCCATCGCCAACGCCGAAGTGCAGCTGTCCTATACCCAGATTCGCTCACCCGTCACCGGGCGTGTCGGCATCCGCAATGTCGACCCCGGCAATCTGGTCCGCACCAGCGACACCCAGGGCCTGTTCAGCGTGACCCAGATCGACCCGATTGCCGTGGAGTTCTCGCTGCCGCAACAGATGCTGCCGACCCTGCAAAGCCTGCTCAAGGCGCCGACCCCGGCGCTGGTGCAGGCCTACATGGACGCCGATGGCGAACGCAACCTGCTGGGTGAAGGCCACCTGTCGCTGATCGACAACCAGGTTTCGGCCAACACCGGCACTGTGCGGGTCAAGGCTGAATTCGACAACAAGGATGGCCGCCTGTGGCCGGGGCAACTGGTCACCGTGCGCCTGCGCACGGCCATGGACGAGAACGCCCTGGTGGTACCACCCACCGTGGTGCAACGCAGCATCGATGGCCACTTCGTCTACCGCCTCGACGGCGACAAGGTCACCAGCGTGCCGGTCAAGGTGCTGTACCAGGACAGCACGCTGAACATCGTCGCCGGGGTCAAGGCCGGTGACCAGCTGGTGCTCGACGGCCAGTCGCGGCTCAAGCCCGGCTCGCGGGTCGAGATCACCCCGGCTGCGCCCGCACCTGCCGAGATGGCCGAGCGCAGGAGCCAACCATGAACAGCCGCAATGGTGTCTCGGCCTGGTGCGTCGACCACCCCATCGCCACCCTGCTGCTGACCTTCGCCCTGGTGCTGCTGGGCGCCATCGCCTTCCCGCGCCTGCCCGTCGCGCCACTGCCCGAAGCGGACTTCCCGACCATCCAGGTCACCGCCCAACTGCCCGGCGCCAGCCCCGAGACCATGGCCTCGTCGGTGGCCACGCCGCTGGAAGTGCAGTTCAGCGCCATCCCCGGCATGACCCAGATGACCAGCAGCAGCGCGCTGGGCTCGACCACGCTGATCCTGCAGTTCACCCTCGACAAGAACATCGACACCGCCGCCCAGGAAGTCCAGGCAGCGATCAACACCGCCACCGCGCGCCTGCCCCAGGACCTGCCCAGCCCGCCAACCTGGCGCAAGGTCAACCCGGCCGATAGTCCGGTGGTGATCCTCACCGTCAGCTCCGCGCAGATGCCCGGCAACGAACTCAGCGACTACGCCGAAACCCTGCTGGCGCGCCAACTCAGCCAGATCGACGGGGTCGGCCTGATCAACATCACCGGGCAACTGCGCCCGGCGATACGCGTGCAGGCGCAACCAGAAAAACTCGCGGCCATCGGCCTGACCCTGGCCGACGTGCGCCTGGCCATCCAGCAGACCAGCCTGAACCTGGCCAAGGGCGCGCTCTATGGCGAGCACAGCGTGTCGACCATCGCCGCCAACGACCAGCTGTTCCACCCCGAGGACTACGCGCAGCTTATCGTCAGCTACCGCAATGGCGCGCCAGTGCACCTGAAAGACGTGGCCAAGGTGATCAACGGCGCCGAAAACGCCTACGTCAAAGCCTGGTCCGGCCAGCAGCCGGGGCTCAACCTGGTGATCTTTCGCCAGCCAGGCGCCAATATCGTCGACACTGTGGACCGAGTGCTTGACGCCCTGCCGCGCCTACAGGAAATGCTGCCGGCTTCGGTCGAGGTGTCGGTACTGCAGGACCGCACCCAGACCATCCGCGCCTCGCTGCACGAGGTGGAGCTGACCCTGATGATTGCCGTGGCGCTGGTGATCGGCGTGATGGCGCTGTTCCTGCGCCAGTGGTCGGCGACATTCATCGTCTCCAGCGTGCTGGGTGTTTCGCTGATCGCCACCTGCGCGCTGATGTACGTATTCGGCTTCAGCCTCAACAACCTCACCCTGGTGGCCATCGTCATCGCTGTGGGCTTCGTGGTCGACGATGCCATCGTCGTCGTGGAGAACATCCACCGCCACTTGGAGGCGGGCGACGACAGCCGCACGGCAGCGCTCAAGGGCGCCGGCGAGATCGGCTTCACGGTGGTGTCGATCAGCTTCTCGCTGATCGCTGCGTTCATCCCGCTGCTATTCATGGGCGGCGTGGTCGGCAGGCTGTTCAAGGAATTCGCCCTCACCGCCACCGCCACCATCCTGATCTCGGTGGTGGTGTCGCTGACCCTGGCCCCAACCCTGGCGGCGCTGTTCATGCGCCGCCCGCCCGGCGACCACGACGGTGGGTTCGGTCACCGCCTCGTGGGTTGGTACGAAAAAGGCCTGGACCGCGCCCTGGCCCACCGGCGCATCACCCTCGGCGTATTCGGCATCACCCTGGCGCTGGCCGTGGCCGGCTATGTGGGTATACCCAAAGGCTTCTTCCCGCTGCAAGACACCGGCTTCATCCTCGGCACCACCGAAGCCGCTGCGGATGTTTCCTACCCGTCGATGATCGAGAAGCATCTGGCGTTGGCGAAGATCATCGGTGATGACCCGGCAGTGCGCGCTTATTCCCACTCGGTCGGGGTGACCGGCAGCAACCAGACCATCGCCAACGGCCGTTTCTGGATCTCGCTCAAGCCGCAAGGCGAGCGCGATGTCTCAGCCAGCGAATGGATCGACCGGATGCGCGCCAAGCTGGCCCAGGTGCCGGGCATCGTCCTGTACCTGCGGGCCGGCCAGGACATCAACCTGAGCTCGGGACCGTCGCGCACCCAGTACCAGTACGTGCTCAAAAGCAACGACGGCGTGGCCCTCAACCTGTGGACCCAGCGCCTGACCGAGCGCCTGCGCGAAAACCCGGCGTTCCGCGATTTGTCCAACGACCTGCAACTGGGCGCCAGCGTCACCCGCATCGACATCGATCGCCAGGCCGCGGCGCGCTTCGGCCTGACCACCACCGACGTCGACCAGGCGCTATACGACGCCTTCGGCCAGCGGCAGATCAGCGAGTTCCAGACCGAGACCAACCAATACAAGGTGATCCTGGAACTGGATGCCCAGCAGCGCGGCAAGGCCGAGAGCCTGAACTTCTTCTACCTGCGCTCGCCACTGACCAACGAAATGGTGCCGCTGTCCGCCTTGGCGCATGTCGCTGCGCCCAGCACCGGGCCGCTGTCGATCAGCCACGACGGCCTGTTCCCGGCCGCCAACCTGTCGTTCAACCTGGCCCCCGGCGTGGCCCTGGGCGATGCGGTGCAGATCCTCGAACGCACCCAACGCGAGCTGGGCATGCCGGACTCGATCGCCGGCAATTTCCAGGGCGCCGCGCAGGCGTTCCAGAGCTCGCTGTCGAGCCAACCGTGGTTGATCCTCGCCGCGCTGGTGGCGGTGTACATCATCCTCGGCGTGCTCTACGAGAGCCTGGTCCACCCGCTGACCATCATCTCTACCCTGCCCTCTGCAGGTCTGGGCGCGGTTATCCTACTCTGGGCCAGCGGGCAGGATTTCAGCATCATGGGCCTGATCGGCATCGTGCTGCTGATCGGTATCGTCAAGAAAAACGGCATCCTGCTCATCGACTTCGCCCTCGAAGCCCAGCGCCACCACGGCATGACGCCCGAGCAGGCGATCCGCCAGGCCTGCCTGGTGCGCTTCCGCCCGATCATCATGACCACCCTGGCCGCGCTGCTCGGCGCGGTGCCGCTGATGTTCGGCTTCGGCGCCGGTGCCGAGCTGCGCCAGCCGCTGGGCATCGCCGTGGTCGGCGGCCTGCTGGTGAGCCAGGCCCTGACATTGTTCACCACCCCGGTCATATACTTGGCCCTGGAGCGCCTGTTCCACCGCCGCCAGGCCGCCACGGCGGTTGCGCCAAGTACCCATTGAGACAAGACCATGCGCGTGCTGATCATCGAAGATGAAGAGAAAACCGCCGACTACCTGCATCGCGGCCTGACCGAGCAAGGCTTCACCGTCGACCTCGCGCGGGACGGTATCGACGGCCTGCACCTGGCCCTGGAGGGTGACTACGCCGTGATCGTGCTTGATGTGATGCTGCCAGGCCTGGATGGCTATGGCGTGCTGCGTGCGCTGCGTGCGCGCAAGCAGACGCCGGTGATCATGCTCACCGCCCGCGAACGCGTCGAAGACCGTATTCACGGCCTGCGCGAAGGCGCCGACGACTACCTGGGCAAGCCCTTCTCCTTCCTCGAACTGGTCGCCCGCCTGCAGGCCCTGACCCGCCGCAGCAGCAGCCACGAACCGCTGCAGGTGCAGGTGGGCGACCTGTGGATCGACCTGATGGCGCGCAAGGCCAGCCGCGCCGGCCAGCGCCTGGAACTGACCGCCAAGGAGTTTTCGCTGCTCAGCGTACTCGCCCGGCGCCAGGGCGAGATCCTCTCCAAGACGGCCATCGCCGAGCTGGTCTGGGACATCAACTTCGACAGCGACGCCAATGTCGTCGAAGTGGCCATCAAGCGCCTGCGCGCCAAGCTCGACGGGCCGTTCGACAACAAGCTGCTGCATACCATCCGAGGCATGGGCTATGTCCTGGAAAACCGTGCCGGTTAACTCCATCGCCCTGCGCCTGTCGGCGTTGTTCCTGCTGGTGGCGCTGGGCGTGTTCGTGCTGATCGGCTCGGCGCTGTACCGCCAGGTCGACCGTAGCCTCGACCTGCTGCCGGCGGCCGAGCTGGACGCGCGCTACAGCGTGCTGGAGTCCACCCTCAACCGCTTCGGCACGCCAGAGCATTGGGCCAAGATCAACAACAAGCTCAATCTGCTGAGCGAAGAAGACAAACGCATTCGCTTCTGGGTGGTCGGCAGCAACCCTGCGTTTGAATATGGCCACCCCAGCGAACTGGTCCGCGCCTTCGCCGAAGGCCCGCCGGGCATGCGCGACCTGCGTTTGCCTGACCACTTCTATCCATACAAAGTGCTGGTCAGTGAACTACCAGCCCTGGGCGATCGACCGCCACTGCGTTTTCTGATCGCCATCGACACAGAAACGTTCTGGCAGGCCCAACACAGCCTGCTGGTGGCCATCGTCGGCCTGGCAGTGCTTGGGGTGCTGCTGGCCTCGGTGCTCGGCTATTGGGTCGCGCGCATCGGCCTGCGCCCGCTGCTGGCGCTGTCCAACGAAGCCCAGGCCCTGGCTCCACCACGCCTGAATGGGCGCCTGCAGACGGAAAACCTGGCACCGGAGCTGGCACAGTTCGCGGGCGCCTTCAATGCCGCCCTCGACCGGGTCAGCCAGGCCTATTCACGCTTGGAAGCGTTCAACGCCGACGTCGCCCACGAACTGCGATCGCCGCTGACCAACCTGATCGGCCAGACCCAAGTCGCCCTCACCCGTGGCCGCAGCGCCGAGCATTACTTCGAAGTGCTGCAGTCGAACCTGGAAGAACTGGAACGTCTGCGCAGCATCATCAACGACATGCTGTTCCTCGCCAGCGCCGACCAAGGCAGCAAGGTCACTGCCCTGACCCAGGCGTCACTGGCCGAAGAAGTGGCGACCACCCTCGATTATCTCGACTACATCCTCGAAGACGCCCAGGTCAGCGTCAGCGTCAGCGGCGATGCCCAGGCGCCCATCGAGAAAGCCCAGTTGCGCAGGGCATTGATCAACCTGCTTAACAATGCCGTACAGCACACTGCGCCGGACCAGGTGATTCGGGTGCACATCGAAGGTGGGCCGGAGCAGGTCAGCATTGCCGTGAGCAACCCGGGGCCTGCGATCGATGATGAACACCTGCCGCTGCTGTTCGAGCGGTTCTACCGGGTGGATGCGGCGCGCAGCAACAGTGGTGGGGGGAATCATGGGTTGGGGTTGGCGATCGTCAAGGCGATTGCGGTGATGCATGGGGGAGCGGTTTTTGTGCGAAGTGACGCCGGCACCAATACTTTTGGCATTCGCCTACCAAGCGCTCAAGGACGGGGGTTTTCGGCAAAAGTCTAATTGCTTTTGCCGCAATAATTACCTTTTACGCAACAGTGCTTATCAGCAAAGACGCTGTTTCCGCGGCACCCAAGGGACTAACTTTACCCCGTCCTCACTCACACTTGCCCGCGCAAGAAGGTAGTTTCAAATGTCCAACAGTATGGGTATTGCCAGTGTTTTCGTTCTGTCTTCCCTGTTGTTGTCGCCCCTGGCCATGGCCGAAGAATCCCCCGCTTTCGTTGCCCGTAACGCAGAGCTTGCCGCTGTTCACCAAGACGCCCGCGACGCCATCGCACACAAGGCCGACGCTGGCAAAGACGCAGAACAGACAGCTTCGAAAGTCACCAGCGACGCCAATGTCGATAGCTGATCGCGCGCCGCTACTGCTCCCGTTTTCCCTCGGCTACGCCATGGGCACCGTTGGTGCCGATATGTTAGCCTTTTGAAGCCGCTGCCGATCAGCGGCTTTTTTTATGTGCTCTAACTATCAGCCCCGCTGTAACGTACACCTATAAAAAGACGCACATTCAAAAATAAAAACTGCCCCACCGTCAGACCAAAGGAGCCAGTACCGGTGTCTTCCGCGTTTCGTTTTACCCCGCTGTTCATTGCATTGACTGCAACGATGCCCTTCGCCGCCCAGGCAGATGAAGACAAGGCTGATGGCTTCATCGAGGGCTCATCCTTCAACCTGCATTTCCGAAATGCCTACTTCAATCGCGACAACAAGAACGCTGGCGTGCGCGACAAGCGCGAGTGGGGCCAGGGTGCGGTCGCCCGCTTCGAGTCCGGCTACACGCCAGGCGTGGTCGGCTTTGGCCTCGATGCCCACGCCATGCTGGGTATCAAGCTCGATGGCGGTGGCGGCCATGCCGGCACCAGCATTCTGCCCGAGCATGTGAAGGACGACGGTGAGCTGGGCGCTGCCCCACACTCGTTCTCCACCGCTGGCGCGGCGGTCAAGCTCAAGGCCTTCGACACCGAACTGAAAGCGGGTGATCTGTTTCTCACCAACCCGGTGATCGCCGGTGGCGAAACTCGCATGTTGCCGCAGACCTTCCGTGGCGTGAGCCTGACCAACACCAGCATCGATGGCCTGCTGCTCGAAGGCGGCCAGGTCAGCTTCACCCACCCCTACAACCAGAGCGGCCACCGCCGCATCGACACCTACTACGGGTCGCTGGACGAGCACGACAAGAGCAAGCACCTGAACTGGGCGGGCGCGTCGTGGAGCGGTACCGAGAACATCACCGCCAACCTGTATGCCGCCGAGCTGAAGGACATCTGGAACCAGTACTACGCTGACTTCGACTACACCTACGTGGTCAACGACCTGGTCAGCCTCAACCCGGGCGTGCACTTCTACCACACCCAGGACACCGGCCAGGCGCTGCTGGGCAAGATCGACAACAACACCTATAGCCTGCACTTCACGGTCAACGCCGGTTACCACAGCGTCACCGCCGCCTACCAGCGGGTCAATGGCGACACGCCGTTCGACTACATCAACCTGGGCGACAGCGTGTACCTGGACAACTCGCGCATGTACTCAGACTTCAACGCCCCCAACGAGCGTTCGTGGAAGCTGCAGTACGGCTACGACTTCGCCGGTGTCGGCGTGCCGGGCCTGAGCACCACCGTGTCGTACTCGCGCGGTGAGGCCGACCTGAGCAAGGCCGACCAGAACAACACCCACTACGACTACTACCGCCCCGATGGCAAGAACGCCATGCACTGGGAGCGGGACCTGGACGTGAAGTACGTGTTCCAGCAAGGTGACTTCAAGGACCTGTCGGTTCTGGTGCGCTACGCCACCCACCGTGGCAGCCAGGGCTATGCGTCGATCGACAGCAACAGCGACAACGACGAACTGCGCGTGATCGTCGATTATCCGTTGAACGTGTTCTGACCCCCATTGGCGGGCGAGGGCTTGCTCTCGCTCGCGATTCCGTCGGACAAATCTTGTCCGACAATCGCAGCTTGCCTAGAATGTCGCCCGCCGCAAATGGCCCTGCCTCAGCAGTAGCGCGCATGCCCACTCGATTACCGCGTCTCGCACTCTACAGGTCGCACCCCGAGCTGATCCTCAACCTGGGCAGTTGCCTTGCCGTGCTCGCTATCGTGGCCATCGTCAGCTACCTGCTGGCGCGTGAGCGCGACAGCGTCGAGCAGTCGGCCATCCGCGCCTCCAACAACATCGTCCAGCTGATCGAAAGCGACATCCTGCGCAATGTCGAGCTTTATGATCAGTCCCTGCGCGGGCTGATCTGGGCCGTGCAGCACCCTGAATTGCTGCGGATGGCGCCGAAACTGCGCCAGCAGATCCTCTTCAACCAGACCTTCACCGCGCCGGTGCGCGGCGATATTCTTTGGATCGACGCAAACGGCGATGTGGTGGGCGACTCCACCAGCGCGACACCGCGCAAGGCCAACTTCGCCGACGCCGTGGACTTCCGTGCGCACCGTAGCGACCCCAATCTGGGGCTGTTCATTGGCCCACCGTTCAAGGCACGTCTCGGTGACCTCGACTGGTGCATCAGTTTCAGCCGGCGCATCTCCCACCCGGATGGCAGCTTCGCAGGGCTGGCCGCCGGGGCATTGCGCCTGTCCTATTTCAGCGAACTGTTCCAACGCCTGGACATCGGTGCCGAGAGCAGCATCAACCTGCTCAATGCCGATGGCCAGCTGCTTGCCCGGCAACCCTACCGCGAGCAGGACCCGCTGATCGGCACCAGCTTTGCCGACCGGCCGAACTTCAAGCGCATCCTCGGTGAACGCAGCGGCAGCTTCAGTGCCCGATCGAGCATTTCCGACAGGCAGCGGATGTACACCTTCGCCCGCGTGGCCGACCTGCCGCTGATCGTTTTGGTGGTTCATTCCGCCGATGAGGTGTTTCAGTCGTGGCGGCGCACTGCGATGGTCGTCAGCGTGGCCACCGGGGTTCTTTGCATCGCCATCCTCTGGCTGACCTTGCTGCTGGGACGAGAGCTGCGCCGCCGGCATGAAGCCGAACAGGGGCTGGCCACACTGGCCGCGACCGACAGCCTGACCGGCCTGGCCAACCGCCGTCGACTGGACCAGGTACTACGCCTGGAATGGGCGCGCGCGCAACGTAACCGCAAGCCGTTGGCCGTACTGATGGTAGATGTGGATCATTTCAAGGCATTCAATCAGCGCCACGGCCATGCGGGCGGTGACCATGCGTTGCGCGAAGTGGCCAAAGCTATCGAGCACTGTATCCGGCGCCCGGCGGACCTGGCGGCGCGCTACGGCGGGGAAGAATTTCAAGTGATATTGCCGGAGACCGAACTGCCCGGTGCACGGCTCCTGGCTGAGCGCATTCGCACCAGCGTCGAGGACTTGGCGCCGTTTGCCGACGATGCCCATTCAGTCACCGTCAGCATTGGCATCAGCGTCTATGTCCCCGGCACCCAGCAGGATCTGACGAGCGTGCTGGGTGCTGCGGACGAGGCGCTCTACCGGGCCAAGGCCAAAGGCCGTAACCGGGTAGAGGTTCCTGCGGATTAAGAGCGGGCGCGGGCAGCGTTGCGCAGTGCCTTTACCTGGTCGTGATTGCGTTGCACGCCTTGCAGCTGCTTCTCGACCACGGAGTAGCTCGGATCACTGACCGAGCGGCCCAGTTTGACCAACTTCTCGCGGGCTTCCTTGTACGCCTTGAGAGCGTGGTCCTCGCCGCGCTCCACTTCGTTGAGCACCGCTTCTTCATCCTTGCCGGTGACCATCGACTTGAGGTTGACCCAGCCACGGTGCAGGTCACCGCTGATGCTGGTGGAGGTTTCCGGATCGCCACCCAGGCGACGCACTTCGCTTTGCAACTCGCCTGCCGCATTGGCGCATTCGCCAGCACGCTGCACGAAGAAGGCTTTGAGTTCCGGATTTTTCACGTCGTCGGCGGAAGTCTTGAAGCCTTTCTCGCCGTCCTTGCTGTACTCGATCAGGTCGTTGAGCACATCGATCACGTCTTTGTTTGGGTTGCTCATGGCTGAACTCCTTGGCAGGTGATAGTCATGTAGACAAGAGCAGCCTTCGTGCCAAGTCATTGAGTTAAATTAATAGCTTATAAATCAATAACTTACGATATTCACATGAACATCGTAAATCGGCGTTCTGCATGATTGCCGCTTGGTCGCTCGTGCAGATTGCAGTATGGTCGGCGCACTTTCACTGCCAGGCACTGCCGATGAAACCGGAAACACTCGAACTGCTGGTGATCCGCACCATGCCCTTTGGCAAATACCAGGGTCGGATCATCGCCGACCTGCCGGGAGACTACCTTGCCTGGTTTGCGCGCAAGGGGTTTCCGGCGGGAGAACTGGGTGGGTTGTTGGCGTTGATGCACGAAGTTGATCACAACGGGCTGGGGGATTTGCTGGTGCCGTTGCGGCAAAAGCATAAGCGCTGAATCATTACCGGCCCCTTCGCGGGCGGTCCGACGTCTCGGCAAGCCCTCTCCCACAAAGCTCATGCACTGCCTGCAAGATCAGCAGAGAACCTGTGGGAGCGGGCTTGCCCCGCGAAAGGGCCTACGCATTCTAGATTTTCAACCCTTCACCGGCGCCACCGCCAACTCCACCTGCTCACTCTTCTTGATCAGCGCATACACCACCGCCGTCAGCAGGCTACCCGCGACGATCGCCAGCAGGTACAACAACGCATGGTTGATCGCATTCGGTATCAGCAACACGAACAGCCCGCCATGCGGTGCCATCAGCTTGCAGCCGAAGTACATCGACAGTGCCCCGGTCAACGCGCCGCCAGCGATGCTCGCCGGGATCACCCGCAACGGGTCCTTGGCAGCGAACGGGATCGCCCCTTCGGAGATGAAGCAAAGGCCCAGCGCCAGCGCCGCTTTGCCCGCCTCGCGCTCGCTCTGGGCGAACTTGCGGCGGGCCAGGAAGGTAGCAATGCCCAGGCCGATTGGAGGCACCATGCCGGCCGCCATGGTCGCCGCCATCGGCGCGTAGCTCGATGAGGCCAGCAGGCCCACCGAAAATGCATACGCCGCTTTGTTGATAGGCCCGCCGAGGTCGACGCACATCATCCCGCCGAGCAACAGCCCAAGAAGGATCGCGTTAGTAGTGCCCATGCTGTCGAGAAACTGCGTGAGCCCTGCGAGCATGGCCGCCACCGGCTGGCCGACCACGTAGATCATCACCAGGCCAGTGAACAGGCTGGCCAGCAGGGGGATGATAAGGATCGGCTTGAGTGCATCCAGACTGCTCGGCAGGCGCGCCCAGCGGGCAATCGCCTTGGCGCTGTAGCCCGCAAGGAAGCCGGCGACGATACCGCCGATGAAGCCGGCACCCAGGGTGCTGGCCAGCAGGCCACCGATCATGCCCGGGGCCAGGCCCGGGCGGTCGGCGATGGACCAGGCGATGTAACCCGCCAGCAACGGCACCATCAGCTTGAAGGCGGCCTCGCCACCAATCTGCATCAGCGCAGCCGGCAGGGTTCCCGGCTCTTTGTAGGCTTCGATACCGAAAACAAACGACAGGGCGATCAGCAAACCACCTGCGACTACCATCGGCAGCATGAACGACACCCCGGTGAGCAGGTGCTTGTACACCCCGGCCTTCTCGGGCTTGCCGGCGCTGGAAGTGGCTGCGGCGTCACCTGCGCTTTCCACTTTGCCGTCGGCCAGGGCCTTGTCCAGCGTGGCACGGGCCTGCTTGAGGGCGATGCCGGTACCACAGCGGTAGATGCGCTTGCCGGCGAAACGGGCAGTGGGCACTTCGATATCGGCCGCCAGCAACACCACGTCGGCTTCGGCAATGGCCTGGGCCGAAAGCGGATTGCGTGCGCCGACCGAACCCTGGGTCTCGACGGTGAGCTGATACCCCAGCTGTTGCGCGGCCTGCTGCAAGGCCTCGGCAGCCATGAAGGTGTGCGCGACGCCGGTAGGACAGGCGGTGACCGCGACGAACTTGACGCCCGCCGTGGCAATCGGTGGCTCGGCGTGATGAGTATCCACGTGTAGCTGGGCCTTGGCCGCCGCCTCGTCGAGGAAACCTTCACGGTCGGCCAGCGCCTGTGATGGTGTGCTCTGGTACAGGCGCTTGCCAGCAAAACGGGCCAGGTCCACGGGACCGGTACTGATCACCAGCACCCAGTCGGCATCGGCGATCTGCGCGGGCGTCAGCTGCCGCTCGGGGTGCTCGGCATCCTGCACTTCCACACTCGTGCTCCAGCCGCGGCGCTGGGCGGCAGCCGCCAGCAAGCGCGCGCTCAGCACGCTGGACACCTGGCCGTTGGGGCAGGCGGTGACAATGGCAATGTTCATCGGCAACCCTCTTGTTGTTCTGTCAGTTGCACGGCCGCTTCCAGGCGCGCCAAATGTTCGCGGTCACGGATACCGAAGCCGACCTGGGTCACGGCCTGGGCGGCGATGGCCGTGGCGCGGCGCAAGGTCTGCGCAGGTGCTTCGGCCAGCAGCAGGCCGTGAACCATGCCGGCCACCAACGAGTCGCCCGCACCCACGGTGCTGGCAACCCGCACCTGCGGCGGCTGGGCGTGCAGTAGCGGGCCAGCGGTGAACCAGCTGACGCCCTGCTCGCCCGCCGAGACCACCACGTGCTCGACACCGGTGGCCAGCAGCCGCTGGGCGGCGGCCTGTCGTTCGGCTGGGCTGTCTACAGACAGGCCGAGCACTTCGCCAAGCTCTTCGGTGTTCGGTTTGACCAGCCAAGGTGCACTTTGCAGGCCGGCGCGCAGGGCTTCACCACTGCTGTCCAACGCGACCTTGAGGCCCATGGTTTTCAACCGTTGGAGCAACTCACGGAACCACTCAGGGCTGATGCCACGCGGCAGGCTACCGGCCACCACCACAGCGTCATGCCCTGGTGCCCCCTGCTCGATCAGGTTCATCAGGGCAGCACGGGCGTCCTCGTCGATCTGTGGCCCTTGTCCGTTTACATCAGTAACCCGGCCATCCGCTTCGACCAGCTTGAGGTTGCTGCGCGTCTCGCCCGGCACACGCACGAAGCAGTCGGCAAAGCCGCGCCAGGCAATCAGCGCTTCGAACGGCTGCAGGTTGTCCTGGCCAAGGAAACCACCGACGGTCACGTCGTGCCCCAGGTCGGCCAACACCTGGGCGACGTTCAAGCCTTTGCCTGCGGCATGGCTGTGCTGGTCGTGGGCACGGTTTACGTGGCCTGGGCGCAGGGCGTCGAGGCTGACAGTGATGTCCAGCGCCGGGTTGAGGGTCAGGGTCAGGATCTTGGCCATTCAGTAACGCTCCACCAGCGCGCGAACCGCTGCGGCGCTGTCTTGTTGCAGGGCCTTACGCGCCAGGGCGCGGGCCGTCTGATGATCGGCCTGGCGAACCAGGGCTTTGACTTCGGCAATGCTGCGGGCAGCGACACTCAACTCGTCCACATCCAGACCCAGCAGCACCGCCACCGCTTGCGGGTCGGCGGCCAGTTCACCGCAAATGCCTACCCACTTGCCCTCGGCATGGGCAGCGCGCACGGTCATGTCGATCAAGTTCAGCACTGCCGGGTGCAGGCCATCGGCCTGGGCCGACAGGCTCGGGTGGCCACGGTCGATGGCCAGGGTGTACTGGGTCAGGTCGTTGGTGCCGATGCTGAAGAAGTCCACTTCGCGGGCCAGCTGTGGCGCCAGCAAGGCGGCGGACGGTACTTCGACCATGATGCCCAGTTGCAGGTCGGCGACCGGAATTTCCTCGCGCAGGCGCTCGACCATCGCGCGCGCCTCTCGCCATTCATGTACCTGGCCGACCATCGGGAACATGATCCGCAGCGGGCGTTGGTCGGCGGCACGCAGCAAGGCGCGCAACTGGTCTTCCATGATCTGCGGGCGCTGCAGGGTCAGGCGTACGCCGCGCACACCGAGGAACGGGTTTTCCTCGGCATCGATCGGCCAGTAGGGCAGCGGTTTGTCGCCACCCACGTCGAGGGTACGCACCACCAACGGCCGCCCGCCCAGGCCGTCGAGCACACGGCGGTATTCGGCTTCCTGGGTGGCAACATCTGGTGCCTGCGAGTGAGCCATGAAGATCAGCTCGGTGCGCAACAGGCCGACGCCTTCGGCGCCCTGCTCCACCACCTTGTCGATGCCGCTGCTCTCGCCGATATTGGCAAAGACTTCCACGGCATGGCCATCGCGGGTTACCGCAGGCTCGTGGCGATGGGCCCAGGCCGCTTGCAGGCGCTGTTCGCGTTGGTCGCGTTCAGCCAGCGCGCGTTGCAACTCGTCAGCCGCCGGTGCCACGCTGACCACGCCGCGCTGGCCATCGAGCAGCAGCGGTGTGCCAGGCTCGAGCAGCAGGATCGCTGCCCCCGCCCCGACCACCGCGGGAATCCCCAGGGCACGCGCGACAATCGCGCTGTGCGCCGTGGCGCCGCCATGGGCAGTAACGATGCCGGCGACCCGCGCCGGGTCCAGACGGGCAACATCGGAGGGGCCGACTTCGTCCATAACCAATACATAAGGTTGCTCGGGTTCAGCTTGGGCTTGCACACCGCAAAGCTGTGCCAGCACTCGGCGTCCGATATCGCGCAGGTCGGCGGCGCGCTCGGCGAGCAGGGCATCGTGCAGCGCCTCCTGCTGACGCGCCGCCGCTTCGATCACGGTCATCCACGCAGCCGCCGCACTTTCGCCCTGATTCAGGCGCAGCTCGACATCGTCGGCCAGCGCCGGGTCGGCGAGCATTTCCTGGTGAGTGACGAAGATTTCGCCGACGGCCTTGTCGCTGCGCTGCACCAGGGACTGTAATTCATCGTTGACCGCCTCCAGCGCTTGGCGCAGCTTGAGCCGCTCCTGAGCTGCAGACTCGCCACGCAACGGGTAGTCGATCTCACGCTCGACGCTGACATGCGCAGGGCCACTGGCAATACCGGGAGCGGCAGCCACGGCCTGGATACGGCTGCCTGCCGTGGGCGCTTGCAGCTTCTCCACAGGTGCGGCTGCAATCGGAACGGCAGTTTTCGGCAGCGGTTCGACCTCTTCGCCGAGGCCTTGCTCGATGGCCGCCAGCAACACCGGCAAGGCATCGCTGGCGATGGCTGGCTCGGCCAGCAGTTCCAGTTCCTGACCCCGTCGCGCGCCAAGGCTCAGCAACTTGCTGAGGCTCTTGACCGACACTGCCGGCTGCGCGCTGTCCAACACGCGGATGCGAATCTCGCCCTCAAAGCCCTTGGCCAATTGTGCGAGGATTTTCGCCGGCCGCGCATGCAGGCCATGCGGATTGGCCAGCACGATGCGCGCACTGGGCCAATCGGGCGCCGCTTCGCCACCAAGCACTTCCAGGACCGCGCGGCTGCTGGTGGCCTGGTACAGCGTCTGCCCGCGCCCCTCGATCAAGACTTCGCACAAGCGCTCAAGCAGCGCCTGGTGCGCCGCACCGAGGCTGGCCAGGCAGAACAGGCCATTGAGCGGCTGGTCGCGGTAGCGCAGCGGCTGCTGCGGGGTGATGAAGGCCAGGCCCGGCTGGCGAACCTGACGCTCGCTGTGCAGCCACCACAGGCCTTCGCCCAACGGCAGTGGCTCGGCCTGTTGCAGCACGGCGGCAAAACCGCTGTCGACACAACCGGCACGTTGCAACAGCCGCGCACCGCGCCAGGCCAATTCGTCGAAATCTTCAGCGGGCACATTCAAACCGACCAACTGGGCATCCAGCGCCAGCGCCTGCGGGGCGCCCTGCAGCAACTTGAGCAGCGCTTCGGCAGAACTGGCGCGGCGCAAGGCCTCGGCCAGGTCGGTTTCGCCCAGGGCGCGGGTCAGCAGTTGCAGCAGGCGCAGGTGTTCATCGGACCGCGCGGCGATGCCGATGGCCAGGTAGACGATCTGGCCATCACCCCAGTCCACGCCGTCGGGAAACTGCAGCAAGCGTACGCCCGTGGCATACACCAGGTCGCGGGTCTGCGGCGTACCGTGCGGGATGGCGATGCCCTGGCCAAGAAACGTCGAACCTTGCGCCTCGCGCGCCTGCAGGCCCTGCAAGTACCCTTCGGCGACCAGGCCGTCAGCGACCAGCCGCCCCGCCAGCAGGCGCAATGCCTCAGCCTTGTCGGCGGCCTTCTGGCCCATGGCTATCTGCTCATTGGCGAGCTCGAGCATGACCTTCTCCTTTTGCAGCCCCTGCGTGCACTTTTGCGCCGGGTACTGAGGTATTGTTGTGAAATTCACGTATTCAGCCAGTTCAACGGCCATGCACCAGCGGCCATCGAGGCAGAAAAATTAATAGCTGAAACGTTTAATCTGACCGAGTGGCCACGTTACTCGATAATCTTCCGGGGAAAAAGCCCCATCCTGTCGGACAATTGCGACAATGGTCGTCTGCGCGAAACGGCCAACCCGGGTCAAACTAACCGGTCTGGTTGTACAGCCAGCCCCGGTAATAACAAGGAAAATTCGGTGAAACTCAGCGATATCGCCCGTCTGGCCGGTGTGTCCGTGACCACGGCCAGTTACGTCATCAATGGCAAGGCCGAACAGCAGCGCATCAGCAGCAGCACCGTCGAGCGGGTGCGTGCGGTGGTCGAGGCCCACGGCTTCACCCCCAACCCGCAAGCGGCAGGCCTGCGCAGCCGGCACACGCGCACCCTCGGCTTCATTCTCCCGGATCTGGAGAACCCCAGCTATGCGCGCATTGCCAAGCAACTGGAACAAGGCGCCCGCGCCCGCGGCTACCAACTGCTGATCGCCAGCAGCGATGATCAGCCCGACATCGAGCGCCAACTGCAGCAGCTGTTTCGCGCCCGCCGTTGCGATGCCCTGTTCGTCGCCAGCTGCCTGCCGCCTGAAGATGACAGCTACCGCGAACTGCAGGAAAAAGGCCTGCCAGTGATCGCCATCGACCGGCGCTTGGACCCGGCGCACTTCTGTTCGGTCATCAGCGACGACCGCGATGCCAGCCGTCAGCTTGCCGACAGCCTGCTCGCCACTGCGCCACGCAGTATCGCCTTGATCGGTGCGCGTCCGGAGCTCTCGGTCAGCCAAGCACGCGCCGGTGGCTTCGACGAAGCCATGCAAGGGTTTGCCGGCAACGTGCGCCGCTATCAGGGCGAAGCATTCAGCCGCGAATGCGGCCAGCGCCTGATGCAGCAGTTGATCGATGAATTGGGCGGCCTGCCGGATGCCCTGGTGACCACCTCCTACGTACTGCTGCAAGGCGTGTTCGACACCCTGCAGGCGCGCCCGGCCGACTCGCGCCAGCTGCAACTGGGCACCTTTGGTGACAACCAGTTGCTGGACTTCCTGCCACTGCCGGTCAATGCCATGGCTCAACAACACGGCCAGATTGCCGCCACCGCTCTGGAGCTGGCCCTGGCAGCCATCGAGGAAAAGCGCTACGAACCCGGCGTGCACGCCATCGGTCGAACCTTCAAGCAACGCATCACAGCGGCCTGAACATGCGCCTGATCGACACCCACACCCACCTCGACTTCCCCGACTTCGACGCCGACCGCCCGCGCCTGCTGGCCAACGCGGCGGCGCGCGGGGTGGAGCGCATGGTGGTGCTGGGGGTGTACCAGGCGAATTTCCAGCGGGTGTGGGACCTGGCCTGCAGCGATGAGCGCATTCATGCGGCGCTGGGGTTGCATCCAGTCTATCTGGAGCAGCATCGCCCCGAGCACCTGGTGCAGTTGCGTGAATGGCTCGAACGTCTGCGCGGTGACCGAAGGCTATGCGCCGTCGGCGAGTTCGGGTTGGACTACTACCTCGAAGATCTCGACAAGCAACGTCAACAGGTACTGTTCGAGGCGCAGCTGCAGATGGCCTGCGACTTCGAGCTACCCGCCCTGCTCCACGTGCGCCGCAGCCATGCCCAGGTGATTGCCACCCTCAAGCGCTATAAACCAGCGCGGGCGGGGATCATCCATGCGTTCGCCGGCAGTTACGAAGAAGCGCGCGAATACATAAAGCTCGGTTTCCGGCTGGGGCTGGGCGGTGCAGCTACCTGGCCGCAGGCATTGCGGTTGCGCAAGACCCTGCCGCGCCTGCCGCTGGATAGCATCGTGCTGGAGACCGACTCACCGGATATGGCGCCGGTGATGTTCGCCGGTGAACGCAACAGCCCGGAGCATCTGCCGGAGATTGCCGAGGCGTTGGCTGAGGTGATGGGTATTGATGTGGACGTGTTGGCTGACGCCAGCAGCAAGAATGCCTGTGAAGTTTTGGGCTTCCTCTCTTAAGCAAAGCCAAGCGTGGGTTTTGCGTTGAAAAATCCTACAACCATTTAGGAATGGAACACCTCCTCTGAGAAGTGATTCCTCGCTAGTGTTTTGCCTTTGCTTTAGGGCACTCAATCGCTAGCCACTCGTTTGCCGGCATTATCGCGCGCCGACGGGTGAGGGGAACACGCATGCACATGGAATCCAATCCAAACAACAGGACAGGGCGTGCAACTATTAAGCATGACCTGAGTGAGCACCGCGCCAGCAGCTTGCTCGAGCCATCAGCATGGTCCGCAGACCCTGAGCATTCCACCACCGAAAACCAAGCTGAACTTACGTCGACGCCCGCTGGCTACCCAGCAGATCCAGATTTTCAAATTCGCGGCGGAATTAAAACCTGATGCTTGACGCTGCCATGCCCCTGTTTGGCCTGGTGATTCGCCTGCGAACCCTGGATGAATTGCCAAACATCAGAGATGTTCATCAGCAGGTGCGCATTCAAATCGACACTATTCGGGAAGAAATACGCCAGCATGGCTATGCGCCCGCTCAGCTGTTGGCGTACTCCTACGCCCTGTGCCTGCAACAGGTGGTCCGCCACCTGAACAGCGCCAGCCAACGAATCTACAACGGCGTGCACCTGGTCGAGTTGCAGGTGCAGATGAAGCTGGGCGAGTACTACGCCTTGCAGAGCGCGCACCTGCGCGAACTGCAAAACAGCGCCAGCGAGAAACTGGCCAAGGCGCGGACGAAGATGATGCCGCCGCTTCATGAAGTCATGGCGGCCGTGGAGAACAAGGCAAACAAGGTCAAGCCCATCATCCAGACCGGCTTGCTGAGCCTGGCGGTGCTCGACCCGAAGGTGGCGCACACGGTGGTCAACGTCAGCGTCTGGGTCGAAGGCACGGCCCATGAACTGCATGAACGCCCGGCCAGTGAGGTCAAGTTGAACGTCAATCAACTGGGGCCCGCGGCACAGATGACGCTGGTGGATCTCAAAGTGGCGGCAGGGACACTGGAGCCGAGTGCGCGCAAGTTGCTCGATGGCATGCGGATCAGTGCGGGGCAGGCTTCGCGGTTGGTGAGCGATGGATTTACCGGGTTGAGGGGGACCGGCAAAGGGTGGGAGTTGTTGTTATCCATCGGCGGGCTTTATTTATTAAATGACAGTCTTGGAAAGAATCTGAAAAAAGCGGAGGAAGAATTAGGGCCGAAGTCCAGTGAAGCCATAATGAGCTTATATGGATCGACCCTTGGAATCGTCGGCGGCAGCGTAGAGTTGATGGGCTTGATGATGCCCCGTAAAATAAATACAAAAATAGAAGCCTCTGCAGGCCGTGCCGTCGCCAAGTATGGCGCCACACTTAACGCGGCTGCAGGAATTTTCGAAGCTATTCAGGCAACAATCGCCGCGAAACGCGCTGGCGAAGCCGGTGATACAACCGCAAGAAATTACTATCGTGCTGCCGGAGCCTCGGCAGCAGTCGGCACTATTTTTGCTGTCATCGCCGTATCTGGTTCATTAGTAATCGGGGCATTGGGATTTTCTATAATCCTCACTTTTCTTGCTTACAGCTTCATGAAAGAAGCTGGCCAGCAGGAATCAACAGCATTAGAACAATGGGTTCGCCGCTGCTTTTTTGGGATAGCCAATGAAACCCCTCGCACCCACTAAAACTCACCATCCCATGCGAACATTGCATTTGCTGAGCTGAATGCGGTTACATTAGGTGTTACCGGAAAACTGCAGTTTGACAGCGCCTTCACCAATCAACCAATAAGCACCAAAATAGGTACGCCCATCAATCTAGAAATGCATCGACTCGTGAAGTTTAAAATCGAGTTACCTCGCTTCATCGATTCTATCGCCAGCTACCAGTGGGCACTTTTTGTACATCGACATGGGGATGAGACATACTCCGATCAAAACACTGGAGAAATGATAACTTCCAAAGCGCTCTGCCCTCCAAAATTCGACACTTGTGCAGAAAAGCCCCCCATAGAGCTTACAAAGACCCCCAACAATCAAGACTATAAAATTGACTCACTGGTAATTTCCGAATCTCGTCAAGAATCAAATTCAGCAAACCAAGAGCATTTGACGAAAACTTTTATCGGAAAATCAGAGCTAATGCCCGACTCCCCGCAACACAATATCACCTCAGTCTCCTTAGTTATAAAATACTGGCCTGATCGCACCCTACCGGCGGCTTACGTCGAAATCAGAGTCAAGGAGAGGAATTGGTGAGCATCACAGATCGGCAATTTGGTTGGCAGTACGACTTACCGTCGCCTAATACGAGTTGCACTCCAGCTCCCAGTGTTGCAACCCACCACCAAACCACGTAGACAATTGTTATCTCGAAATCCCTCGAACGCCTCTGAGAACCCGAGGACTCTTGCTAATGCTTGGATCTTCCTCGCTTTTGATCACCTTCACCACAATTTTTCTTATAGCTTACGACGATCCAAAATGGTTCTTTACACTCGACATCAGAACAATCGGATTTATGATATTTTCCGCTGCAACTTTATACGTAGGAGTACCTTCTATTCGTATAGACCTAGAGATGCCGCGCAATGAACCCATACGCTTTAACCGATTTCGTCGCAAAGTTTATTTTTACCAGTACAGATCCGAGCAAACCAATCCATTTGGCCGAAAAAAATGGGGGGTCAAACCCGTCATCTACCACTGGGATGACCTCACAGCTGAGGCGTATCGCACCTATGTACCCCTGGGCTATGGTGGGCTGAAAGAACGGGTAATGATATCAATCCAGAAACCTGAAACGAACGAGGTGATTGACCGCGTTTTTCTCTGTGACAATATAGAGAAAGGTGAAAGTTATTGGGCTGCTGCAAGGGCCTTTATGGAAAGTGGGCCTGAGGCACTTCCCGATTTCGCCCATCCGCCAATAGACTGGGATGAATTTCAGAGCCCTGGTCCTTGGGAAAATGCTACTCATAGAAATCCATTTGACCGAATGGCGCCAAAGGTTTCTTGGCCCGAAGAAATGGACCTGGAATCCCGAACCGCCCCCAGCCCTGGAGAGCAGTCATGAAACCTGTCGTACTGGTCGGCCACGTCCATGACTGTCCAATCCATGGCAAAACCGTCGTGAAAACGGGCAGCCCGACTTACACCTTCAAGGGCAAGGCCGTAGCGAGGGTTGGCGACAGGACGAGTTGCGGGGCTGTGATAGTCAGTGGCTCGGCTAATTACACGATTGAGGGAAAGGCTGTGGCGCGCCTGGGGGATCGTACCGATCATGGTGGAGAACTGATTGAAGGAGCTACTGGCTGGCAGCTTGAATGACCGGCCAGCACATGACAGGGGCGGTACTAGCTAAACCTTGAACGCCCCAATCAACCGCTTCAACTCCACCACCTGCTCCGACAACGCCCGGCTGGCGTCCTCGGTCTGGCAAGCCCCAAGGGTGGTGTCCTGTGCCGCTCGGTTGATTGCGACGATATTCTGATCGATATCATGGGCCACCGCTGTCTGCTGCTCGACCGCCGCCGCAATCTGCTGGTTCTGCTCGACGATGCCGCCGACCGCGCCAAGGATATTGCCCAATGCCTGTTGCACCTGGCGCGCTTCATCGACCGTGCCTGCAGCCATCTGGTGGCTGCTGCCCATGGCTCGCACCGCTGCGCCGACACCGTCCTGCAGGCGTTGGATCATCTGCGCGATCTGCGCAGTGGAATCCTGCGTGCGCTTGGCCAAGGTGCGCACTTCGTCGGCGACCACGGCAAAGCCACGCCCCTGCTCGCCAGCCCTGGCGGCTTCGATAGCCGCATTGAGCGCCAGCAGATTGGTCTGTTCGGCGATGCTACGGATGACTTCCAGCACTTGGCCGATTGCCAGACTATCGTCCGCCAGTTGGTTGATCGCCACCACTGTCTGGTCTATTTCGGCGGCCAGCCGGTCAATATTGCCTTGCTGGCTTTCCACCAGCGTGCGGCCATTGGCGCTTTCGCGATTGACCTGCTGCGCGCCATCAGCAGCCAAGCCAGCACTGCGCGCCACTTCCTGGGCGGTGGCGCTCATCTGGTTCATCGCCGTGGCGACCTGCTCGATCTGTTCACGCTGGCCGCTGACGGCCTGGTTGCTGCGTGTCGACACTGCCAAGACTTGGCCGGCCTGCGCCTCGACGGCTACCACGGTATGGCCGACCTGGTCGATAAGGCCGCGGATGCGACGCACGGTTTCACTGAAACCCTGGGCCAGTTCCCCCAGTTCATCGCGGCTGTGTGCCTGGAAGCTGACGGTCATGTCACCTGCTGCCACCTTGTCCATCGCGCCGCCCAACTTGCGCAGGGTGGTGCGGGTCGAGACGTAGAACCCGCCATACAGATAAACGATCAGCGCGAACACGCCGGCCAGCACTGCGGCCAGGGCAAGCATGCGCAGGTGCTGCTGGGCTAGGCGATCCTGCAATTGGCCCTGCAGATGACCGAGGATCGCCTCGTTAAACTGGTGGGTGCTGGCCATCAACTCGCTGGCCTGTTGATAAAAGGCCGGCCAAGGCGCATCCAGGGTTTCTGCAACCACCACCTGCTCTTCGAACCATGCAGCGGCTTGCCTGATGGAAGTCTTACTGCGTTCAGCCGCATCAGCCAGGCCGTTTCTGAGGCCGGAGTCACTGGCCAATGCGTCATCCACGCGCAGGCCATAGTCGGCCGCCAGACGCTCCAGTTGCTGCAACAGGTCTTCAAAGCGAGCGCTGCCGGACGAGTCGATAAAACCTCGACCAAGCGCGATGGCACCCATCGCCCTGCCCTCGCCCAGGGCCTGGGTCACCTGGGCCGTGGCCGTACCGAGCAACTCGCTCAACTGCCGCACTGAAGCCTGGTTGTCCTGATTGAGGCCGGACTGGCTCGCCACCAGCTTGTTCAACACCTGCGCTTGCGTGAGCAGTCGCTCGACCAGGGCGACCTTGTTCTGCAAGGACGATTCGGCTGCAGCGCTGGTGAAGGCGCCGGCCAGCTCTTCGAGTTTGGCTTGGGGCACGGCATCGTGACCTTGCAGGGCCTGCAGCTGCGCTTGAACCTTGTCCTGCAAAGCGGCGATGCGTGTCTCTACATCCCCTGCCTGGCCTGACTGACCGAGCACGGCGTTAATTTGCAGGAGATTGCCGAGGGTTTCCAAGTCTGCGCGCAGCGCCAAGCTGCCGCCGAGCGGGGCAATGCCTTGAAGCTCGGACCGAGTGGCCTGGTATTGCTGATAAGCGTCGCGGACCAGGTAGCTGCTGGTGGCCAGCATCGGCAGGAAGAACAGAACGCTGATGAGGCTGAACTTCTGGCCGAAGCTCAGCCGGTTCATCAGTGCAATGGCCGGGTAGAGCAGACGCTTCACAGGCACCTCCTTGGATTCTTTTTGTTCTGCGAGGGGTAGCACTAGGCCACCAATCTAGCGCAGAACGAATCGGAGGTTTGTAACTTAAGGTTAACCGCGGCTCAGACCAGCACCGTCCACAAGGCAAACCCGGCGTACCACAGCACCGCGCAGCGCAGCAGCAGCTCCCACAGGCTATCCAGCCGCCCCAGCCCACGCTGGGCGTCCTCTTCTTCAGGGATATCATCGGCAATACGCCCGACTCGAGCCACCAGGTGCCCGGCACTGATGTGCCAGTTGAGTAATTCGTGGAGCATCACCCGGGTGACTGCGACGAAGTTGCCGACCAAGGCAAAGCTCAGCGCCATTACCCGAACCGGTAACCAATCCATGATGTGCCGCAACTGTTCGGCACGCGCCTTGAGCGCAGGTTGCTGGCTGTTATCAGCTGTCAGCGCCAGCAGCCGATAGGCCAACGCCGCGCCGGGGCCGAGCACGAAGTACCAGAAGATCACTGCGAAGAAACTCTGGTACGCCTGCCACAGCAGGTAACCCTGAACGCGCACCAGCAAGCCATGGGGTTCGTCGGCCACCAGGCCCAGGTCACGCTCAGCCACATGCAGCGCGGCTTGGTCATCGCCCCGCCGCCAAGCATCGCGGAACGGCCCGAGAGCTGCCTTGGCGTCGCCGCGGCCGAGGCTGTAGATCAGCACCAGCAGGTGCACCGGCAGGGCCAGCAAGCCGTAGGCCACCGGGTCGAGCACATGCAGGAGCAAGACCAGCACCGCCACGGGTGCCAGCACCAGAATGGCCAGGCTCCACCAGGGGTGCACCTTGCCGCTGCGCTCCAGGCGCACCAGCTCGCCCAGGAAGAAACCATCGCGTTGCACCTGATGGCGCAGGGCAGAGAACTTCTCGACCCACAGTGCCAGTATCAACACCAGAAAACTCATGCCTTATCCTCGTTGGCCTGCACGGCGGCGCGGTACCGCGCCCAATCGAATGCCGGACCGGGGTCAGTCTTGCGCACCGGGGCAATGTCGCAATGGCCCTGGATACGGCCTTGGTCGATGGCCGGCCAGGCGGCCTGGATCTGCCGCGTCAGCTGCTCCAGCACGGCGTACTGGGCATCGGTATAGGGGCGGTCGTCGGTGCCTTCCAGTTCGATACCGATGGAGAAGTCGTTGCAGCCCTCACGCCCATCGAAGCACGACACGCCCGCATGCCAGGCGCGGTCGAGCAACGACACGAACTGGGTCACCGCGCCGTCGCGCTCGACGAACAGGTGCGCCGACACGGTCAGGTGGCTGATGCTGGCGAAGTAGGGATGCTCGTCGGGGTCCAGGCGGTTCTGAAAGAACTGCTGGACTTTGCCGGTGCCGAAGCAGGCCGGCGGCAGGCTGATGTTGTGGATCACCAGCAGGGAGATCGATTCGCCCTCGGGGCGCGCGTTGAAGTTCGGCGAAGGGCAATGGGTGATTCCGTGGAACCAGCCGGTGGCAAGGTCCAATTGCATGGGGCAGATCCTGAAATGCGCCGGGTACAGAAGCGCAGTATGCCTTGCTCGTGCGGCGCTGTGCAGGTGAATCATTTGGACGTGTGTCAATGCACCTGCTGCTGGCGCAAACCATCGAGTACGCTTTCCAGTGCCCGTTCGAACAGCAGTCCGTCATCCAACAGCCGCGCCTCGCCGAGGCGCAGGGCCTGAGCCAGGCCTTGTGCGGTCCACTCTCGCACCTTGAGCCCAGTACGATTGGCAAATACCAGACGGTCGCTGCTGTCGACGCGTGCCACCAACTTGCAACGCAGCGGCTCATCGTCGTCGAGCACTTCGACCCAGGCGCCGATGCGCAGGCGCTGTACCGCTCGCAACTGCGCGGCGTGCTCGGCGGGCTGGCGCAGGGGGGCGCAAGCGGACTCTTCGGCGATAGCCAGCACGATGTCCTCGGCCACCAGCACCTCGCCTACCTCGGAAGATGCCCCCTCGGCGCCTGTGCAAGCGCGCAGGTGCAGTTGCTCAAGTTGCTGGAAGAAGTCGCGGGTCGCCGCCGAGTCCAATGCGACGCTGGCCAGCCCCTCGCGCAGCGCCTTCAACAAGCCAGGCACGTGCTGCAACAGCGCTTGCGGATCTCGTTGAGGGAGGATGCTGGCAAGCAAGGTGTCCATGGTCGCCAGCGCGTTGCGCCAGGCTGGCGAACCTTCGCCCTGCTTGAGCCAGGCCAGCAGCAGCACCTGGCTCCAGGCTTGCACCAGCATCTGCACCACCACCTGTGGCAGCATGCGCCCGCGCAACCGTTGGTTGAGTGCCTGCTGTACCTGCTGGCGGGCCTGCAGGGCACGCACCCGCCCTTCTTCGGCGTCGCGGGTGCGTTGTTCGAGCAGTTCGTTGCGGCGACGCTCGTCTTGGTTGAACGCCAGGAAGTCTTCTAGCAGATCGGCGAACAGGCTGGCATCCTCGGTGAAATCGTTGAGAAGCCGCTGAACGATGCGCTCCACGCGCAGGTGCAGGCTGTCGCGCAAGCCATCGCTGCCGGTTTCCCAGCCGATCGCTGCGGCGCCGATTTCGTTGAGCAAACGGCGCGCCGGATGGCTCGCGCGGCTGAACAGCCCTTTATCGAGCAGCGCCACCTTGAGCAACGGGATGTGCAAGCGCACGATCAGCGCACGCAAGCTGTGCGGAAGGTTGTCGTCGGCATGGATATGCTCGAACAGCAGTCCGACGAGATTGATCATGTCCTCGTCGGCTGTGGCGATACGTCGGCGCGTGCCGCTGCGTACGCTGACCCGCAGCAACAACTGTTCAAGCTGCTGGCCGAGATCGAAATCGTCCTCTTCGACGGCCGCCGGTACATAGTGCTGCAAATGTGAAAGCAAGCGCAGCAGGTCGGCTGTCCCGATCGGCTGCGCCGTGGCAACCGCGTGCAAGCGTGGTGCAATCCGCCCACGTGCCGGGGCCAGTAGCCCTTGAATTGAAGCAAAGAACGCCTGGCCGATGCTGTCAGCGCCGATGTCATCAGACTCAAGCGTGGCCGATATCCGCCGCGAATCATTGCGCCGATCTTCAGCACGCCGACGCGGTGCTGGGGGCAGCTCAGCCAGGACACCGGCGGCTGCCAGCAGTTGGTTGGCCTCACCGTACAGGACGTCGATGTCACGCAGCACGTAGCGTTCGAACAACTTCAGCAGAACCAGCTTGACCCGCAGACCGACCCCCAGGTTGCGCCCTGCCTGTAGGAAGTAACCGCTCAGTGCGGCAGGTCCGAGCGGGTTGTGTTGCGGGGCCAGGGTGCACTCAAGCAAGGTCTGCAAACGCAGGCTCAGTTGGTCGAGTGCAAGCCCGTCGCGCGACAACACGCGCGCGACCATACCCTCGACGGTCGCAGCCCGTTCCACGTGTGCCTTGTTGCGCGAAGGGTCGATGGCCGCCATGAAGCCCAGCGGGTCGACTTGGCCGATGCGGGCGAAGCTATCGTAGAAGACATCGAGAAAGCCGCGCTCGATGCTTTTGCGCTTGAGGCGCAAGTCGCGCATCGCTTCAAAGTACAGGTGCTGGTCGAAGCGGTCGGCGGCCTTGTCGGCCATTTCAAAGAGGGTATCGTCGGCGTTGTCGAACAAAGCCTGCAGGCCCTGGCGCAATTGCAGGGCGGCCTTGTCGCGCACCTGCAGCAGGAGCACGGGGAGGCAAGGCAAGGGCGTGCGCGCTCCTCGATCGATGGCAGCCGCCAAGGGCACCACCTTGCCTTCTTTATGCATCCCGAACTCCTTGCTGGGTGACTGGTTCGATAGGGCGAAAATCGTCAAAGCTATGACGCCAAATACTGGGCGCCATTATCGGTAAAAAAGCCGATGCCTGCCAGCACCTCTTCACGTGTCGGTAAATGACTGTATTTTTTGCCAATTGCTCATTCGGCCGGACCAAAGGTGGGCTGCAAGATGGCTGTACAGCCAGGCCCCCTGCCCTATAATCGGCGGCATCTAGCTTGTGGAGCCGACCATGCCGAACCTACGCCTTGCCGACCTGACCGCCGAGATCGAAGCCAATGTGCGCCGCGCGCTGCTGGAGGACATCGGCAGTGGCGACATCACCGCACAATTGATCCCGGCCGAACGTTTGGCCAAGGCCACCATCATCACCCGCGAGGATTGCGTGATTGCCGGCACCGCCTGGGTCGATGCCGTGTTCCGCCAGCTCGACCCGCGCGTGGCGGTGCACTGGCAGGTGGCCGACGGCGAGCGCGCCAGCGCCAACCAGGTACTGTTCCATCTCGAAGGCCCGGCACGCTCGCTGCTCAGTGGCGAGCGCAGCGCGCTGAACTTCCTGCAGATGCTGTCGGGCGTGGCTACCCGTGCACGTCAGCTTGCCGACCTGGTCGAAGGCACCCAGGTGCAGTTGCTCGATACCCGCAAGACCCTGCCGGGCCTGCGCCTGGCGCAGAAGTACGCAGTGACCTGCGGCGGGTGCCACAACCACCGCATCGGCCTGTACGACGCCTTCCTCATCAAGGAAAACCACATTGCCGCCAGCGGCGGCGTTCCCGAAGCGGTGGCAGCCGCGCACCGCATCGCCCCAGGCAAGCCGGTGGAAATCGAAGTGGAAAGCCTGGATGAACTGCGCCAGGCGCTGGACGCCGACGCCGACATCATCATGCTCGACGAGTTGACGCTGGACGAGATGCGCGAAGCAGTGCGTATCGCCGCCGGCAAGGCCAAGCTCGAGGCCAGTGGCGGGGTCAATGAAACCACCCTGCGGGCGATTGCCGAAACGGGGGTGGACTACATCTCCATTGGCGCGATGACCAAGGATGTGAAGGCCGTGGACCTGTCGATGCGATTGAGCCTGTGAGCTGAGCGAAGGCAATAAAAAAACCGGCCAGATGGCCGGTTTTTTTATTGCGCGTGGATCAGAACGAGGCGTTGGCCAGGCCGTCCAGGTAGCGCTCGACGTCCAGCGCCGCCATGCAACCTGCACCCGCCGAGGTGATGGCCTGACGGTAAACGTGGTCAGCCACGTCGCCTGCGGCGAACACACCTTCGACGTTGGTGGCGGTGGCATTGCCTTCACGGCCGCCGTTGACCACCAGGTAGCCGTCCTTCAAGGTCAGCTGGCCTTCGAACAGCGAAGTGTTCGGGGTGTGGCCAATGGCAATGAACACGCCGTCGACCTTGATTTCGTCGCTGCTGCCGTCGTTGTTCTTCAGTCGCGCACCGGTCACGCCCATGTTGTCACCCAGCACTTCGTCCAGGGTAGCGTTGAGCTTGAGTTCGATCTTGCCTTCGGCGACACGGGCATTGAGCTTGTCGACCAGAATCTTTTCGGCGCGGAAGGTTTCGCGGCGGTGCACCAGGGTCACCTTGCTGGCGATGTTGGCCAAGTACAGCGCCTCTTCCACGGCAGTGTTGCCGCCGCCGACCACGGCGACCGGCTTGTTGCGGTAGAAGAACCCGTCGCAGGTCGCACAGGCCGAAACGCCTTTGCCCATGAACGCTTCTTCCGACGGCAAGCCCAGGTAGCGGGCGCTGGCGCCGGTGGCGATGATCAGCGCGTCGCAGGTGTAGGTGCCGCTGTCACCCTGCAGGGTGTAGGGCTTGTTGGCCAGGTCGACGGCATTGATGTGGTCGAAGACGATCTCGGTCTCGAAGCGCTCGGCGTGTTCCTGCATGCGCTGCATCAGCGCCGGGCCGGTCAGGCCATGGGGGTCGCCCGGCCAGTTGTCGACTTCGGTGGTGGTGGTCAGCTGGCCACCAGCCTGCATACCGGTGATCAGCAGCGGCTTGAGGTTGGCGCGGGCGGCGTACACCGCGGCGCTGTAACCGGCAGGGCCGGAACCGAGAATGATGACGCGCGAATGACGTACTTCAGACATGTCGTACTCCTGTCGAGCAGGCCGCAGGGGCCGGCATCGGTAAATTAAAAAGGGCCCACGCAGCACTTGGGGAAGGCTACTACGCGCAGGCCCAGAAACCGAAAGTTGAGCGCACTGTAGCGAGGTGGCAGAGATTAAGGAAATATCCTTCGACAATCCACCTCATAGGCAACCTCTATACGTGAATTTCACCTGGCTAAAAGCCTCCCAGGCTTTTGTTACAGGCGGTTTCCCAACCCCTGCCCGCCTTTCGTCGGCGCAGCAAAGCCGGTAAGGTCAGCGCGTTTTCCCTTCTCTGCGGAGTGTCTCGATGCAAGCCCCTGTCCTCTCTGGCCCCCAGTACCTGCGCGAAGGCCTGAAACTGGTGCTGAGCCCCAACCTGCGGTTGTTCGTGCTGCTGCCTTTGGCAATCAACCTGCTGCTGTTCGGCGGCATGATCTATTTCGCCGGTCATGAATTCGGTTTGTGGCTGGACGCCCTCATGCCGACCCTGCCGGATTGGCTGAGCTTTCTCAGCTATATCCTCTGGCCGCTGTTTGTCGCCTTGCTGGTATTGATGGTGTTTTTCACCTTCACCCTGGTGGCCAACATCATCGCCGCGCCTTTCAATGGCTTTTTGGCTGAGAAGGTCGAGGTGGTGGTGCGGGGCCATGACAACTTCCCGGCGTTCAGCTGGGCTGAGCTGGTGGCCATGGTGCCCCGCACCTTTGGCCGCGAGATGCGCAAGCTCGGCTACTTCCTGCCACGGGCCATCGCGCTGTTCATCCTGTCGTTCATCCCGGTGGTGAACGTGATCGCCGCGCCGCTGTGGCTGATCTTCGGTGTGTGGATGATGGCCATCCAGTACATCGACTACCCGGCGGACAACAACAAGATGAGCTGGCAGGACATGCTGGCCTGGCTTCGGCAGAAGCGCTGGCAAAGCATGGGGTTTGGCGGCATCACCTATCTGGCGTTGCTTATCCCAGGCGTAAACGTGCTGATGATGCCGGCTGCGGTGGCGGGGGCGACGTTGTTCTGGGTAAGGGAGCGCTAGCGAGACATATCTACCGCTTTGCGCATTCCCTACTGTTTTCTACTGAGTAACGGGCCGCACCTTTGCAGCCCGATAATCAGGAGATGGACACTATGAACAATGATAAAGACTATCTGGACCTGTCCGGCATTCCAGAGCACCTGCAGGGCTTCGAGATTCTCAAGCACAAGGCTAACTGGCGGCTTGATGAAGCGTTGCAGGCCCAAGGCATCGATCTTCCGGCCTCGGCGCTGTTCGTCAATAGCGTCAACGACCCAAAAGAACAGGTGGTGATACACAGCGCCTCGCTGGTAACCCTGTTGGTCGAAGCTGTGCAAAACAATCAGCATCCGGTCATCAGGGGTGAGAGCAGCGGCGTCTTCGGTGTAGCGCATTCGTTCGCTGACGAGCACCGTATTGATGGCAAACAGGCCAGCATCGAACAATTCGCCGCGATTGCCAGTGATGTTTACGTGCAACTGACTGCCTGACAAAGGGCCTGGTATCCGGCGCCGCGGGTGCCGGATACGCTGCGTAGCTTCACAACAGCAGTGTTCAATGGCTCAGCTGGCTGGAAAACTGCCCTACCGCATCCACCACCTTCTTCGCCCCTTCCTGAATTTCAACGATCACCCCACCGGTATCCGCCGCCAACGCCAATCCCTGTTCGGCCTGGCGCTTGCTGGTATCGATGATGTCCACTGCCGCCTGGGCCAGTTGCTCGTTTTGTTGCACGACCTTGGCGATCTCTTCGGTGGCAGTGCTGGTACGTGAAGCCAACTGGCGTACCTCGTCGGCGACCACGGCAAAACCCCTGCCCTGCTCCCCGGCACGCGCGGCCTCGATGGCAGCGTTGAGCGCCAGAAGATTGGTCTGGCCGGCAATATCGCTGATGGTCTTGATGATCGCGCCGATCACCTTGGACTGCTTGTCCAACGCCTGGATGCCTTCGGCGGCGTCCTGCATCGAGCCTTCCAGTCCACGCATCACCTCGACGGTCTGAGTCACTACGTCGGTGGCCTTGCGCGCACTGCTGTCGGTTTCAAGTGAGGTGTTGTAGGCAATATCCGCAGCCTGCGCCACGGCCTGTTCCTGGTTCACCTGGTCGGTGATTACGGTGGCGAACTTGACCACTTTATACAGCACATCATGGGCATCAATGATCGGGTTGTAGGACGCTTCCAACCATACCGTGCGCCCGTGCGCATCGATCCGCTTGAAGCGTTCGGCCACGTACTCACCACGCCGTAGCTTTTCCCAGAACGCCTGGTAGCCCGCCGAGCTGGCTTCCTCCGGTTCGCAGAACAGGCGGTGATGTTTGCCACGCACCTGGTCGAGGCTGTATCCCATCGTTTGCAGGAAGCGGTCGTTGGCGGTCAGCACCTGGCCGTCGAGGTTGAACTCGATCACGGCAGTGGAACGCATCAGCGCCTTGATCAGGCTTTCATGCTCGCGAGAAGTCTCGATGGTGCGAGTCAGGTCGCTGGAGTGCATGGAGAAATGCATGATGCGCCCGTCGCTGCCCTTGACCGGTTGCAGGATCGAACGTAACCAGGCCTCTTCACCATTGCCACGCAGCAGGCGGAAAGCCCCATTCAGGTGCTCACCGCGGCTGATGGCGCTTTTCATGCGCTGGTAGAAGTCGAGCTTCTTCACATGCGCCGGCACGATGTCTTCGATGTGACGCCCGATCAGTTGCTCGGAGCGGTAGAGCATCTCTCTCTCGAAGTTGCCGTTGATCATCTCGATACGCCCCTGGGGGTCGAGCTGAAGCACCAGCATTTCGCTGTCCAGGCTGCTCTTGACCTGCTCGACGGAAAACAGGTCCTCGCGCAGTTGCTGGATTTCTTTCTTGAGCTTGCTGTTGAACATCACCGCTCCCGGAGCGCGTCACCTGATCGAATGCATCTTCATCGGCTGCCTCCACTCGCTTCTTGAGGGGCCCTGAAGGGAAATATTCAAAACGGCGAAACTGCCGGAAATCAGGCGTCATCTGCGCGTCACGAGGCTGTCACATGAGCGCAACGCGGCAGGCGGAAACTTTTTGTCATGAATACACCTGCCCTACGCATCACCCTCGTCAGCGAAACCTTCCCACCGGAAATCAACGGCGTGGCCAATACTCTTGGTCGCCTCTGCGAGGGCCTGCGACAGCGCGGCCATCAGGTGGAAATCGTGCGGCCACGGCAGGCGGGGGATGTGCCCGCAGCCGACGATCCGAACGTGTTGCTGTGCCGTGGCTGGGGGTTGCCGGGCTACCCCGGCCTGCAATGGGGCGAAGTGTCGATACACAAGCTGTTGCGCCGCTGGCGCAGGCAGCGGCCGGATGTGCTGTACATTGCCACCGAAGGCCCGCTGGGGTTGAGTGCATTGCGGGCTGCGCGGCGCCTTGGCGTGTCGGTGGTTAGCGGCTTTCATACCAATTTTCCGCAGTATTCTGGCCAGTACGGGCTAGGCTTGCTGGCACGCCTGCTTACCCATTACCTGCGCTGGTTCCACCGTCGCACCGTCGCCACCTTGGTGCCCAGCGCCAGCCAGCGCCTGGAGCTGGAACGGCGTGGCTTCGAACGCCTGGCGCTGATGGCCCGAGGGGTCGATGCTGGCCTGTTCAACCCGGCCCGGCGCAGCCAAGCCTTGCGCGATGCATGGGGCCTTGGCCCGGAGGAAATCGCCGTGTTACATGTCGGGCGCCTGGCGGCGGAAAAGAACCTGGCATTGCTGCAGCCTTGCCTGCAAGCGCTGCAGAAGAGTTATCCACAGCGGCGCTTGCGTTTGGTCGTCGTCGGCGATGGGCCACAGCGGGCATCCCTTGAACAGCAACTGCCGGACGCCGTATTCTGCGGTGCCCAACGCGGCGAAGCGCTGGCCGAATACTACGCCAGCGGCGACCTGTTCCTGTTCCCGAGCCTCACCGAAACCTTTGGCAATGTGGTGCTCGAAGCCATGGCCTCGGGTCTGGCGGTGGTCGCCTACGACGAGGCCGCTGCTGGCCAGCACATCCGCCACGGCCATAGCGGCGCCCTGGCCATGCCCGGTGACCAGGCGGCCTTCATCGATGCCGCCTGCTGGCTGCTGGAAGAACGCGAGACATTGCGCAGGGTCCGCCTCAATGCTCGGCAGCACGCCAGTCGTCAGGGCTGGCCGGCGATCGTCGAACAGTTCGAGGCGCACCTTTACAACGCTTGCCACACGGCGGTTGCCGGCCCAGAGTCAGCAACCGCCACGCTGGCGATCAAGCCAGGCTCGACAGCGCCTCGCGGCTGAACGGCAGCACGTCCGCTTCGCGCCCTTCGCGAACCTTTTGCGCCCACTCGGCATCCACCAGCAATGCCCGGCCCACCGCCACCAAGTCGAACTCTTTGTCGCCCAGGCGCCGCAACAAGCCTTCCAGGCTGGCGGGTTTGGCCACCTTGTCGGTGTCGACCATGAACTGCAGGAACTCACCATCAAGGCCGACGCTGCCCACGGTGATGGTCGGTTTGCCCGTCAGAGTCCGGGTCCAACCGGCCAGGTTGAGCGCGGAGCCTTCGAATTCCGGCTCCCAGAAACGCCGTGTCGAGCAGTGGAAGATATCCACACCGGCGTCGGACAGTGGCTTTAGGAAGGCCGCCAACGCTTCGGGTGTTTCGACCAGGCGTGCGCTGTAGTCCTGCTGCTTCCATTGCGAGAAACGGAAGATGATCGTGAAGTCCGGCCCCACCGCTGCGCGCACGGCTCGAATCAGTTCGATGGCGAAGCGCGAACGACCCTCCAGGTCGCCGCCGTACTCATCCGTGCGGCGATTGCTGGCCGCCCAAAAGAACTGGTCGATCAGGTAGCCGTGCGCGCCGTGGATTTCCACACCGTCCATCCCGATAGCCTTGGCATCGCGGGCTGCCTGGGCAAACGCTGCGATCACTTCACGGATATCGTCATGGGTCATGCCATGCACCTGCACTTGCCCATCCTTGGCCTTCTCGCTCGGCCCGAAGCCCGGTACGGCGGCGTCCGGCTCGGTGCCCAGGCGACGTACCGCGCCGACGTGCCACAGCTGCGGCACGATACGCCCGCCTTCGGCGTGGACTGCCTCGACGACGCGCTGCCAACCGGCCAACGCATCTGCACCGTAGAAGCGCGGCACGTTGGCATAACCGTTGGCGGCCTTGTGTGCAACCGTGGTGCCTTCGGTAATGATCAGGCCGACCCCTGCTGCCGCACGTCGGCGGTAGTACTCGACCACGCCATCGTGGGGCACGCCACCGGGGCAGAAGGTACGGGTCATGGGCGCCATGACGACGCGGGTCGGCAGCTCGAGCGCGCCGAGGGTGAAAGGCTGAAACAGGGGATGGCTGGACATGGGGCGCTTCCGTCTGGGTGAGGAAATGCGCCTGAGGTTAGGGGGCGTTACGGGGATGGCACAGCATTATTGATCTGGGTGATTCTGCGCTATCGCCGGGGGCGCAAAGCACCCCCGGGATAATCAGCCAAGCGCTTTCTCGATAGCCTGCACTACAGTCGGGTCATCCGGCGCGGTACGCGGGGCGAAGCGGGCCAGTACCCGCCCATCCTTGCCCACCAGGAACTTCTCGAAGTTCCAGCTGATGTCGCCGGGGAACTCGGCGCCCTCACCTGCCAGCAGGCGGTACAACGAATGGCGCTGCGGTCCGTTGACCTCCAGCTTGGCGCCCAGCGGGAAGCTCACGCCATAGTTGAGGGTGCAGAACGCCTGAATATCTTTCTCGCTGCCAGGCTCCTGCCCGGCGAACTGGTTGCAGGGCAGGCCCAGCACATTGAAACCCTTGCCCTTGAACTGCTGCTGGAGCTTTTCCAGCGAGGCGTACTGCGGCGTGAGGCCACACTTGGAGGCAACATTGACCACCAGCACTACCTGGCCCTTGAACGGGGCCAGGGGCAGGTCCCGGCCGTCCAGCGCCTTCAACGTCAGGTCGTGAAATGCACTCATGATGAATCCCCTGTCAGGTTCCCGGTTGCCGCTGGGGCGAATTGCGCCCACTAAAAAGGCGCTCATCCAAGCCGTGCACCCTCCGCGTTGGAGGCATGCCGGCTTGTCCGAGCGCCTGGCGACTTTCTGAGCTTAGCGCAGAAAATCAGTGGTGATGGCCACCTTCACCGTGGATGTGACGGTGAGCGATTTCTTCTTCGCTGGCGTCACGCACGTCGACTACCTTGACCTGGAAGGTCAGGCGCTGGCCGGCCAGCGGGTGGTTGCCGTCGACGGTCACGTCGTCGCCGTCGAGGTCACGGATGGTGACGATCTGCATCTGGCCGTCCGGCGCGGAAGCGTGGAACTGCATGCCCACTTCCAGTTCGTCGACGCCTTCGAACATGCTGCGGTTCAGGGTGCTGACCAGCTCGGCCAGGTACTCGCCGTAGGCATCTTCAGGCTCGATGGTGACGTTCAGCTCGTCGCCAGCCTGTTTGCCTTCCAGGGCTTTTTCCAGGCCCGGGATGATGTTCTGGGCACCGTGCAGGTAGACCAGTGGCGCGCCACCGGCGGAGCTGTCGATGGTCTCCCCGGCGTCGTTGGTCAGGGTATAGTCGATGGAGACAGCCTTGTTGGCGGCGATCAGCATGGGGCAAGACCTTTTGCAAAAGTATGTAGAGCGGACAAGTGTAACCAACGCATCGCCCGATTGCGACCGCAGCGGCGGCGCGGGGCGCCCCATCAGTCGGATCCTGGGCTTTCACCAGGACGAAGACGGCCACTGGGTGGTCGACCTGTCCTGCGGCCATACCCAGCACCTGCGCCATCAGCCACCGTGGCAGGCGCGCCCCTGGGTGCTCGACCCCGAGCAGCGCGCGCAGCGTGTCGGCCAGGCTTTCGCCTGTGGCTGGTGTGCACAGGAGGCCGATAGCGCTACCCTTGGCCGTTGATTCCTTGCAACGCTTTATTTCGAGAAGCACGCATGCAGACATTTTTCATTGCGCCGACCGACTTTGGGGTCGGCCTGACTTCGATCAGTCTCGGCCTTGTGCGTACCCTGGAACGCGCCGGGCTCAAGGTCGGTTTCTTCAAACCGATCGCCCAGCCGCACCCCGGTGACACTGGCCCGGAACGCTCCACCGAGCTGGTCGCACGAACCCACGGCATCAAGCCGCCAATGCCGCTGAACCTGGGCCAGGTCGAGCGTATGCTCGGCGATGGCCAGCTGGACGAGCTGCTCGAAGAAATCATTCGCCTCTACCAACAAGCCTGCATCGGTAATGACGTAGTGGTGGTCGAAGGCATGGTGCCGACCCGCCACGCCAGCTATGCGGCGCGGGTCAACCTGCACCTGGCCAAGAGCCTTGATGCCGAGGTGATCCTGGTTTCGGCGCCGGAAAACGAAGTGCTCAGCGAGCTGTCCGGGCGGGTCGAACTGCAGGCCCAGCTGTTCGGTGGGCCGCGCGACCCGAAAGTGCTCGGGGTGATTCTCAACAAGGTGCGCACCGACGAGAGCATGGCCGACTTCGCCACGCGCCTGCGCGAACATTCGCCATTGCTGCGCGGCAACGATTTCCGCCTGCTCGGCTGCATTCCCTATCAATCCGAGCTCAACGCCCCGCGCACCCGCGACGTCGCCGAGCTGCTCGGTGCCCAAGTGCTCAATGCCGGTGACTACGAACAACGGCGGATGAACAAGATCATCATCTGCGCCCGCACCGTTGCCAATACCGTGCCACTGCTCACCCCCGGCACCCTGGTGGTGACGCCGGGCGACCGCGACGACATCATCCTGGCGGTGAGCCTGGCGGCGATCAATGGCGTGCCATTGGCCGGGTTGCTGCTGACGAGCGACAGCAAGCCCGATGCGCGCATCCTCGGCCTGTGCCGTGGCGCCTTACAAGCCGGCCTGCCAATCCTGTCGGTGAGCACTGGTTCCTACGACACCGCCAACCTGCTCAATTCGCTGAATCGCGAAATCCCGGTGGATGACCGCGACCGGGCCGAATTCATCACCGACTTCGTCGCCAGCCACCTGGATGCTGCCTGGCTGCATCAGCGTTGCGGCACACCGCGTGAACTGCGCCTGTCACCCGCGGTGTTCCGTTACCAGCTGATACAGCGGGCGCAGCAGGCCAACAAGCGCATCGTCCTGCCGGAAGGCGCCGAGCCGCTGCTGGTACAGGCTGCAGCAATCTGCCAGGCGCGTGGCATCGCCCGATGCGTGCTGCTGGCCAAGCCAGAAGAAGTCGAAGCCGTGGCCCGCGCGCAGGGCATCACCCTGCCAGCTGACCTGGAAATCCTCGACCCCGAGCTGATTCGCAGGCGCTATGTCGAGCCGATGGTCGACCTGCGCAAGAGCAAGAACCTCAATGCGCCGATGGCCGAACAACAGCTGGAGGACCCAGTGGTGATCGGCACCATGATGCTGGCGCTGGACGAGGTCGACGGCTTGGTTTCGGGCCTGGTGCACTCCACCGCCAACACCATCCGCCCTGCCCTGCAGCTGATCAAGACCGCGCCGGGCGCGAGCCTGGTGTCGTCGGTGTTCTTCATGCTGTTCCCCGAGCAGGTACTGGTGTACGGCGACTGCGTGATGAACCCGCACCCCAGCGCCAGCGAGCTGGCCGAAATCGCCCGACAGAGTGCGCAATCGGCGCAAACCTTCGGCATCGCGCCGCGGGTGGCGATGATCAGCTATTCCAGCGACTCGGCGAGCGACGAAGAAGTGGAAAAAGTGCGTGAGGCCACACGCCTGGCACAAAGCGCGGAACAGAGCCTGCTGATCGATGGCCCACTGCAGTACGACGCCGCCGCCAACCCTGAGATCGCTCGCCAGCTCGCGCCGAACAGTCCGGTGGCGGGCCACGCGACGGTGTTCGTGTTCCCGGACCTGAACACCGGCAACACCACCCACAAGGCGGTGCAGCGCAGCACCGACGGGGTCAGCCTGGGGCCGATGTTGCAAGGCCTGCGCAAGCCGGTGAATGACCTGCCGCGTGGCGCTCAGGTGGACGACATCGTGCATACCATCGCGCTGACAGCCATTCAGGCCAGCAGCGTCGGCTGAAATGAAAAAGGGCAGGCTCCGAATGGGCCTGCCCTTTTCTTTGCCGCAATCTACCGCTTACGGATACTGCTGCACCTGACCCTGCTGATCATACTGCTGACCCGGGATCGGCTTCAGATTGACCTCGACACGGCGGTTCTGCGCGCGGCCATTGGCATCGGCGTTGCTGGCAATTGGCTGGTCAGGTCCCATCCCACGCACGGTAACGCGCGAAGCATCAACACCTTGCGAGCTCAGGTAGGTGCTGACGGCCTGGGCGCGGCGCTGCGACAGGTCCATGTTGTGCTGTCGGCTGCCGGTGCTGTCAGTGAAGCCGACCACTTCGATGGTGTTCTGGTTGAACTGCTTGAACGAGTTCGCCAGGTTGTTCAGCGGCGAGTAGAAACTCGGCGCGATGTTGGCCGAATCGGTGGCGAACGTGATGCTGCCCGGCATGATCAGCTTGATCTGGTCGCCCTGGCGCTGCACTTCGACGCCGGTGTTGGCCATCTGCGCACGCAGCTCAGCTTCCTGCTTGTCGGCGTAGTAACCATAACCGGCGGCAGCGGCACCTACTGCGGCGGCGCCGATCAGCGCGCCCTTGCCACGGTTGTTGTGATCGATTGCCGCACCGGCGACGGCCCCAGCCAGCGCGCCCAGGCCGCCGTATTTGGCAGTCTTGCTCATGCCGGTAGAGCCGCCCTGCGCCTGGCCTTGGCTGTCATAGGGGTTCTGGCCGGCACAGCCGGTCATCAGGGCTGCAGCGGTTGCGACGATAATCAGACGGCGCATGGTGAACATGGACAAGCTCCTACAAAAATTCGTGTGTGCAGCAAATCATGAATGGTTCTGTGCCAGCCTTGGATTGCCTGATGGCAAAAAAATTCCATGAAAGGCTTTTAATGCGAATTCACGCCCGCACGAACGGATTTTCACGCATCTCGTCACCCAGGCGGGTTTCAGGTCCGTGGCCGGTGACCACGATGGCGTCCTCGTCCAGCCGATACAGCCGCTCTTTGATCGAGCGAACGATAGCGCGCTGATCGCCGCCCCACAAATCGGTGCGGCCGATGCCGCGACGGAACAGCGTGTCACCGGCCACCAGCAGCTTGGCCTCGGCGAACCAGAAGCTCATCGAACCTGGTGTATGCCCAGGGGTGTGCAAGGCCACGCCACAGCCGCAGGCGAGTTCTTCATCGTCGCCCAGCCAGCGGTCGGGTGACGGCACCGGCGTGTAGGGCACGCCGAACATCTGGCACTGCACTTCCAGGTTGTCCCACAGCGGCTGGTCGTCCTTGTGCAGGTGCAGCGTTGCGCCGGTGAGTTCCTTGAGCTTGCCCGAGGCGAGAAAATGGTCGAAGTGCGCGTGGGTGTGAATGATGCTCACCAGGGTCAGGCCATGGGCCTGCAGGCGGGCGAGGATCTTGTCCGGGTCACCGCCCGGGTCGACGACAATGGCTTTCTGGGTGACGGGGTCGCCGATCAGGGTGCAGTTGCACTGCAGGGGGCCTACGGGGAAGGTTTCTCGGATGAGGGGGGCTTTGGAAAGCATCAGGGCTACCGGGGCGTGGGGTGGTGGGGTCAGGCGCTTGTCTTTAGTTTCATGGTGTCACGCAGATCGAGCGCCGCGCGGGCGGCGCTCGATTTCATGGTCGCAGAATAACCCAGGACAGGCACCAGGTTGCCACAATCCCAATCACGGCAAATACAACCTGAACAACCCACCCCCCAGCGCCCCACCGTTGGCAATCTCGATACGCCCCCGCACCCCAACACGCTCATGCAGCGCCGCGATCCGCGCCGCGAAATACAGGCCGAGCCCAGTGCTGCCGCTCTGCGCATCGATGCCCTGCACGTAGTCCTGCTGGCGTTCGAGCATGCGGGCCGGGTAGCCGGGGCCGTCATCGTTGACGCTGATCACCAGTTGCTCGTTTTCTTCCTCGATGCTGATCAACAGCGCGTGCCCGGCATAACGGGTAGCGTTGGTGACCACATTGGCGATCACCGAAGCGACCAGTTCACGGTCGAAGAAACCCAATGGGTTTTCGCTGTCGATACGCCAGGTGGCGAGGATGTCGTTGTGTTCTAGCACCTGCTGATGGGCCGCCAGCTGCGCTTCGATGAAGTCTTCAAGTTCGTGGTAATCCGGGCACACCGGCAACTGGTTGACACCCAATTTGTACAGCCCGAGCATCTGCACGAGCATGCCATTGAGGTGGCGGAATTCGTGCTCGATCACCCCTTGCTCGGGGCCGCTGCGCAGCTCTTCAGGCAGGCGCGCCAGCCATTGATCATGGGATTGGATAAGCGCCGACAGCGAGTTCTTCAGGTCATGCACGGTGGAGGCGATCACCGTGGAAAAGTCCAGCCCCTGATTGTCCTGGCTCATGCGCCGAAAACCTTGATGTGCAGTTTGCGGTAGCGGTCGTAACGGCTGTCGCTGGCTGGTATGCCCGCCACGCTGGTCAGGCAGTTGCGACACTCCTGCAGGATCGCCGGTGGCGTGGCTTCGCCGCCGATGCGCAGCAGTGCCTGGGCCGTATTGAGGGCGATGCTGATGTTCTTGGGTTGCAACGAAAGGGCCTTGCGGAACATCTGCAAAGCTTCGTTGAGCTGCCCAGCCTGATAACTGCGCACGCCCTGGCGATTGAGGTCGACCGCTTCGGTGACAGCACCGAGCACCGTCGGGTCATCGGTCAGTTTGGCCACGCTCTGCATGACTTTGGGGTCATCTCCGTAGGTTTCCACGCACCCCTTGAGGATGGTGCCTCCGGCGGCTTCCTGGCCAAGCGACTGCAGCTGTTTGGCGACGGTCAGGGCGGCTTCGACCGAGAAGAACTGGTCCATCTTGTCCAGCCGCTGCAGGGCTTGCTCGGTGAGCTTGGCGGCGGTTTCGGCGTCGCCGGCCTGCTGCAGGCTGGCGGCTTTCATCAGGCGCGCACGCACTTGCAGGCCCTGGTCCTCGACATTGTCCTTGGCTACCTCGCTGAGCACGGTGTTGATCTCGACCCGGGTTCGCGCATCCAGGCCGAAGCCGGCATTCTTGTTCATCAAGGCCTGCACCAACCCCAGGTTGCTTTCGGCATCCTTGTAACGCGAGCTCTGGCCCTGGTTCACGGCGTGGCGGAAGGCCTTGGAGGCGCTGTCGAAGTCTTCGTTGTCCAGTGCCAACTTGCCTAGCGCGGCCTGTCGGCGTACCGCCAGCGGCGACAGTCGTACCGCCTCTTCAAGCATATTCTGCGCGCGCTTGCTCTCACCCTGCGCCACCAGCACGTCGGCCATGCCGTCGTACAAGCTCGGCATGATCGGGAACGCCTTGAGCGCCTGTTCGTAGACACCCTGGGCCTGGGCATTCTGGCCACGCTTGTGCATCAGGCTGCCCAGCGCCGCATACACCCAAGGCTGCGGACGGCTGGCGAGGATGCCCTTGAGGAATTTTTCCAGCTCGTCGAAGCGGTTGAGGTCACGCAGGGCGTCGGCGCGGTAGCGCAGGCAAAGCGGCGCGAAACGCGGGTCTTTCTTGCACAGCTCGGCGCAGGCGGCCAGTACCTCGGCCGGGCGGCCGCGGTCCAGGGCCTGAAGGATCGGCTTGAGCAAGGTCTTGCGTTGCGTCAGTTTGTCGAGACGCTGGGCCAGGCCAACCCGGTTGAACGGTTTGGTCAGGTAGGCATCGGGCTCGTGCTCCAGGGCACTGAGCACAATGGCCTGGCTGCTCTCGGCGGTGACCATGATGAACACGCACTCATGGCTGATCAGTTTGTCGAGGATCAGGTCCTCGAGCACTTGCTGGCCGTTCTTCTTGCCGTCACCGAGATGGAAATCCTGAAGAATGTAGTCGTAGCGTTTCTGCCCGCACATACGCAGGGCCTGCTCACCGCTATCGGCAGTATCGACCTCACGCACCCCCAGCTCGCGCAGCATTGAGCGCGTCGACGTGCGAAAGTCGGTGAAGTCATCGACGATCAGAAAGCTCTTTTGCCCGTACTGCAGCATCAACACGACCTGTATTGGATGAAGAAAGGGTGGCCTGGGGCGATGCAGATCGCCGAACGCTGTATCGGCCGCTGGTCGGGAAAGATGAGGGTAGACAATGCAGCGTCGCGATCAGGCCAGCAAACCCAATGATTTGGCCCTGGCCACGGCCTGGGTGCGCCGCTCCACACCCAGCTTGCTGTTGATGTGGCTGGCGTGGGTCTTGACGGTGTGCAGGGAGATGAACAAACGCTCGCTGATCTGCTGGTTGGAACAGCCCTGGGCGATCAACTCGAGCACGGCCAGCTCGCGTCCACTCAAGGCTTCACCCGTGCCGCTGCTGGGCGCGGCCAACTCGGGCAAGCGCGCCAGCAGTTCTACCTGGACCTTGCAGGCAGAACGTACGAGCAAATGCTCGCGCAGCCACAGCGGATGCACCTCGATCAGCCGCTGAAACGGCTGCATCACCCCACCCTGGGCCGCAGCCAGGGCCATCGGCAGCAGTTCGACAGCCTGCGCCTCGCGCCCTTCCTCCAGGCACAAGGCGATCCACTGGCACAGCGCACTCAGGCTGAGCATCATGCCGCCGCTGGCCTGTCCGCGCTCGACCAGACCACGCAAGCGTGCGATTGCGTCATCGCTGCGCCCCTGGATGCGTTCGAGCAAAGCTTGTTGCAAGGCAATATGCAGTGGCAGCAATGGGTGGAATTCCGGCGCCGCCGCAGGTTGAGCACCGCCGTAGGTCTGGCCCAGGCGTAACAACCAGGATTCGGCCAGGTCGGTACGGCCTTGAGCCAGCCACAACTCGCATTTCACCAGGGTGATCATGGCCAGGTAGAAGATCGGCGGCACGTCCCAGATATGCATCAGCCGCTCGGCCTCGGCCAGTTCTGCGAACGCTTCGGCGTAGTGGCCTTCGCGACCGTCGAGCGCGGCGATCACACAATGGCCGATCAACACGCTGATATCGCGACAGGCGCGTGCTTCACCCAGCCCTGCACGCAAGCGCGCACGCCCCAGCGCGGGTTGAAGGCGCGCCACCAGCAGATAGCCTTCGTACAGGGTCAGCCGCGCACGCACCGCGTACAGTCGCTGTGCAGAAAGCCCCTGCAAGCGCTGCAAGCCCTGACGGACTTCGTCCAGAGCACGCAGCGCCTCGCCCCGGGCATGCAGCACCCGTGCACGGTCATAGTGCGCCAAGGCCTCGAACAACGGATTACCGACCCGCTGGGCCAGCTCCAGTGCCTCGCGGTTCCAACCCCGGGCACGCCAGAAGTCGCCGTCGGCGATGGCCAGATTGGACAGCGTAGACAGGCACACCAGGCGCTGGCCATAACGCTTGCTGGGCAAGCTCTGCAGCGCCTCGCCGCAATAGGCCAGGGTGCGTTCACGATCCCCGCGTCCACGGGCAATCACCCCGCTGAGTGCCAGCCACTGCGCCAGCATGGACTTCTGCGCAGTGGCCGAAGGAGCAGGCAGAAAACGGCTGAGGTAGCTTGCCAGTTCTTCAGCGGCATCCAGCTGGCAGGCCAGGCCCAGCGCCCAGCTGTAGAGAACGATCAAGCGTGGCGTGCTGATCAGCAGGCTGTCGGGCAGGTCCATCTTCCAGCGCAGCAGCATGCCGACGTTCTGCTCGGCCAGCAGTTGTTCCTCCGACAGGCTTTGCACCAGGTTGGCGGCTACGTCCAGATGGCCGGCACGCAGGGCTTGCTCCACGGCTTCGTCGAGCAGCCCCTGGGCCTGGAACCAGCGGCAGGCACGCAAGTGCAGGCGCGCCTGTGGTTCGCTGGACTGGCGGCTTCGCAACAGATCGGAAAACAGATGGTGGTAGCGGTACCAGTGGCCGTGCTCGTCCAGCGGCACCAGAAACACCTGATGAGCCTGCAGGTAATGCAGGATGGCGGCACTGTCTTCGCGCTCGCGCAGCGCATCGCACAATGCCGCACAGAATCGCTCCTGACAGGCGGTGTCGAACAGAAACGCCTGCACCTCGATCGGCAGGATATCGATGACTTCTTCGAGCAGGTAATCGCGAATCAACCCCTCGCCGCCATGCAGGGCTTGCGGCAGGGCATGTTCATCGCCGGATTCGCTTGCCGCCAGTTGCCAGAAGCGCAGCCCGGCCACCCAGCCGTCGCTGCGCTGGATCAGATTGTCCAGGGCCTGGCCGCGCAGGCCTGTGGGTTGTCGACCGATGACTGCCAAGGCTTCGTCCGGCGTCAGACGCAGTTCCTGTTCATTCAGTTCGATCAATTGCCGCGACAGGCGCAGCCGTGCCAGGTGCCAGTCGGGCCGTTGGCGGCTGGTGACCAGCAGCACCAGGCCGCCTGGCAAGTGGTTGAGGAAAAACTGCAGGCAGCGGTCAAGTACCGGCCCCTGGGCCAGGTGATAGTCATCCAGTACCAACAGCAAAGGTGTATCGGCCTGCAGATACAGCACCAGTTCGTCGAGCAGGCCGTCGATCCATTCCTCGAAAGCGAAAGGCTGATGGCGCTGACGCATTTTCAGCAGGCCCATGGCCTGGCCGCCCAGCGCTGGGCAGTACTGCTGCAGGCCTTCGAGCAAACGTTCGAGGAAACGGCCGGGGTCGGCGTCGCGCTGACTGAGACCAAGCCAGAGGCTACGCCAATGGCCAGGCAGTGCTTCACAGAATTCGATGGCCAGGGAGCTTTTGCCAAAGCCTGCCGGCGCGTTGACCAGCAGCAGGCGCCCGCCGAGACCGGCTTGCAGGCGCTGGCACAGGCGCGCGCGAGGCACGTGACCGTCCGGCAGCGGTGGCCGGAAGAAACGCCCGTCCAGCAGGCCCAGGGCCTGACTGGCGAATCCATGCGTACGGGACAAATCTGTCATGACCGGCTCGTTCTGATTGGAAGGCTACGGCGGTACGGATGCTTGCGAGACTAGCGGGTAACACGGCGCATTTGAAGATGATGGGCACAAATGACCCGGAAAAGACTACGACAAAAAGCAACAACCCTGATGGACAAGGCTTGGAGCGGGGGTTTGGCGGGGTATTCACCGGCTTTATTGCCTGCACCGGAGCAGAAACGCCCCGGCAAGCCGGGGCGTTCTGGGAGGTCACACGGAGTTACGCACTAGCGGTTCAACGAATACCCGACTGACGCAGCGCTGCCGGCTGGAAGTCGGCCTTGCTGGCCGTGAAGCCGAAGTCGTAGGATTTTTTCTCCTCGTTCTTCATACCCAGGGCCAGGTAGCGGCCCGACTGCAGGTCATAGATGGCTTCCAGGGTGTACCACGGCACCTGCTTGTTGTAGTAATCCTGAGCATGCGCCTCGGAGACGCGCCACAGCTGGTTGCGGCCGTCATACTGGTCGATCACCGCAGCCTGCCAGGTGTCCTCGTCGATGTAGAAGTCGCGCTTGGCGTAGATATGGCGTTGGCCAGGCTTGAGCGTGGCGACCACATGCCAGACCCGACGCAGCTCGTAACGAGCCAGGTCCTGGTTGATATGCCCGGCCTTGATGATGTCACCGTACTTGAGCTTCGGATCGTCGAGCTTGTAGGCGTTGGAGGCAATGTACATCTCTTTCTTGCCTTCGAGCTTCCAGTCATAGCGGTCCGGTGCACCGTTGTACATGTCCAGGTTGTCCGAGGTACGCAGGCCGTCGGCGGCGGTGCCTGGGCCGTCGTACGAGACTTGCGGTGCCTGGCGCACGCGGCGCTGGCCGGCGTTGTAGATCCACGCCTTGCGCGGCTCCTTGACCTGGTCGAGGGTCTCATGCACCAGCAGCACGGTCCCGGCCAGGCGTGCTGGCGCGGTCACTTCCTGCTTGAAGTAGAACAGGATGTTGCCAGGGTTGCTCGGGTCGTAGTCCTTCATCTTGTCGCGGAAGACGAACTGGTCCGAGAAGTACACCAGGCTGTACGAGCCGTTCTGCTGAGGCGTGGCCTGGGTCACCAGGCGGCTGACGCTCCCGCCGCGGTAACGGGTGATGTGGTTCCAGATGACTTCGAGGCCGCTTTTCGGGATCGGGAACGGGATCGCGGTCTGGAAGTTGTTCAGGCCGTTGCCGCCTTCGACCAGCGTGGTCGCAGTAGCGTTTTTCTTGATGGCGGCGAACACATCATCCGGCACGGTGGCGCCACGGTGGGTCTTGTACACCGGGATCTTGAAGGTGTCCGGATAGCGCTTGAGCATGGCCACCTGGCCCGGCGAGAGCTTGTCCTTGTACTGCTCGACGTTCTGCGCGGTGATGGTGAACAGCGGTTTCTCGCTGCCGTAGGGGTCGGAAAGGAAGCCCCTGGCATCGGCGCTGCCGGCTGTGGTCGACAGCGGTTGCCATGGGCCGATTGAGCCATCGGCATTACCGGCCTTTTCCGCGCCCATCGGCGTCAGGGTACTGCCCAGCTTGGCCGCTTCATCGGCGGAAACCGCAGCCATGACGCTGGTCGCCAGCAGGGACAGGCCCAGCACACCGGCTTGCAGCAGACTTCTGGTCTTGTTCATGTCGTGTCGTCCTGGATCTGTGTGCTTAGAAGTTCACGCCGAAGCTGAGGGCGACGAAGTCGCGATCATCCACGGTGCTGTACTTGCCGTCGAAGAAGTTGGTGTACGACAGGCTCGCGGTGTAGGTGTTCTGGTACTCGGCGTCCAACCCGAGGCTGACGGCCTTGCGGCCTTCCTCGAAGTTGCCGCCAGGGCCCGGCGAATAGCCGGACACGTCGTGCGACCAGGCCACGTTGGGCTTGAGGTTGACCCCGGCGAACACGTCGTTGTAGTCCCAGATGACCCGGGCGCGATAGCCCCAGGAAGTACTGGTGGTGTAGCCGTCGTTTTCGCACTTGCGGTTCAGGTTGGTGGTCGAGGCACCAGCACCGGCGCCGGCGATGGTGCTGGCATTGAGCGCCTGGCAGGTGTCGGCGCCACCGGTGGCCGGCAGCGGGCCTGGGCCGAATACCGGGTCGCGGCCGTAGCGGGTTTCGTGCGCGTTCTCCAGGCCACCGACGTGGGTCACGCCCACTTCGCCGACCACGGTCATGCGGCTGGCGCCCATCACCTGGTCGAAGAAGTGCGTCAGGGTGGTTTGGAACTGGGTGATTTCCTTGCGGTTATAACCGTGCAGGTCCTGGCCTGGGGTACCGGTGAGCAGCGAAGCGTTGGCCAGTGCGCCACCAATCGGGCGCACGCCGGCGAACAGGATGTCGGTGGTGTTCAACTGCACCGGGGCATTCGGCCGGTAGCTGATTTCACCGCTCCACGCGGTGCCGGTCGGCAGCGTGGTGGAGAAGCTCAGGCCATACAGGCGGATGTCTTCAGGGTATTCGACGAAGTACTTCGAGTTGCCTGCCACGATCAGTGGTGCCAGGGCACGCAGCTGCGGCGGCAGTTGGCTCAGGCCGGCAAATACCGAGGGTGCGGCACCGGTGGCGCTGAAGATCGGCGCGCGGCTGTGGTAGTTCATGAAGTAGGCGCCGAACTCGGTGTCCAGCGGCTCGAACATGTAGCGCATGGCCACGCCGAACTGGCCGCTGTCACGGGCGTCGCGGTCGGCGCCACGGGCCACCATCACCCCTTCTTCGTTGATGTTCACGCCACGGGTGGCGAGGAATCCTTGAGCCGCAGCCGGCACCGTGCGGCTGCTGTTGAGCACGCGCAGGTTATCGGTGCAGCCATCGGCGATGATGTCGGGCTGCGAGAAGAAGGTGCCGCAGTTGTCGACGACGGTCTGGTCCCACTCGATCTGGTAGAAGGCCTCGGCCGACAGGTTGTCGGTGAGGCTCTGCGAGATGTAGAACATGTTGACCGGGATCAGGCCTTCCTTGATCTCGGCGCCAGGGCGGCGGAAGGCGGCAACGTCGATCGGGTTGATCGAGTTGATGCCGCCGCCGATGAAGGTACTTTCACCCCAGCTGACCACTTGCTTGCCGAAGCGCACCGAGCCCGGCTGATCGGCAATCGAGTAGTTGTGGTACACGAAGGCATCGAGCAGCTGGGCCCCGGAAGACTTGGCGCCTTCCTTGCGATTGGAGTCGCTGATGTCCTTGAACTCGCGGCTCTCGTCCTTCAGCTCGAAGTCGTACCAGTACTTGCCACGCACGAATACGCCGGTGTCGCCGTACTTCAACTCGAGGTCATGGATGCCCTTGAAGATTTTCGAGAAGGTTTCACCCTTCTTGAAGTTGAGGTGACCATCGTCGGAGGTTTGCGACAGGCCCTTGCCGCCGTTGTTGACCCCGATCAGGTTCTTGTTCGGGTTGGCGGTCGACCAGCTGGCCCCGACAGAGAGCGACGAATCGAACTGGCCTTCGATTTCCCCGATATTGAAACTGACCGCGAAAGCAGGACTTGCGAGCGTGGAAGCAAGGCTGACGGCCAAGGGCAACTTGGCCCGACGCCAGAACGGGTGTGCAGATTTCATCGACGCTACTCCATGTACTTTTTTGTTATGGCAGTGAGTCCTTTCAAGAACGGCCCGAAAGACCGGTATGCGGGTTTTCACCCGCGACGACACGTGTTGCGCGTGTCGCCCTCCCCCATTCCTGAAAATCCCCTGGCCCCGACTATAGCCAGCAGACTTAGGTGCTTGATCCCTCTAAAGTGTGATTTGCACACTGGCCGCCAATTCGCCCCGGCGTGGTCCCGGGTAGCGCGCTGGCAAGGCAGAAGCATGGCGCATTTTTACCGTTTGGCAAGGCGCCGACCGCTCTGCTCTGCGGGTCGTGTTCCGAGGGGCACGACCCGCAGCGCGGTTACAGCGTGGAAAGGAACGCACTGTTACTGGCTTGCCATTGAACGATGTCCTGGCGGATACGCTTCTTGTCGAGTTTTCCTACACTGGTCTTGGGAATTTCTGTAACAACGGCGATTTGACTGGGAATTGCCCACTTGTTGATGTGGCCTTCCTCGACGAAAGGCTTCAGGTGCTCCTTGAGCGACTTGGCGTCGACCGCCTGCCCTTCGCGCACCACCAGCAAGGCAAACGGACGTTCGCCCCACTGCGGATCGGCGACGCCCACCACGGCTACTTCCCGCACGGCGGGGTGACGGCTGATCAGGTCCTCGAGGTCGAGAGAAGAAATCCACTCGCCGCCAGTCTTGATCACGTCCTTGATGCGGTCACGGATATCGATGTAGCCCATGCCGTCGAGCGTGGCGACGTCACCGGTGTGCAGCCAGCCGCCTTGCCAAAGCTCCTCGCTTTTTTCCGGTTCCTTGAAGTAGCCCATGGTCAACCAGGGCGCCCGCAGCACCAGTTCGCCCTGGGTTTCGCCATCGGCCGGGAGGAAATTACCCTCGCCATCGACGATCGCCGCCTCCACCAACGGCACCGGTACACCGGCCTTGATGCGGTAGGTGACGCGTTCGTCCTCGCTGCCGGCCTGCAGTTCGTCGTTCAGGTGCGCGGCCGAGATCAGCGGGCAGGTTTCGGACATGCCGTACGCGGCGGTCAGCTGGATGCCACGGGCCAGCGCAGCCTGATAGAGCGAGCGGTTGAGCGCGCTGCCACCGATGATGATCTTCCAGCCGCCGAAGTCCTGCCCTTGGGAGCTTGGGCAGTTGAGCAACATCTGCAGGATGGTCGGTACGCAGTGCGAGAAGGTGACCTTCTCTTCGCGCCACAGCTTGATCAGCATGTCCGGCTCGTAGCGCCCCGGGTACACCTGCTTCATACCGAGCATGGTGGCCGCATACGGGATACCCCAGGCATGCACGTGGAACATCGGGGTGATCGGCATATACACATCATTGCTGCCGAGCAGGCGCACGCTGTCGATACTGCCGGTCACCGAAGCCTCGGCGAGGGTGTGCAGCACCAACTGGCGGTGGGTGAAGTAGACGCCCTTGGGGTTGCCCGTGGTGCCGGTGGTGTAGAAGGTGGTGGCCACCGAGTTCTCGTCGAAGTCGGGGAAATCGTAGTGCGGGCTGGCCGCTGCCAGCAGTTGTTCGTACTCGCCCACCAGATTTGGCAGGTCGGCTGCCTTGTCCGGGCCATCGGTCAGCAGCAAGGTCTTGTCGACCGTGGTCAGTTGCCCGGCGATGCCCTGGTAAAGGCCGACGAAATCGCTGTTGACCAGCACGAAGCGGTCTTCGGCGTGGTTCATGGTGTAGAGGATCTGCTCGGGCGACAAGCGCACGTTGATGGTGTGCACTACAGCGCCGATCATCGGGATGGCGAACATGCATTCCAGGTAACGATGGCTGTCCCAATCCATCACCGCCACCGTGTCACCGGCCTTGACCCCGGCCTCGGTCAGCACGTTGGCCAGGCGCGCGATGCGCTCGTTGAGCTGTGGATACGTCAGCCGCAACTGGTCGCGGTAGACGATCTCGCGGGTCTTTTCGTAGCGGCTGCCGGACATCAGCAGGCGTTTGATCAACAGAGGGAAGCTGTAGGCGCCCTCGGCGGGCTTGATGATGCGGGTCTGCAACATGGGTATCCCTTATCTGGAAAGCGAGCCGAACAAGTCTGGGTTCTACTGTAGTTTGCCAATGTGACGGTCAAATCAGCCGAAGGAATGATTTGGCTGTGCGAGGTATGAGTGGCATTGTTCGAGGGATGGACCATCCCTGCCCTGCCAACGGAGCCTTACTGATGCCCAGCCCGCGTCGCGCCGTGTTTCTCGATCATCAATCCCTGGATCTTGGCGACCTCGACCTATCTCCGCTGCGAAGCCAGTTCGATGAATTCGTACTGTTCGATGCCACCCGCCCTGACCAGGTGGCCGATCGCTTGCGGGATGCCGTGGCGGTGGTCAGTAACAAGGTCATGCTCGATGCCGAGGCCCTGGCGGCCAACCCACAGCTCAAGCTGATCCTGGTTGCCGCGACCGGCACCAACAACGTCGATTTGGCAGCCGCCCGCGCCCAGGGCATCACCGTCTGCAACTGCCAGGGCTACGGCACGCCCTCGGTGGCCCAACACACGATCGCCCTCTTGCTGGCCCTCGCCACGCGCTTGTGCGACTACAACCAAGCGGTAGCCGAAGGCCAGTGGGCCAAGGCCACGCAGTTCTGTCTTTTGGATTTCCCCATCATCGAACTGGAGGGCAAGACCCTCGGCCTGCTCGGTCATGGCGAACTGGGCGGCGCCGTCGCACGACTGGCCGAAGCCTTCGGCATGCGCGTGCTGAGCGGACAGATCCCCGGACGCCCGGCGCGCGACGATCGCCTGCCACTTGAAGAGTTGCTGCCGCAGGTCGACGCCCTGACCTTGCATTGCCCGCTCAACGAGCACACCCGGCACATGATCGGTAGCCGCGAGCTGGCGCTGCTCAAGCCCGGTGCGCTGGTGGTCAACACCGCACGCGGCGGACTGATCGACGAGCAGGCCCTGGCCGACACACTGCGCAACGGCCACCTCGGCGGCGCTGCGACCGATGTGCTCAGCGTCGAACCGCCGGTCCATGGCAACCCGCTTTTGGCTGGGGATATCCCGCGCCTTATCATCACCCCGCACAGTGCCTGGGGCGCCGTGGAGTCGCGCCAGCGTATCGTCGGCCAGCTCAGCGAAAACGCCCAGGCCTTCTTCGCCGGCCAGCCACGCCGCGTGGTCAGCTGAGCGCTAGGGCTGGCTCTGCTACACTGCGCGACTTTTTTCAGGAGGTGTCGTCCATGGACCCGCGCAGTGAAGTATTGCTCCGCCAGGCGGACCTGTTCCAGGGTCCGCTGCTGATCGCCGGCGCCCCCGCCGACGACCTGCTTGGCCAACTGCCCCAGGCCCATGGCTGGACCTGGCATGCGGGCGACCAGGCCATGCTCGACGGCCGCTTTGCCGGGCGTAGCCATTACGGCGTCGAGGTGCCGCCGGTCGCGTTCGAAGCGGCGGTGCTGTTCCTGCCCAAGTCGCGAGAACTGGCGGCCTATCTGCTCAATGCCCTGGCTTCGCGCCTGGCCGGCCGGGAACTGTATCTGGTTGGCGAAAAGCGCGGTGGCATCGAAGGCGCGGCCAAGCAGCTGCAAGCCTTTGGCAAGCCGCGCAAGCTGGACAGCGCACGGCATTGCCAGCTGTGGCAGGTCACCGTCGACAACGCGCCGGCAGCTAAACCGCTGGAAAGCCTGGCCGAACGCTTCGCGCTCGACCTTGAAGACGGCCCGCTGCAGGTCGTCAGCCTGCCCGGGGTGTTCAGCCATGGTCGCCTCGACCGCGGTACGGCGCTGCTGCTCAAGCACCTGGACAATCTGCCGGCCGGCCACGTACTGGACTTCGGCTGCGGGGCCGGGGTACTGGGCGCCACGGTCAAGCGCCGTTATCCACAGAGCCAGGTCACGATGCTGGACGTGGACGCCTTTGCCGTGGCCGCCAGCCGTCTGACCCTGGCAGCGAACAACCTGACAGGAGAGGTCATCAGTGGCGACGGAATCGATGCCGCGCCCGGCGACCTGAGCCTGATCCTGAGCAATCCACCGTTCCATACCGGGGTGCACACCAATTATCAGGCATCGGAAAACTTGTTGAAAAAATCAGGTCAACATCTGCGAAAAGGTGGCGAAATGCGCTTGGTTGCCAACAGCTTCCTGCGTTATCAGCCCTTGATCGAAGGGGCGCTTGGCAACTGCCAGACCTGTGCCGAAGCCGATGGCTTTCGCATCTACCGGGCAACACGCGGATAAAAACAGGGCTTGCCGAAAGCGTTTCGGCTAGGCAGAATCCGCTCCGTCCTAGGGGAGTAGTCTCCCGCAAGCACCCAGCTTGCCCGGCACGCGTCAACACACTTGGCCCTCAGGCCATGGCGCGTGCGACCCAGCTCTGATGAGCAAGATCCGCACAGACGGATCCAGGGTTTGACAAGACCTATGACACGCACACCTTACCCGGGGCGGGAAGGCTGTACGTGTCATAGCCGTGTCGACCCGCCCCCGTAGGAACCCTGATGCTGGAATCTCTGCTGGTCCCCACCGCGATCGTCGCCCTGGCTGAAATCGGCGACAAGACGCAACTGCTCGCACTCATTCTGGCTGCACGCTTTCGCAAGCCCTGGCCGATCATCGCCGGCATCATCGCCGCCACACTGGCCAACCATGCCGCTGCGGGGGCCGTGGGCGCCTGGGTCGGTGGGTTCTTCAGCGAGACGATGCTGCACTGGATCCTCGCCGCGAGCTTCACCGCCACGGCCCTGTGGACCCTGGTGCCGGACAAGATGGATGACGATGAAAACCCCGCGCGCCGCTTCGGCCCGTTCCTGACCACGCTGATCGCGTTCTTCCTGGCCGAGATCGGTGACAAGACCCAGGTGGCCACGGTGATGCTGGCTGCCCAGTATCCGCACCTGATCATGGTCATCATCGGCACCACCTTGGGCATGCTGATCGCCAACGTGCCGGTGGTACTGGCGGGTAACTTCGCCGCAGACAAACTGCCGTTGACACTGATTCGCCGACTGGCGGCGGCTGCGTTCATCGTGCTGGCGCTCGTTGCCGTCTACTCGGCGATGAAAACCAGTGGGTGGGTGGGGTAAATGTGACGGGGCCGCTGCGCGGCCCCTGATTTCGATTACTTCCTGGCTGCCTCGTATAGCGGCATCACCTTCGGAATCGCCGCCTGCAACGAGGCGATCCGGCTTTCAGACGCCGGGTGAGTACTCATGAACTCGGGCGGCGCCCCCTCGGAAGCCTTGCTCATCTTGTTCCACAAGGTGATCGCGGCATTCGGGTCATAGCCGGCACGCGCCGACAATTCCAGGCCGATCAGGTCGGCTTCGTTCTCGTTGGCGCGGCTGTTGGGCAGGGTCATGGCGTAGTTCACCACCTGGTCGGCCAACGCAATGCTGCTCTGGCCAAGGCCAAACAATGCACCCGCGCCCTGGCGCGCCATTTCCACGCCATAGGCCTTGGACATGGCTTCACGGCTGTGTTCACGCAGGGCGTGGGCGATTTCGTGGCCGACCACTGCGGCAATTTCGGCGTCAGTGAGCTTGAGCTGATCGATCAGCCCGGTGTAGACGATGATCTTGCCGCCAGGGCCGCAGTTGGCGTTGAGCTCGTCGCTCTTGATCACGTTGACCTCCCACTGCCATTGCGCGGCATCCGGGCGGAACTTTGGCGCCTGGGCGATCAGGCGGTCGGCAATGACCTGCACGCGCTTGGCATCGGCGCTGGACTTGTCCAGCACGCCTTTGTTCGACGCCTCGCCCAGGGTCTGCTGGTACGACTGGGCGTACATCTGGTTGACCTCATCGGTCGAGAGCATGCTGAACATGTACTGCTTGCGCTCGACGCCGACAGCACCGCCACTGGTGGTGTTCACCGCCTGGCAGCCTGCCAGCAGGATGCCAGCGCTCAATAGGCTGACGACAAAAGACTTACGCATGAAAACACTCCCTTTTTACATGCGCCGTATCCTAGGCCGAGTCGCCTGCAACGTGCCATAGCCGCAGGGAAGATTTTCTTTCACCTGTGCCTGCCTCTTCGCGGGACAAGCCCGCTCCCACAGGTACCTCACTGCCTACGGATTCAGTGGAGTACCTGTGGGAGCGGGCTTGTCCCGCGAAGAGGCAGGCACAGCCATCCCATCAGGCCGGAGTAAGACACTCCGGCGCATCCAGCTTGGGATCATTGACAAAATTCGCCAGCGCCCGCTCGCGCAGCGTGGCTGGGGGGCTGGCCAACAGTTCGTGCAAACGCGGCAGCGGCGTTTCAGGATCCAGCCATGCAGCCTGCCCCGCCTCATCAAGAATCAACGGCCGGCGCTGGTTCATTGCGGCCTGGGTCACCACCGCGCAGCTCAACCACACCTGGTCTTGCACCGGATAGGCCTCCCATATGGCCGCAAAATACAGCGACGACCCCTCCCCTGGCGTTAGCCAGTAGGGCCGCTTGCGCACCGTGCCACGCCATTCATAAAAGCCGTTGGCCGGCAGCAGGCAGCGGCGCAGGCGCAATGCCTCGCGAAACATCGGCTGCTCGGCCAGGGTTTCGGCACGGGCATGGGCAGGGGTGCGGGAAAGGTCGGTGAGCCAGGCCGGGGTCAGCCCCCAACGGGCGGTGGCCAGCTGCATCTGGCCATCGAGCTGGCGCTGGATCAGCACCGAGGCGCCGGGCGAGATATTCCATTGCGCCGGCTGACTGACCGGAAAGCCAGGCAAACTTGCCAGCTCCTGGGGCCAGCGAAACAGGGCGAAGCGTCCACACATGGGCGAATTCAGAACCTAGCAGATCAAGGTACCGGGATAACTCTCCGGTTCGTCGCCGGCAAGCGGCTGGGCACCATTGTACGCATCGATCAGCTGCCGTGCGTAACCGGCCTGCTCATCGGGCACGGCTAGGCCGAGCAGACCTTGCACTGGCAACTCGCCAACGCCGCCCATCAGGTCGCGACCAACCAGGTGCACCTCGATGCCCTCGCTGGCCAGCATGCCGATCAGCATTTGCGCTTCTAGCAGGTTTTCCGGGTCGTAGATTCGTCGCATCAGTCGTTCTCGCCGTACACATCGAGCATCCACTCCTCGCCATGCACCTGCAGCACGAAGCGGATAGGCTTACAGCACACCTGGCAGTCTTCGATGTATTCTTGATCGCCGCCAGACAGGTCCACCGTGGTCTCGACCTCCTCGCCACAATAGGGGCAATCGTAGTTCGCAGTTTCCAGCATCGCGGCCTCCGGGGTGACTTGTGCGTATAATTGCCGGTCTGATTACAGGGTCTGCGTGTGTCCGAGCCGTTTTTCGAACCCCGTCCCTACCTATTACCCTAGCCGTTTCCAACAAGAGAGCATGATGGGCGAATTCGATGCCATCCGACCGTACGACGACGCTGAGGTCCCTGCCGTTCTGGCACGCCTGCTCAGCGACCCGGCATTCCTCGATATCCTCACCCACTTCCGCTTCCCGCGCGCTGCCGGTGCATTCGGCTGGCTGCTCAAGCCGCTGATCGCCCGCCGCCTGCGCAAGGAATTCGCCGGGGTCACCTGCGTTTCCACCCTGCAGGACAAGGTCGAGTACTACGTCGATCAGACCATCGAGCGGGCCACCGACGGCGTTACCTATACCGGCGTCGAGCAGCTCAAGTCCGGTACCGCCTACCTGTTCCTGGCCAATCACCGCGACATCGTCATGGACCCGGCCTTCGTCAACTACGCGGTGTACCACGCCGGCCTGCCGACGCCGCGCATCGCCATCGGCGACAACCTGCTGCAGAAGCCGTTCGTCAGCGACATGATGCGCCTGAACAAGAGCTTCATCGTGCACCGCTCGCTGAGCGGCCGTCGTGAAAAGCTCGCCGCCTACCAGTTGCTGTCGGCCTACATCAACCACTCCATCCGCAACGACAGCGCCTCGATCTGGATTGCCCAGGCCGAAGGGCGCGCCAAGGATGGGGATGATCGCACCGACTCGGCGATCCTCAAGATGTTCCACATGAGCCGTAAGGACGAACCGTTCGGCGCGGTAATCCAGGGCCTGAACCTGACGCCGGTATCGATCAGCTACGAATACGATCCCTGCGACCAAGCCAAGGCGCGCGAGCTGTACATACGCGCCACCACCGGCACCTACAAGAAGGCGCCGGGCGAGGACGACAACAGCATCGCCAAGGGCATCACCGGCTACAAGGGCCGCGTGCACATCAACTTCGCGCCGCCGGTGACCGAGTTCTTCGATGACACCAAGCAGCTGGCGCAGGAAATCGACCGCCAGATCCTCGGTGGCTACCGGTTGTTCCCGGTGCACTACCTGGCCTATGCGATGTGGGGCGAAAAGGACGAGACCCTGCAAGTGCCGAGCGCCGAGAAGGTGTTCCCGGCCGATGAGCTGGCCAAGGCCAAGGAAGAATGGCAGCGCCGCCTGGACGCCTGCCCTGAAGAACAGCGTCCGTACCTGGTGTTGCAGTACGCAACGCCGGTACGCAACCAGTATCAAGTCAAGCAGCAGACGCCGGTTGCCTGATCATGCTGGGGCCGCCTTGCGGCCCCTCACCGTTCAAATCCAGGTACTGAACCAGGACAACAGCAACGCCATGGCCAGGCAGGAAAAGCCGAGGATGTAGTAGTAGCGCGGTACCCGCTGGTCGAACGCATCCACTACGCCTTCCTCCATTGCCAGGCTTTCACGGCTGATGGCCTCGCGCCGTCGCGCATTGTGCACCAGCAGCCCGCCCGGGCAAGTCATCAGCAATGCCAGCAGATTGATCAACTTGGTCGGGTGGGCGGCCAAAAAACCCCAGAGCACTTGCAAGGACATCAACGCAACCTCGGTTAGAACGACAGCGATGGCCGGCATTCTACCGAAGACCGCCCCTGGCGCTCGGACTTGGCGACAAAGTGTCACTAAATTTCATCTGTCATAAGCGCGTCATCAGAACAGGCCACCCTGTCGGCCTTTCTCAGAACGGAGCTTGTTCATGTTGCACGCCGAAAACCAGGACCGCCTCTATCTCATTGTCCAGAACGATGAGCAGCAGGCGTTGATCGATGGTTTCGCCATCAACGTTCAGGACCGCCAGTGGCTGGTCTATTGTGCGCTGGGCGGGCACATGCATGAGCATTTGCCGGAGGTGGATCTGCTGACGGGCGTCAGCTTGCTGGATTTTCACATCGAAGCGGCCTGAAACCGAGCCAAAAAAAACCCGCTGCCTGTTATCTGGGCAGCGGGTTTCCTTTTGGCCAGGCGAAAAATTTATTCGCCCAGTACCTGCCCGATGGTCGGATCCTTGAACAAGCGGGTCAGGGCATCGCTCAACACATCGCTCACCAGCTTGGTGTTGGTTTCCTGGTTCGGTGCCATGCCGAATCGCTGGTCCAGCGAAGCACCGTAGCGGCCGCTGTAACGGCGGTTGGCGTTCGACACATCAGCACGGAACGTGGCGCCGATGGTGGCTTCAGTTACATACATGTTGTCCTTGGGCGATTGGTATTTCAGCTCGGCCAAGGTCACGGTCAACTGCGGAGCGTTGTAGGCATTAGGAGTCGGGGTGAAGCCCAGCAGTCGCACGGCGGCTTCCGCCTGGGCCTGCACCTTGGGCACGACATCGTTGCCACTGACGCTGATGGTACTGGTCTCGGGGTACATGCCACCACGAGTGCCCAGCGACTGCGAAGCCCGGCCGTCGACGACCTTGACCACCACCGGCTGGCCATGGCCGACCGGGGCGAGTTGGGCGTTGAGCTTGGGTTGCGGGCTGAGTTGTTGCGGGCTGTGGGCACAACCGACCAGGCTGAGGCTGGCCACGGCAAGCAAACCGAACAACAAACGTTGCAACATGCGCGTTTCTCCAGAAAAGGCGGCAAAGGCCAGCAGTATACCTAGCCAGGCATGCACCAGTCATCGGCCTCACCCTGCTGTCACAATCGTTTCATGGCCGCACCGTTATCCTTGCGCCAAGCCCTAACGCACAGGACTCACCGCCATGGCCTCGCTCTGGACCCTGCTTTTCCAACGCCCGCGCCACAATGCCTATGCCCGCCTCGACAGCGACGGCAACTGCCTGGCCTTCAAGCAATGCAGCCAGCCCCCCGCCGGCAGCGGCTGGGTGCAGGTCGAAGAAATTCAGCTCGGCTGGCTGGGCCGCCCGCTCCCCACCAGCGCCCGGGTTTGCACCCATGCAAACCGCCATTGGCAGCGACGCACCCTGCCAGCCTGACAAACGCTGCAATAAAAAGCACGAATAACGACCTTTCTGTCCGCGACATCGCTATAATCTCCCCCCGATTATAAGGACGTCTCCTGATCGGGCCCCGCATTTGCCGTTTGACCCCGGCACCTTCACCGCTTCGCCCACAGAGAGCCTTCCACTCAGGTCTTGCATCGGCTGTCGTGCCTGCTTTTCCGGCCCTTCGCACTGCATGAACCTGCGGGTTGCCATCGCGCAGTCCCCTTTTGAGGTTCACGTCTCCAAAAGAGCGTGAAAAAACGGTTTTCACTACTTCACAAGAGTGTGGCGAGCAAATGAACAGTCTGGCATGTGCAAAAGCGGCAGATGTGTCCCGAACAGCCCTGAACAGGCGGCTAAAGCGCTCAGTTTCCATGAGCATCTGAGGTCGTTCCATAGCGCACGCACGACACCTTGACCATAAGTCGAATTGCCGCACCCATGGCAATCAGGGTTCAATATCGCAACCCGAAGACTGATTGGCGGTGTCCGCGGAAGTGGCAAGAACTGCGAAGAGTCGGACATGGCGATCCTGGCACCCCAGGGTCCTATGCTGTCAATTAGGTAGCTGTAGATTGTGGAGACGCGTTAAATGGCGCAGAACGAATCGGTTGATGTAGTACTGGTAGGCGCGGGCATCATGAGTGCCACCCTGGCCGTACTGCTCAAGGAGCTCGACCCGACCCTCAAACTGGAGGTCGTCGAGGCGATGGACTCCGGGGCCGCGGAAAGCTCCAACCCCTGGAACAACGCAGGTACCGGCCACGCTGGCCTGTGCGAGCTCAACTACACGCCCCAGGCCGCCGATGGCAGCATCGACATCAAGAAGGCCGTGCACATCAACACCCAGTTCGAGGTTTCGCGCCAGTTCTGGGCTTATCTGAGCAAGAAAGGCAATTTCGGCTCGGCCCGTGCTTTCATCAACCCTGTCCCGCACCTGAGCTACGTCGAAGGTGAAAAGGGTGTGTCCTTCCTCAAGAAGCGTTTCGAGCTGCTCAAGCAGCACCACGCCTTCGCCGAGATGGAATACACCGAAGACAAAGCCGTGATGAACGACTGGATGCCGCTGATGATGCCCGGCCGCCCAGCCGATCAGCAGATCGCCGCCACGCGTGTGAGCAAAGGCACCGACGTCAACTTCGGTGCCTTGACCAACAAGCTGCTCAAGCTGTTGGGCGATTCGCCGGACGCGCAGGTCAAGTACAGCAAGAAGGTCGTCGGCCTGCGCCGTAACGGCACTGGCTGGACCGTCAGCATCAAGGACGTCAACAGCGGCGGCAGCCGTGAAGTCGACGCCCGCTTCGTCTTCCTCGGCGCCGGCGGCGCGGCCCTGCCGCTGCTGCAGGTGTCGGGCATCCCGGAGAGCAAAGGCTTCGGCGGGTTCCCGGTGAGCGGCCAGTGGCTGCGTTGCGACAACCCGGAAATCGTCAAGCAGCATCAGGCCAAGGTGTACAGCCAGGCCGCCGTCGGCGCGCCGCCGATGTCGGTACCGCACCTCGATACGCGCGTGGTGGACGGCAAGACCTCGCTGCTGTTCGGCCCGTACGCCGGCTTCACCACCAAGTTCCTCAAGCATGGCTCGTTGATGGACCTGCCGCTGTCGGTGCGCATGGGCAACATCGGCCCGATGCTGGCCGTGGCCCGCGACAACATGGACCTGACCAAGTACCTGGTCAGCGAAGTGATGCAGTCGATGGAACAGCGCCTCGAAGCACTGCGCCGCTTCTACCCAGAGGCCAAAGCCGAAGATTGGCGCCTGGAAGTGGCAGGCCAGCGCGTGCAGATCATCAAGAAAGACCCGAAAAAAGGCGGCATCCTGCAGTTTGGCACCGAGCTGGTGTCTGCTCAGGACGGCAGCCTGGCTGCGCTTCTGGGCGCCTCTCCAGGCGCTTCGGTGACCGTGTCGATCATGCTCGAGCTGATCGAGCGCTGCTTCCCTGAACAAGCCAAGGGTGCCTGGGCCGCCAAGCTCAAGGAAATCTTCCCGGCCCGCGAGAAGACCCTGGCCACTGATGCGGCCCTGTACCACAAGATCAGTGCCGACAACGATGTGGCGCTGGAACTGGTGGAAGACAGCCCGGCCAAGCATTACGCCTGATCTGGCTGAAACGAAAAAACGCCCCTCGGGGCGTTTTTTTGTGCCTGCTGAACGTCAGCCGCGAGCGTTATCGATGATCTCGATGTACTCCGGGGCCGTGCGCTGGTCGGCGATTTGCTCGACGAAGGTCTTGCCATGCTCGTCCTTGCCATCGAGGTCAAAGCCTGCCTCGACGAAGAAGCCGACAAAGCGCTCGAAGTCGTCCACACGCAGGCCACGGTAAGCCTTGACCAGCTTGTGCAGCGACGGTGAGGTTACACCATCGGCCGGCTCGAACTGGAGGAACGACTTGATGTAGTCGTCACTGATTTCGTCACCAATCACCTGCTTCTTGTCTTTACGCATTGCCGGCTCCAACTGGACCATCACGGAATTTCGAAGGCCGGCAGTTTACCCCTCACAGGCGGCGCGCCTCAACGCGTACGTACGGTGCCGGTGTGCAGGTCGGCCCAGATATGGCCGTTGGCGTAGGTCAGAAACTGCACATAGACCGTCTCGTTGCGCAGCAGGTCCATCACCACGCGGTAATCGCTGACCGGGTAATTCAGGCTCAGGGTACGGGACTTGTCGTCATACAGCGGTTTTTTCAGGCTCTTGCCCGCTTCGCCATCAAAGGTAAGCAGCACCTGGGCGATGGTCGCGCCCTTGCTCAGCGGCTTGCCTTTGAGGCGTACCTGCAGGGCACGGGTAATCGGGATGGGTTGCTGGTCTGACTGACGCTGGGCCGCCACCACCACCGAATAATCGGTGACCTGCAGCAGTTGCTGAGCAGTCGGCGCTTCCTGCCGCAGGGTTTGCTCATCGGGCGGGAGAAATTGGCTGTGCAGCGGTGCTGCAGCGAGCGGCAGGCTGACTGCCAGCAGCAGGGGGAAAATCGCACGCATGTGAGGCTCCTTGGCATGAAGGAGCACTCTAGCACGCCGAACTGCGGCGGCTATCAAGCGAACTGCGCGAGCATCCAGGCATGGTACTCGGCGACACCCGCTTCGCCCTCACGCGGCGCCCAATGGGCATGTTCACCCTCGACCAGCGGCGTATAGGGCCCTGCCTTGCAGTCGAACAGGACACTGTCGGCTTCAAGCACCACCAGCGAATGATAGACCCGTGGCGGCACGTCCACGCCGATGCAATCGCCACCGGCCTGCAGGACACGCTTGTCGATCACCACGCCACGCTCATCGAACACCAGCAGGCCCAACCGCCCTTTCAGGGCCAGCAGGGTTTCCGCCTTGTCATCGCGGAGGTGGCGATGCGGGGCAATGTAAGTGGACGGCTGCAGCCCGACTGCCAGGCGATGAAACGGTTCCTGAGCATCGTGAAAGCTGTGATGGTGCCGCCCACGCGGGCTTTCAGCGGCTTTTTGCGCCAGCTCAGCGAACAGCGACTGGTCGATGTACGCAGGCTGGCTCATGATCAAAGTCCTTTGACGGCGAAGATGCCGTTCGCGTTGCGCCAGTACCCTTTATAGTCCATGCCATAACCGAAGATATAGCGATCGATGCAGGGCAGGCCGACGTAGCTGGCCTTGAGGTCCGGGCTGGCCTTGCGGTCGTGGTCCTTGTCGATCAGCACGGCGGTATGCACCGAGCGGGCACCGGCATGCTTGCAGAACTCGATGATGGCACTGAGGGTGTGGCCCTCGTCGAGAATGTCGTCGACGATCAGCACGTCGCGGTCGATGAACGACACTTCCGGCTTGGCCTTCCAGAACAATTCGCCGCCACTGGTCTGGTTGCGGTAGCGGGTGGCGTGCAGGTACGAAGCCTCCAGCGGGAACTGCAAATGGGTCAGCAGTTTGCCAGCGAAGATCAAGCCGCCGTTCATCACGCAGAACACCACCGGGTTCTTGTCGTGCAGATCCTGACAGATTTGCTTGCCGACGTTGGCAATGGCCGCTTCGACTTCGGCTTCGTTGTACAGGCAGTCTGCCTCGCGCATGACTTGACGGATGTGCTCGAGATCAGCGGACATGGCGCTCTCCGGGGGGGATTTTGGAAAAGCGGGCAAAGGTACGCATCCGCTCGTCACAGATCAAGCATTTATGGACTAACGTGCAAAAGGACTGCACGACAGCAAAGGCTGAATAGATTAATCTAGCGCGGTTTTTTTGCCCGCCTTTCGGAGCCCCCTATGCCCACTCGTGAGATCCGCCACCCGCTGATCCGCCACAAGCTCGGCCTCATGCGCCGTGCTGACATCAGCACCAAGAATTTTCGCGAACTCGCCCAGGAAGTCGGCGCGCTGTTGACCTATGAAGCCACCCAGGACCTGCCACTCGAAACCTACGAGATCGATGGCTGGTGTGGCAAGGTGCAAGTTGAAAAAATCGCCGGCAAGAAGATCACCGTGGTGCCGATCCTGCGCGCCGGTATCGGCATGCTCGACGGCGTGCTCAGCCTGATCCCGGGCGCCAAGGTCAGCGCAGTGGGCGTCGCGCGCAACGAGGAAACCCTCGAAGCCCACACCTACCTGGAAAAGCTCGCGCCGGACATCAACCAGCGCCTGGCCCTGATCATCGACCCGATGCTGGCGACCGGGGCCTCGATGGTCGCGACCATCGACTTGCTGAAAAAGGCCGGCTGCAAGGAAATCCGCGCAATGGTGCTGGTTGCCGCGCCTGAAGGCATCAACGTGGTGGAAAAAGCCCACCCGGACGTACAGATCTACACCGCCTCGATCGACCAGCGCCTCAACGAGCACGGCTACATCGTGCCGGGCCTGGGTGATGCCGGCGACAAGATCTTCGGCACCAAGCAGAAGGACGCCTGACCATGCAGGACGGCTTCAACGACCCGCTCTGGCGCCAGGTCGTTTCGGGCGCGCAGATGCTCTTCGTGGCATTCGGCGCGCTGGTGCTGATGCCGCTGATCACCGGCCTCGATCCGAACGTGGCGCTGTTCACCGCCGGCATCGGCACCTTGCTGTTCCAGCTGGTTACCGGCCGTCAGGTCCCGGTATTCCTGGCGTCGAGCTTTGCCTTCATCACCCCGATCATCCTCGCCAAGGGCCAGTTCGGCTTGGCCGAGACCATGGGCGGCGTAATGGCCGCAGGCTTCGTGTACACCTTCATGGGCCTGATGGTGAAGATCAAGGGCACCGGTTTCATCGACCGCATGCTGCCACCGGTGGTGATCGGCCCGGTTATCATCTCCATCGGCCTGGCCATGGCGCCCATCGCTGCCAACATGGCAATGGGCAAAGGTGGTGACGGCGCCGCGTTGATGCCGTACAAGACGGCGATGCTGATTTCCATGCCGGCGCTGCTCACCACCCTGATCGTCGCGGTGTTTGGCAAAGGCATCTTCCGCCTGGTGCCGATCATTTCCGGCGTGCTGGTGGGTTTTGCCCTGGCGTTCGCTTTTGGGGTGGTCGATACCGCCAAGATTGCCGCCGCCCCGTGGCTGGAGATCCCCAACTTCACAGCGCCAGCATTCAACTGGCAAGCGATCCTGTTCATCGTCCCGGTTGCCCTGGCACCGGCGATCGAGCACATCGGCGGGGTGATCGCAGTCGGCAGCGTGACCGGTCGCGATTACCTGAAAAAACCTGGCCTGCACCGCACCCTGCTGGGTGACGGCCTGGCCACTACCGCAGCCGGCCTGTTCGGCGGCCCGCCCAACACCACCTACGCCGAAGTGACTGGCGCGGTGATGCTGACCAAGAACTACAACCCGAAGATCATGACCTGGGCGGCGATCTTCGCCATCACCCTGGCCTTCATCGGCAAGTTCGGCGCGCTGTTGCAGAGCATCCCGGTGCCGGTGATGGGCGGCATCCTCTGCCTGCTGTTCGGCTCGATCGCGGCGGTGGGCATGAACACCATGATCCGCCACAAGATCGACCTCAGCGAGGCGCGCAACCTGGTGATCGTTTCGGTAACCTTGGTGTTCGGTATCGGCGGCGTGCTGATCGGCAGCGGTGACGGCCCGGACGATTGGGGCCTGAAGGGCATCGCCCTGTGCGCCATCGTCGCCATCGCCCTGAACCTGATCCTGCCCGGTAATGATGGCTGGAAGCACAAGAAGCTGGATGATCAACTGCCTTGATCCGGCTTTAGCCTGCACCGGCCTCTTCGCGGGGCAAGCCCGCTCCCTCAGAGTGGTGGACTGCCACCAGATCTGTGGGAGCGGGCTTGCCCCGCGAAGAGGCCGGTATAAACAACCTCAAACTCAGGCTCTCTCGCACATCCCCGCCAACACCCTCACCCACTCCGGGTGATCATTCAGGCAAGGCACCAGCACCAACTCCTCGCCCCCCGCCTCGATGAACTGCTCCTTGCCGCGATCGCCGATCTCTTCCAGCGTCTCGATACAATCGGCGACGAACGCCGGGCACATCACCAGCAGCTTCTTCACTCCCGCCTTGCCCAGCTCATCCAGACGCGTTTCGGTGTAAGGCTCGATCCACTTGGCCCGCCCCAAACGCGACTGGAACGACACCGACCACTTGCCGTCCGAGATACCCATCTTCGCCGCAAAGGCCTTTGCCGTAGCCAGGCACTGCCCGCGGTAGCACACCGCACGCATTTCAGCGCTGGCGTCCTTGCAGCAGTCCGCCGCCCCGAAATCATGCTTGCCGGTAGGGTCGAGCTTCTTCAGGTGCCGCTCCGGCAGGCCGTGGAAGCTCAGCAACAGGTGGTCGTAATCCTGCTGCAGATGCGGCCGGGCGCTGGCAACCAGGGCATCGATGTAGTCAGGTTGATCGTAGAATGGCTGCAGTACGCGCAATTCCAGCGGCAAACCGCGCTCGGCCACCGTGTGTCTAGCCTGCTCCACCACCGTGGTCACCGTGCTGTCGGCGAACTGCGGATAGAGCGGCGCCAGCGTGACCTTGCGCACGCCCTGGGCAGCCAGGCGCGCCAGCACGTCGGGCAATGCCGGCTGGCCATAGCGCATGGCAATCTCCACCGGGCCATGCGGCCATTGCTCGACCATCGCCGCCTGCAGGCGCCGCGTCAGCACCACCAGGGGTGAACCTTCGTCCCACCAGATCGAGGCGTAGGCATGCGCCGACTGCTCCGGGCGCTTGACCAGGATCAGCGACACCAGCAAACGCCGCACCGGCCACGGCAGGTCGATCACGTAAGGGTCCATCAGGAATTGGTTAAGGTAGCGGCGCACATCGGCCACCGAGGTGGAGGCCGGGGAACCCAGGTTGACCAGCAGCAGCGCGTGATCGGTCATGCAGCGTCCTATGTCAGAGGCGCCTGGACAAGTTGTCCAGGGCCGATTGCAGATCGTTGAAGCGGAAGGTGAAACCCGCTGCCAGCAAACGCACTGGGCGTGCCCGCTGGCCACCCAACAGCAGTGTCGACAACTCGCCAAGGCCGGCCTTCAGCAACAGCCCCGGCACCGGCAGCAGTGCCGGCCGATGCAGTGCCCGGCCCAGGCGCTTGGCGAACTCGCGGTTGCGCACAGGTTCCGGCGCGCAGGCATTATAAGGACCGCTGGCATCCTTGTGCTGCAAGAGAAAATCAATCAGGGCGACCTGGTCGTCTATATGGACCCAGGGCATCCATTGCCGACCATTGCCCAGCGGACCACCCAGGCCAAGTTTGAAGGGCAGGCGCAGGCGCGACAGGAAGCCGCCATCGCTGGCCAGAACCAGCCCGGTACGCACCAGCACCACACGCAAGCCCAACGCCTGTGCACGCAGCGCGGTTTCTTCCCAGGCAATGCACAACTGGCTGGCGAAATCCTCGCGCACCGGCTGCGAAGCTTCTGTCAGTTCACGCTCACCACCATCGCCATACCAGCCCACGGCAGACCCGGATACCAGCACCTCGGGGCGCTGATCGCGACTGCCCAGCCAGGTCAGCAACTGCTCGGTGAGGGTAATACGGCTGGCCCATAGCAGTTGGCGCCGGCCAGCGGTCCAAGGCCGGTCAGCGATTGGCGCGCCAGCCAGGTTGATCACCGCATCCACCGGTTCCTCCGGCGCCAGGTCATCCAACTGCGCGATACCCCGCACCCCGCTGCCGCAAAAACGCGCCACCTGATCGGGGCGCCGACTCCATACAGTCAGGCGATGACCCTGGCCAAGCCAGTACTGGCAAAGATGCTGGCCGATCAAACCGGTGCCGCCCGTCAGCAATATATGCATGGCTGTGTCCTCGCAGAGTGCAGCGATGGTCTATTTTTAACAACAAGGCACTTTTTTAACCAAACGCTCTCGGATAAACATAGGCCAACCTGCCTTAAGGTGCGGAATAACCTTATACAAACATTGTGCATTGTACAGGTTTGCCTGACAGCGTAGTCTGCTTAATAGCAAGGTTCGAAGAGGCCATCATGACAGTACCTATTGCCATCATCGGTGCCGGTATAGCCGGCCTTTCCGCCGCCCAGGCCCTGCAGAAGGCCGGGCAGGCCGTTCACTTGTTCGACAAAGGTCACGGCAGTGGCGGGCGCATGGCCAGCAAGCGCAGCGACGCCGGTGCGCTCGACCTTGGCGCACAATACTTCACAGCCCGCGACCGGCGGTTTGTCGAGCAGGTCCAGCAGTGGGTATCCGCCGGCTGGGTCGAACAGTGGAAGCCACAACTGTACAACTACCGAGATGGCGAACTGACGCCCTCCCCTGACGAGCAGACTCGCTGGGTCGGCGTGCCACGCATGAGTGCCATTACCCGCGGCCTGCTCAAGGACGTCACGGTGAACTTCGGCTGCCGCATCGCCGAGGTGTTCCGAGGCAAGCAATTCTGGCACCTTCAAGACACCGAGGGCTGCAGCCATGGCCCCTTCAGCCGCGTGGTGATCGCCGTGCCGGCGCCGCAGGCCACGCCGCTGCTTGCTGCCACCCCTAAACTCGCCGCCGTGGCTGCAGGCGTGGTCATGGAACCCACCTGGGCCGTCGCCCTTGGTTTCGAGACCGCGCTGGATACACCCATGCAGGGCTGCTTTGTGCAGGACAACCCGCTCGACTGGCTGGCACGCAACCGCAGCAAGCCTGGCCGAGACGAACATCTCGACACCTGGGTACTGCATGCCACATCGAGCTGGAGCAAGCATCACATCGACCTGGCCAAGGAAGACGTGATCGAGCAATTGTGGGGCGAATTCGCCGAACTGGTTGGCTGCGTGGTGCCCGCCCCCTCTTTCGCAGTGGCCCACCGCTGGCTGTATGCACGCCCCGCCGGCCACCATGAATGGGGCGCCCTGGCCGATGCTGACCAAGGCCTGTATGCCTGCGGCGACTGGTGCCTGTCGGGGCGCGTCGAAGGTGCCTGGCTCAGTGGTCAAGAGGCAGCGCGGCGGCTGCTGGAACATCTCGAATAACGTCGAAGGCGACGCTATACAAAAATACTAGTTTGCATAACTTTGTGGCTGTGCTGGAATAACCTTGTACACGCTCGCGTCAATGTACAAGTATTCGGAGGCAGCCATGCCCGATCAATCCGCCCACAACAAGCCCTGCATCGCCATCAGCGCCTGCCTGACCGGCCACAGTGTGCGCTACAACGGCGGGCACAAGGCATCCGATCTGTGCCGACAGCAACTGGAAGCCCATTTCGACTGGCTGCCGGTCTGCCCCGAGGTCGCCATAGGCCTGGGCGTACCGCGGGATCCAATCCGCCTGGTGGGTGACCCACAGCATCCTGCCGTGGTCGGCACACGCAATCCCGACATCGACCTGACCGGCCCGCTGACCCGTTACGGCGAACAGATGGCCGCTGAACTCGACGGCATCTGCGGCTACATCTTCATGCAGAAATCCCCCTCATGCGGGCTGGAACGGGTCAAGGTGTACCAGGACAACGGTCACTCTGCGCCCGAGGGCGGTACGGGCGCCTATGCCGCTGCATTTTGCGCGCGTCGCCCGGACCTGCCGGTGGAAGAAGAGGGCCGGCTGCACGACCCAGTACTGCGCGAGAACTTCATCAGCCGCGTCTACGCCTACGCCGACTGGCAAAATATGCGTGCCGAGGGCCTGAGCCGTGGTGCGCTCATACGCTTCCACTCACGCTACAAATACCTGCTGATGGCCAACAACCCTCAGGCTTATCGCCAGCTCGGCCGCCTGCTCGGCAGCATGAGCCGGGATGACGACCCGGGGGAAATCGGACCACGCTACTTCAGCCAGCTGATGCAGGCCTTGCGCCGCTGTGCCAGCCGTGGCACCCATGGCAACGTGCTGCAGCACCTCAGTGGCTATTTCAAGGGCACACTGACGCCTCAGGACAAGGCTGAGCTGCAGCACATCATCGACCAGTACCAGCAAGGCGTGGTACCGCTTGTGGTGCCACTGACCTTGCTCAAGCACCACCTGCGCAAACACCCCGACCCCTACCTGCTGCAACAAGCCTACCTGCAGCCGCACCCCGACAGCCTGGGGCTGCGCAATGCCGTCTGATACGCTTTTGCCCATTGGTGAGCTTGCACGACGCACCGGCGTGAATCCAGTGACATTGCGTGCCTGGGAGCGGCGCTACGGCCTGCTCAAGCCGCAACGCACCGCCAAGGGCCATCGCCTGTACGCCCTTGACCAGTTCGAACGGGTCGAAGCGATATTGGCTTGGCTGGAACGTGGCGCGTCGGTCGGCCAGGTGCGCGAGCTGCTCGACAAGCCCCCTGCCGTTGTCCCACAAGGTGACTGGCAAACTCGCCAGCAACAGCTGGTAGAGGCTATCGCCAATCTGTCGCAGCGCGCGCTCGACCAGCAGCTCAACCAGGCCATGGCGCTGTACCCGGCAATAACCTTGTGCGAAAAACTGTTGCTGCCGCTGCTGGAAAGCTTGGCACAACGATGGCGCACCTACTTCAATGCCCGGCTCGAGCAAGTGTTCTTCCATACATGGTTGCGCAGCAAGCTGGGGGCGCGGGTCTATCACGACAATCAATTCCTGCAAGGACCGGCCGTACTGATTGCTAAAGACAGCGAGCACGCTTTCGACCCCAGCCTGTGGCTGTGCGCGTGGCTGCTGTGCAGCAACGGGATCCCCGTTGAAGTACTGGAGCAACCGGTCAGCGGTGTCGAACTGCAACGCGCCGTCACCGCACTTCAGCCGCGCGCACTGCTGTTGCACCTGGGCCCGCGCATCGACAGCCGCGCCTTGCTGCGCACGCTCGAGGGAATACCCGGGGCGAAACTGCTGGGCGGTGCCACGGTCGCCCTCCATCGAGCACAGCTGCAAGCCTTCGGCCTGCCTGAGCTTCTCCTGTTCGACAGCCCACAGGCGGCATTGCGCGCACTCCAGGGCAATGGCCGCCCGCCTGTAGAGATCCCCCCCCGATGCAACTGATCTGGCTGCGCAGCGACCTGCGCCTCAACGACAACACTGCCCTGAGCGCCGCCTGCGCCCGCGGCCCGACCATTGCCCTGTGGCTGAGCAGCCCCGGCCAGTGGCAGGCACACGACGATGCCCCGTGCAAGGTCGATTTCTGGCTGCGCAACCTGCGCGACCTGCGCCAGTCGCTGGAACAACTCAACATCCCGCTACTGATCCGCAAGATAGATACCTGGGACGAGGCCGGACCTGCGCTGCTTAAGGTGTGCCGCCAACACCCCATCGAAGCCGTGCACTGGAACGATGACTACGGCATCAACGAAAACAGCCGCGATCAGGCCACGCGTACGCTGCTTGAAGCTTCCGGCATTCAGGCGCACAGCTACCTCGATCAACTGCTGTTCCGGCCCGGTACCATCCTCACCCGCAGTGGTGACTATTTCCAGGTGTTCAGCCAGTTCAAGAAGGTCTGCCTGGAACACCTGCACCGCGGGCTGCCATCGCAAGCGCCACAGGTAAAACGCCAAGCGCCACTGGATATCCAAAGCGATCCGATCCCGCAACACATTGAAGGCTTCGACAAGCCAGCGCGCGTCCTCAGCGAGCATTGGCCGGCTGGAGAAGAGGAAGCTCAGGCGCGCCTCACCCGTTTTCTCGACGAAACCGTCGAGGATTACCAGCACCTGCGCGACCTCCCCGCTAAACCCGGCACCAGCCAACTGTCGGCTTACCTGGCCGCTGGGGTCATCTCGCCACGCCAATGCCTGCATGCCGCCTTGGCGAGCAACCGCGGCGAGTTCGACAGTGGCAGCAGCGGCATTCAGACCTGGATCAACGAATTGCTCTGGCGTGAATTCTACAAGCACATCCTGACCGGTTATCCTCAGGTGTCGCGCCACCGCCCGTTCCGCGCCCAGACCGAGGCCCTGCCCTGGCGCGATGCCCCCGCAGACCTCGAAGCCTGGGAACAGGGCCGCACCGGCTTCCCGATCATCGATGCAGCCATGCGCCAACTGCTGCACACCGGCTGGATGCACAACCGCCTGCGCATGATCGTCGCCATGTTCCTCAGCAAGAACCTGCTGATCGACTGGCGCAAGGGCGAACGGCATTTCATGCGCCACCTGATAGACGGTGATCTGGCCGCAAACAACGGCGGCTGGCAGTGGAGCGCGTCCACCGGGACCGACGCAGTGCCCTTTTTCCGCATCTTCAACCCGGTTTCGCAGTCGCAACGCTTCGACCCACAGGGTCACTTCATCCGTCACTGGCTCCCGGAATTACGGGGGCTGGATGATAAATCTATCCATCAGCCCGTGAAGTCAGCGGATCTTTTTGCTAATAATTCCTATCACAGTCCGATCGTCGATCTCGGAAGTAGTCGCCAGCGCGCACTTGAAGCCTTCAAGGGCCTCCCGCGCCGGCAGGACCAGAGGGCAGTATCTTGAATAACTCGCGCAGTTTCTGGGTTACAGGGGCCAGCAATGGACTGGGTTTGGCCCTGGTGGAGCAGTTGCTCGAACAAGGGCACCGGGTTGCCGCAAGTGCCAAGTACGGTGAGGTGTTGAATGCATTGGCCGCGCGTCATGGCAGCCGGCTGTTGCTGCTGCCCTGGCAATTGAACGAAGAAGACCAGGCAACCAGCGCTTGCTTGCAGGTTTGCCATGCCTGGGGCTCGCTCGACGGCTTGATCATCAACGCAGGCACCAGCGACTATCTGGCTGACGATGTCGCAGACAGCGAGCTGTTCGAGGCGATCGTCAGCAGCAACCAGTTGGCGGGCGAGTACTGCCTGTCCAAAGGGCTGCCGCTTCTGGCCAAGGGCAACTCACCGCAGGTAATGGCAATCTTCAACCGCTATTCGGCATTGCAGCTTTATGCCCCAACGCAAGTGACGGCGGGCTGGAACAACATGCCGCAGTGGTTGCGCGAGGAACGCCAGGCGCTGCAGGGCAAGGGCATTGACTTGACGGTGGTGGCACCGCAATCGTTGAAGACACCCGTGACTCCTGTGCAGGCTGTGCCTGATGCCTGGACACCCGAGAGCGCCGCAGACGAGCTGCTGCAACGGTTGACGCTGCGCGAGCCGGAGCTGGTGCTGGAAGTGTTGGACATCGGCAGCTTGTGGCCGTTGTCACGCTGAGCCCTGTACACAGTACCGACCTCTACGCGGGCAAATACACGAAGAGGTCGGTACTGAATGAATCACAGCGCCATGCGGTAATGCAGGCTGTAGCTTTCCACACCATCATTCGGTTGCTTGATGCCCGCATTCGAATAGTGAATGGCCCGCACGCCAATCTCATGCCCGCCCGCAAAGCGCAGACCAAAGCCGATGCGATCCTCGAACTGGAACGCTGAGCCCAGCTCGTTGCTCTCAAGCTTTGTTCGCGAGAACGCAGCAACACCGATACCGGCTTCGATATACGGTTTCACCGACTCCCCCGCGAACTCATAAACAAAAACCGGTGCAAACGACAGGCTATGGTTGCTTGCCGTCTCGTCACCGTCCCAATAGGTGTAGGCACCATCCCAGTAGCCAGTCACTCGACCGACACTGGTCTGCCACCAGCTTGTTTCCCAGTTCGACTGCAGCCCCAAGCGATAGACCATGGTGGAGTCACCGGTCTGGCCGACTGACAGTGAAACGTCCGCAGCTTGCGCCGCCGTGAATTGCCCCAGGGTAACGACGGCAGCCGCCGCCAAGCCGAGCAGTTTCCTCATGAGAAACATCCTTCTTTCCTATGCTGTTGTTAGTGTTCGCCTCAAGCCAGGCAAAGCGATAGAAATCAGGAGTGGGACGATAGTTCAGCTGTTTTCACGGTTTTTTTACAATTGAAAACCGTGCACATCGCCCGACTGTTTCCACAACACAGGTAGGATACTTCTCAAAGATTGCGGATCCGCACTGCTCCAGAATGCGGTATCCCCTGCCGGTCCATCGGCCAGCAGGTCGCGGGCGGCCAGCAAGCGTTGCAGCTGTCGCGCCACGGCCGCGCCGGTGTCGATGATGGCCACATCGGCAGGCACCATTTCCGCGAGCAACGGCCGCAGGAAGGGGTAGTGGGTGCAGCCCAGGATCAGCGTGTCGCAGCCTGCGGCCAGCAGGGGTTGTACATAGCCGAGCAACAACTGGCGCAATTGCGCACTGCCAAGGTCGCCTTTCTCGATCAGCTCGACCAGCCCAGGGCAAGGCTGGGTGACCACGCGCACATCGTTGGCGAAGCGGTCCAGCAAGGCGGCGAACTTGGCGCTCTGCAAGGTGCCGGTGGTGGCCAGCACGCCGACCACGCCGGAGCGAGTGGCTGCGGCAGCGGGCTTGACTGCCGGTTCCATACCGACCAGCGGCCAGTCGGGGTACAGCTCGCGCAGGTCGGCAACCGCCGCCACCGTTGCGGTGTTGCACGCCAGGACCATGGCCTTGGCGCCTTTTGCCTGGAAGAACGCTGCAATGCGCCGACAGCGCTGGCGAATAAAGTCCGGCGTTTTCTCGCCATACGGCACATGGCCGCAATCGGCGACATACAGCAGCGACTCGTCGGGCAACAAGCGCTGGATTTCGGCGAGCACCGACAAACCGCCGACCCCCGAATCCATCACGCCAACTGGCGCCGAGCGCTCAGCCATCGCGTTTGCCGCACACGGCGCAGGCCGGATCACGCTTGACCCGCAACTCACGCAGGCGCGTGCCAAGGGCATCGATCAGCAGCAGGCGTCCCACCAACGGTTCACCGAAACCGGCCAGAAGCTTCATGGCCTCCAACGCCTGCAGGCTACCGACCAGCCCCACCAGCGGGCCAATCACCCCGGCTTCGCTGCAGGTCAATTCGGCTTCGCTGCCATGGCCGTACAGGCAATGGTAGCAAGGGCTGTTGTCGCGCCGAGGGTCGAACACCGACAACTGCCCTTCAAGACGGATCGCAGCGCCGCTGACCAGCGGCTTGCCGTGGGCGAAGCAGGCGGCATTGACCGCTTCACGGGTGCCAAAGTTATCGGAGCAGTCCAGCACCAGGTCGACGGCCGCTACGGCTGCAGCCAGCGAATCTTCGTCCAGCGCCTGGCGATGGGCGACCAGCGTGACCTCAGGGTTGATGGCCTCAAGCCGCTGCAACGCCGAGTCCACCTTGCTCATGCCGACGCTGCTGCTGTCATGGATGACCTGGCGTTGCAGGTTAGTCAAATCGACAGTGTCGAAGTCCGCCAAATGCAGCTCGCCCACACCGGCAGCCGCCAGGTACAACGCCACCGGCGAACCCAGGCCACCCAGGCCGATAATCAGCGCCTTGCTCTGTTTGAGGCGCAACTGGCCGTCGATGTCCACCTGAGCCAGCAGAATCTGCCGGCTGTAACGCAACAGTTCCTGATCGGTCAGCATGGCAAGCGCCCCAGGGAAATACGCTCATGGCCGCCCAGGTCCTTGCGGCTGGCCACCTCGATGAAACCGTGCGCGGCAAGCAGCTCGCGCACCGCGAGTGCCTGGTCATAACCGTGTTCGAGCAATAGCCAGCCACCCGCCAGCAAATGCTCCGGCGCCAGACTGACGATCAGCCGCAGGTCATCCAGGCCATCGGCACCGGCCACCAGCGCGCTGCTGGGTTCGAAGCGCACATCACCTTCAATCAGATGCGGGTCTTCGGCGGCAATGTACGGCGGGTTGCTAAGGATCAGATCGAAGCGCTCACCGGCCAGGCTGCTGAACCAATGGCTGGCGAGCACCTTGACGTTGCCCAGGCCCAGGCGCTGGCGATTGCGCTCGGCCAGGGCCACGGCTTCATCGATGCGATCCACCGCAGTGACCTGCCAGCCCGGACGATCGCTGGCCAGGGCCAGGGCGATGGCGCCCGTGCCGGTGCCCAGGTCGAGGACCCTGGCCGGTGTTGCCGGTTGCAGCTCAAGCGCGGTCTCGACCAGCAGCTCGGTGTCCGGGCGCGGAATCAACGTGTGCGGCGCCACTTCCAGGTCGATCTTCCAGAAGCCTTGTTGGCCAAGGATATAGGCAACCGGCTCGCCGCTACGGCGGCGCTGCAGATAGCCGGCATAGGTCTCGGCGTGCTCGCTGCTGACGATACGCTCGGGCCAGGTGTGCAAGTAGCTGCGCGACTTGCCGATGGCCGCCGCCAGCAGCAGTTCGGCGTCCAGGCGTTGGCTGGGTGAATCTGGCAGCTGCGCGTTGCGCAGCAGGCTGGCAATGATGGTCATCAGTCCCCCAGGGCCGCCAGTTGGTCGGCCTGGTATTCGGCCAGCAGCGGTTCGATCACGGCGTCGACGCCACCGGCGAGGATATCGTCGAGGGAGTAGAGGGTCAGGTTGATACGGTGATCGGTGACCCGCCCCTGTGGATAGTTATAGGTGCGGATGCGCTCGGAGCGGTCGCCCGAACCCACCAGCAGCTTGCGCTCGCTGGCGATGGCGTTCTGCGCGGCACTGGTCTGCATGTCGTTGAGCTTGGCCGACAGCCAGGACATGGCGCGGGCGCGGTTCTTGTGCTGGGAGCGCTCCTCCTGGCACTCGACCACGATACCGGTGGGCAAGTGGGTGATGCGGATTGCCGAGTCGGTCTTGTTGACGTGCTGGCCACCGGCACCGGAGGCGCGGTAGGTGTCCACCCGCAGGTCGGCCGAGTTGATCTCGATCGCTGCCTGCTCATCGGGTTCGGGCAACACCGCCACGGTGCATGCCGAAGTATGGATGCGGCCCTGCGACTCGGTCTCCGGCACGCGCTGCACGCGGTGCGCGCCAGACTCGAACTTGAGCTTGCCGTACACGCTGTCACCTTCAACGCGGGCGATGATCTCTTTATAGCCGCCGTGCTCGCCTTCGTTCTCGGAGAGAATCTCCAGACGCCATCCACGCCGTTCGGCGTATCGCGAATACATGCGGAACAAGTCGCCGGAGAAGATCGCCGCTTCATCGCCACCGGTGCCGGCGCGGATTTCGAGGAACACGTTGCGCCCGTCGTTGGGATCCTTGGGCAGCAGCATGCGTTGCAGCTGCGACTCCAGGCCCAACAGCTGCTCCTTGGCTTCGCGCACTTCGTCCACGGCCATTTCGCGCATATCAGGGTCAGCGTCCTTGAGCAGCGCCTGGGCGCCTTCGAGGTCGCCCTGCACTTTGCGCCATGCTTGATAGGCTGCGATCACCGGCTCGACTTCGGCGTATTCACGGGAATAGGCGCGAAAGCGAGTCTGGTCGGAAATGACTTCGGCATCACCCAGCAACGCGGTGAGTTCCTCGAAACGGTCCTGGAGCGTGTCCAGTTTGTTCAGCAGCGACGCTTTCATTGCAGGGATTTGTCCGTCGAGCCCTCGTTGAGGGCAAAGAGTTCCTGGGCCATGGCCAGCGCATCGAGGCGCCCCTCGGCCGAGAGCTTTTTCAGCTGCACGCTTGGCGCATGCAGAAGTTTGTTGGTCAGACCCCGGGCCAATTGGGCCAGCACATCTTCGGGGTTGCCGCCGTTGGCCAGCAGACGCTGGGCCTTTTGCAATTCTTCGTCGCGCAGGCGCTCGCTTTGCTGGCGATAGGCGCGCAATACATCAACAGCGGCCAGCTCGCGCAGGCGCACCATGAAGTCCTCGGCGCCCACCGAGACCAGCTCCTCGGCCGCCTGGGCCGCGCCCTGGCGGCTCTTGAGGTTTTCCGCGACCACTTCGTGCAGGTCGTCGACGGTGTACAGGTAGACGTCGTCGAGCTCACCGACTTCCGGCTCGATGTCGCGCGGCACGGCGATATCGACCATGAAGATCGGCTTGTGCCGGCGCAGTTTCAGCGCGCTCTCCACTGCGCCCTTGCCGAGGATCGGCAGCTGGCTGGCGGTAGAGCTGATGACGATGTCGCTGTTGGCCAGCTCCTGCGGAATGTCGGCCAACAGCACGGCATGCGCGCCGAACTGTTCGGCCAGCAGGCTGGCCCGCTCCAGGGTGCGGTTGGCCACGACGATGCGGCGCACGCCTTGCTCATGCAGGTGGCGAGCAACCAGGGTGATGGTTTCACCGGCGCCGATCAACAGCGCCTGGCTGCGCCCCAGGTCGCTGAAGATCTGCCGCGCCAGGCTGACGGCGGCGAACGCCACCGACACCGGGTTTTCGCCGATCGCGGTGTCGGTACGCACTTGCTTGGCGGCACTGAAGGTGGCCTGGAACAGGCGCCCGAGCAGCGGGCCGACGGTGCCGGCTTCACGCGCGACGGCATAGGCTGATTTCATCTGGCCAAGGATCTGCGGCTCACCCAACACCAGCGAATCCAGCCCCGATGCAACCCGCATCATGTGCCTGACCGCGTCGTGCTCTTCGTGGACGTAGGCACTGGCGCGCAATTCGTCGAGGCTCAGCCGGTGATAATCGGCCAGCCATTGCAGCACCGCGTCGGCGGACAGGTGGTCCTGCTCTATATAAAGCTCGCTGCGGTTGCAGGTCGACAGGATCGCCGCCTCACGGCTGGCGGTCAGTCGGCAGAGCTGCTGCAGGGCGTCGACCAGCTGCTCTGGGGTAAACGCCACGCGCTCGCGTACGTCTACCGAGGCAGTCTTATGGTTGATACCAAGTGCAAGAAAGGCCATGCAAGGTCGCTGGTTGTGACGGGAAGCCGATAATTGTCCTCTTTCGCAGGTTTTAGAACAACCACCGTTCGCTATTGTCGTGATAGGCAGGGTTCGGCGCGGGCTTGGCGGCGCCCTTGCGACCGAGCGCCGCCCTCCCTGTGGGAGCGGCTTCAGCCGCGAAGCAGGCGACGCGGTGGCTGGTACCGGCTTCGCCGGTATTCGCGGCTGAAGCCGCTCCCACAGCGACCTCCACTGAAACAACATCTTGAAACATCCGAACCAGAAAAGCTTCCTCTATCTGTAGTCCATTTCTGAATTACACCCGAACTTCCTTTTTGCTATTGCTCCATCCCCATTCACTCCCTAGCCTTGGCTTCACTGACCGGGATTGATTCCCCGTCAACTTATACTCTCTATTAAGCAACTGCCAAGGAGCGGTAAGCATGTCCTTTGACGCCTATATAAAAATCGACGACATCCCCGGCGAAGCCTTGGATGAAGCATACAAAAAATGGATTGAAGTCACCGGTTACAACTTCGGCGTCAGCCAAAGTACCTCCGCCACCGCCAGCTCAGCAGGTGGTGCCACCTCCGGTCGCAC